>NZ_JALQDT010000005.1:0-51138 GCF_023631085.1 Caballeronia sp. INML1 | reverse complement strand
TGAGTCCCGTGCAATACAGAACTCAGGCCTTGGCTACCCGCTAGACTTTAACCGTCCAACTTCGCGGGGTCAGTTCAAACCCGCGCCGTTTTTACTTCCAAAGACCCCTTCGATCAATCCACTTCGATTGCTTCCGGATTCGGATTGCGCGGCGGCGCCGAGTTTTCGTCGAACGTGAGCTGTACCTTGTCGTCCGCATCGACATCCACCGTCACGCGGCCACCGTTGAGCAGCTTGCCGAACAGCAGTTCGTCGGCCAATGCACGACGGATCGTGTCCTGAATCAGACGCTGCATCGGGCGAGCGCCCATCAGCGGATCGAAACCGTGCTTCGCGAGATGCTTGCGCAATGCATCGGTAAAGACCGCATCGACCTTCTTCTCGTGCAATTGATCTTCCAGTTGCATGAGGAACTTGTCGACCACGCGCAGGATGATTTCCTCGTCCAGCGAGCGGAAGCTGATGATCGCGTCCAGACGGTTACGGAACTCCGGCGTGAACATGCGCTTGATGTCGGCCATTTCGTCGCCCGATTCGCGGCGCGACGTGAAACCGATCACCGACTTGCCCATCGTCTCGGCACCCGCGTTCGTCGTCATGATGATGATGACGTTGCGGAAGTCCGCCTTGCGGCCGTTGTTATCCGTCAGCGTGCCGTGATCCATCACCTGCAGCAGCACGTTGTAGATATCCGGATGCGCCTTCTCGATTTCGTCGAGCAGCAGCACGCAGTGCGGCTTCTTCGTGACGGCTTCGGTCAGAAGACCACCCTGATCGAACCCGACATAGCCCGGCGGCGCACCGATCAGACGGCTGACCGCATGGCGCTCCATATATTCCGACATGTCGAAGCGCAGCAGCTCGATGCCGAGCGTGAACGCCAGCTGCTTCGCGACCTCGGTCTTGCCGACGCCCGTCGGCCCGGAGAAAAGGAACGCGCCGATCGGCTTGTCCGTTTTGCCGAGTCCCGCGCGCGCCATCTTGATCGATGCCGACAGCGCATCGATGGCCGGATCCTGGCCGAACACGACGGCCTTCAGATCGCGATCGAGCGTCTGGAGCTTGCTGCGATCGTCCTGCGAAACGCTCTGCGCCGGCACGCGCGCGATCTTCGAGATGATCTCTTCGATCTCGCTCTTGCCGATGGTCTTCTTCTGCTTCGACTTCGGCAGGATGCGTTGCGCCGCGCCCGCTTCGTCGATCACGTCGATGGCCTTGTCCGGCAGATGACGATCCGTGATGAAGCGCGCCGACAGCTCCGCCGCCGCGGACAAAGCACCTGACGAATACTTCACGCCGTGATGCTCTTCGAAACGCGTCTTGAGGCCGCGCAGAATTGCCACGGTCTGCTCGACGGTCGGCTCGGTGACATCCACCTTCTGGAAACGACGCGACAACGCCGCGTCCTTCTCGAAGATGCCGCGATATTCCGTAAACGTAGTTGCACCGATGCACTTCAACTGACCCGACGACAACGCCGGCTTCAGCAGGTTCGACGCATCGAGCGTGCCGCCCGAAGCCGCGCCCGCGCCGATCAGCGTATGAATTTCGTCGATGAACAGAATGGCGTGCGGACGCTCCTTCAGTTCCTTGAGCACCGTCTTCAGACGTTGTTCGAAATCGCCGCGATACTTCGTGCCCGCGAGCAGCGCACCCATGTCGAGTGAATACACCTGCGCGTCAGCGAGGATGTCCGGCACTTCGCCGCGCGTGATGCGCCAGGCGAGCCCTTCTGCGATCGCAGTTTTGCCCACGCCGGCTTCACCCACGAGCAGCGGATTGTTCTTGCGACGGCGGCACAACACCTGCACCACGCGCTCGACTTCCAGTTCGCGGCCGATCAGCGGATCGATCTTGCCATCCTTCGCGAGCTGATTGAGGTTTTGCGTGAACTGCGCAAGCGGCGTTTCCTTTTGCGCAGCGGCGTCTTCCGACTCCGGATTGGCTTCGCTGTTCGTCTTCGCGGCGTCGCCGCTGTTCGTCTTCGCGATGCCGTGCGAAATGAAATTCACGACATCGAGACGCGTGACGCCCTGCTGCTGCAGGTAGTACACCGCGTGCGAGTCCTTCTCGCCGAAGATCGCCACCAGCACGTTCGCGCCGGTCACTTCCTTCTTGCCGTTCGAGGTCGATTGCACGTGCATGATCGCGCGCTGGATCACGCGCTGGAAACCAAGCGTCGGCTGAGTATCGACGTCGTCCGTCCCCGGCACGGTCGGCGTGTTGTCATGAATGAAATTGCGCAGGTTCTGACGCAAATCTTCAATGTTGGCTGCGCAGGCGCGCAACACTTCAGCCGCGGTCGGATTGTCCAACAGGGCGAGCAGCAGATGCTCGACCGTTATGAACTCGTGCCGCGCCTGACGTGCTTCCATAAACGCCATGTGCAGACTGACTTCCAGTTCCTGGGCAATCATGCTTCCTCCATCACGCACTGCAGCGGGTGTCCCGCTTGCCGTGCATGGCTAACGACTTGCTCAACTTTGGTCGACGCGATATCCCGCGTGTAGACCCCACAAACTCCCCTGCCTTCGCGATGAACCTTCAGCATGATCTGCGTCGCAGTCTCACGATCTTTATTGAAGTATTCCTGCACGATCATCACGACGAATTCCATCGGCGTGAAGTCGTCATTCAGCAGCACCACCTTGTACATGGCCGGCTTCTTGAGCTTCTGCTCCTGCCGCTCCAGTACCGTGCCATCCTGCTTGTTGGGATTGATCGCCATACACCCATTCTAAACAACACGGACGTCCTTGCAATTGCCGCTCCAGCACCGACCGCCCGGTCGGAATGCAACGCTGAAAACTGCATTCGCACAGCTATCGTCCATTCAATCCTGCCGCTGCCCAACGCTTCGGCGCGGCCCGCTTGCCCCTCGTCGAAACGAGTATCGCACAGCTTCAAAAAAAACAAACCGAGCAGGCGCCGCGGGCCGCCGGGTAACACACACGTGAGTCGATTATGCGACTTTTCAAGATGGCGTGCTTGGACGGCAGCACACACGCAAAGCAGGAATTACCCTACGAATGTGCTCTTTGCAACGAGCTTAACGGCCATCCCAAAAATTCCTTGACACCCGATTTAAGAGATTTAACAATCAAACTGGCACTTTTTTCCGGGGGCCAACCACGGACGAAAAAAGAGGCCGAGGTGAGCTTGTGAGGAGGGGGCGGTTCACAATGTGGGGTGGCCGTCGAGCTTTTCGAGCGTGCTCTGGGTGCGACAAGAGTTAGAGGGGAAGTACGAATGTCTACTGGTACGGTCAAGTGGTTCAACGACGCGAAAGGCTACGGATTCATCACGCCCGATGAAGGCGGCGAGGATCTGTTTGCACATTTCTCGGCGATTCAAATGAACGGTTTCAAGACACTCAAAGAAGGCCAGAAGGTCAGCTTCGAGATCGTCCAGGGACCGAAGGGCAAGCAGGCTTCGAACATCCAGGACGCTGCCTGACCGTTCGATCGAACTTTGCCTCGTGAAACCCGGCCTCCGAGCCGGGTTTTTTTTCGTTCGGCGCTTCTCAAATATATGAAGCGCTGGCGCCCAGTCAAAAACCCCGCAAGGCGCAAGCCTTCCGGGGTTTTACTTAACACATCGAACTGAGGTGAGTCCTCACATATTCTCGATCATCACCTGTCCGAAGCCTGAACACGATACCTGCGTCGCACCTTCCATCAGGCGCGCGAAGTCGTACGTGACGCGCTTCGAAAGAATCGATTGCTCCATCGACGAAATGATGCGGTCCGCGGCCTCGAACCAGCCGAGGTGGCGCAGCATCATTTCAGCCGAGAGAATTTCCGAACCTGGATTCACATAGTCCTTGCCCGCGTACTTCGGCGCCGTGCCGTGCGTCGCTTCGAACATTGCGACGGAATCGGACATGTTCGCGCCCGGCGCGATGCCGATGCCGCCCACCTGTGCCGCGAGCGCGTCCGAGACGTAATCGCCGTTCAGGTTGAGCGTCGCGATCACGTCGTATTCGGCCGGACGCAGCAGGATTTGCTGCAGGAACGCATCGGCGATCACATCCTTCACGACGATGTCATTGCCCGATTTCGGATTCTTCACCTTCATCCACGGACCGCCGTCGATCAGTTCCGCGTTGAACTCCTTCTGCGCGAGCGCATAACCGTAGTCGCGGAACGCGCCTTCGGTGAACTTCATGATGTTGCCCTTGTGCACCAGCGTCACCGAGCGACGGTCGTTGTCGATCGCGTATTGAATCGCCTTGCGCACGAGCCGCTCCGTGCCCTCGCGCGACACCGGCTTGATTCCGAGCCCCGACGAATCCGGGAAACGGATCTTCGTCACGCCCATTTCCTCGCGCAGGAACTTGATGACCTTCTTCGCCTCGGCCGAATCCGCCGGCCATTCGATACCCGCGTAGATGTCCTCGGAATTCTCGCGGAAGATCACCATGTCGATCTTCTCCGGCTCGCGCACCGGCGAGGGCACGCCCTTGAAATAGCGCACCGGCCGCAGACACACATACAGATCGAGCTGTTGACGAAGCGCAACGTTCAGTGAACGGATGCCGCCGCCGACGGGCGTCGTGAGCGGCCCTTTGATCGACACGATGTAGTCCTTCACCACATCGAGGGTCTCGTCGGGCAGCCACACATCGGGGCCGTAGACGCGCGTCGCCTTTTCGCCCGCGAAGATTTCCATCCATTGAATCTTGCGCTTGCCGCCGTAGGCCTTTTCCACCGCCGCATCGACGACCTTGATCATCACCGGCGTGATGTCGACGCCCGTGCCGTCGCCCTCGATGTACGGGATGATCGGCTGATCGGGGACGTTGAGCGAGAAATCCGCGTTGACGGTGATCTTGTCACCGTCCGCCGGAACCTTGATGTGCTGATACGGCATGGTCGACTCCAAATAAGGCCGGACTTGAGTGGAAGCAAACAAACTGGAAAGAGAACGATGCGATGCAGCATGCGGGGGCGACGCACAGCCCCCAATGTTCGTCATTACATCATTCTAACCATGCTGGCCCGCCCCGGCGCGCCCGACGGGGCCTGGCGCATGCATTAAGATGCCGCATCCGATCACCCCGCGCGCCGCCTTGCATGTCACTCATCGCCCTGAACAAGCCCTTCGGCACCATCTGCCAGTTTTCCGCGCACGAAACGCGCGCATCGCTCGGCGACTGGGTCAAGACGCCGGGCGTGTATCCCGCGGGCAGACTCGACGCGGACAGCGAAGGGCTGCTCCTGCTCACCGATGACGGCGCACTGCAAGCCCGCATCGCAGAACCGCGTCACAAGCTCGTGAAGCGGTATTGGGCGCAGGTCGAAGGCGCACCCGACGCAGCCGCGCTCGCGCGTCTCGCGAAAGGCGTCGATCTCGGCGACTATGTGACGCGTCCCTGCCGCACCGCATTCGTCGGTGCACACGACATCGACGCACTCTGGCCGCGCACGCCGCCGATCCGCTTTCGCGCCGCCATCCCGACGACGTGGATCGAGCTGGCCATCACCGAAGGCAAGAACCGGCAGGTCAGACGCATGACGGCGGCGGCCGGTTATCCGACCTTGCGGCTCGTGCGCGTGGCGATCGGCGCGCTCGATGTCTTCGCGCTGGGCATCGCCCCCGGCGAGACCGCGGACGTTGCGCCAGACGCGCCGTGGCAACGCGTTCGTTGAATCGCATTCAACTATCTCGCAAATAAGCGCCTTTGCATCGTTCAGTGCGATGCGCTTAAACGCAGTGTCATGAAGATCGAGTAGCGCAAATCTCGAAACGAATATTTTTTGTTCTGCTGCGCATTTCTCCGTAAATCGCGTCAACCGACTCCGCGCGCGACGCGTTAAGGGCGTCAGATGCCGCAGAAAGCTATCCGGCATGAGCGAAAACTGATTACAACAACCTGTGTGCTCCAGGGAGTTTGAAAGGTTCAAGCGTTCACAGTCGTATCGAGATTAATTTATCGACTCGACTGTCAACCGAAAGGTAGGTGGCTCGTTTACCAACATGACTCAATGACCGGGTCGTTTGGTTAATTAACTCAAGCTGAGGATTCACAGATGAACAAACTGATCGCTGCTCTCGTCGCTGGCCTGTTCGCAACCGCTGCATTCGCACAAGAAGCTTCGGCACCGGCCGCTGCTGCTCCGGCAGCTGCTGCTTCGTCGGCTCACAAGTCGTCGCACAAGAAGTCGCACAAGTCGTCGCACAAGTCGCACAAGAAGGCAGCCGCTTCGGCGCCGGAAGCCGCTTCGGCAGCTCAGTAAGTTCGTTGTAAAACGGCGGTATAGCGAAGTCAAAAACGAGCATTACCGTCGTCTTTACGGCGTTGAAGGGCAGATGGCCGCAAGGCGTCTGCCCTTTTGTTTTGTGCCTGCGCATCGAGTAACATGCGCGGGGCCGCCGGCTTTCCGGCACAACGTTTGTCTTGAAAGGAGCATCGTCGTGAATCTGTTGTTGCGTGCCTTGGTGTCACCATTCAGTTCGACGGCTTCGGCCCGGCGCGCGCGCATCGCCGCCACGATTCGAGCATGCGTGATCGCATTGATGCTGCCATTCGCAGCCGTCCCGCTCGCGCAGGCACAGACAATGCCCCCCGGCGCCAAGCAGCCGTCCGACTTTCCGCGCGCGAAGCTCACCGCGGGCATGTACGTGATCGATGCCGCCGTCGCCGCGAACGATGCCGATCGCGAGCAAGGCCTCATGTATCGCACGAAGCTCGCACCGAACGAAGGCATGCTCTTCGTTTTCAATGAAAACGCCGTGCATTGCTTCTGGATGAAGAACACGCTGATTCCGCTGTCGATCGCGTTCATTCGCGCGGACGGCACGATCACCGACATCGACGAAATGCAGGCCGAGACCGAGAACAATCACTGCCCGCGCAATAACGGCGTGTATGCGCTCGAAATGCCCAAAGGCTGGTTCGCCGCGAAGGGCATCAAGCCCGGCATACAGCTCAAGGGCCTGCCGCGCGCGCAATAGCCCGCAATAAGTCCGCAACAAGCCCTTTTCGCCCGACCAGGAAACCGGCGTCGTCGCACGACACGCCGGTTTTTTTGCGTCCGGAAAGTCCCCTCCGTCGAGCTGGCAGGATTCCTGCAAAGAGCTTGCCGACGCGCTATCCTAAAAAGATTCAGCGCGACGCATCTCACCACTTCAGGTCGCGCCGAAGGTCGCCGCACGGCGACCAGGGTCGACACATCCACAGGAGGTTCACGTGCCCCGCAAGACTCCCATCGAGCGCTATCGGAACATTGGCATTAGCGCTCACATCGATGCCGGCAAGACGACGACTACCGAGCGCATCCTTTTCTACACCGGCGTGACGCACAAGATCGGCGAGGTTCACGACGGCGCGGCCACGATGGACTGGATGGAGCAGGAGCAGGAACGCGGCATCACGATCACCTCCGCAGCGACGACGGCCTTCTGGAAAGGCATGGCCGGCAATTACCCGGAACACCGGATCAACATTATCGACACACCGGGACACGTCGATTTCACGATCGAGGTCGAGCGTTCGATGCGCGTGCTCGACGGCGCGTGCATGGTCTACGACTCGGTCGGCGGCGTGCAGCCGCAGTCGGAAACCGTGTGGCGTCAGGCGAACAAGTACAAGGTCCCGCGCATCGCGTTCGTGAACAAGATGGACCGCGTCGGCGCGGACTTCTTCCGCGTGCAGCGGCAGATCGGCGAGCGCCTCAAGGGGGTCGCGGTGCCGATCCAGATTCCGATCGGCGCGGAAGAGCATTTTCAGGGTGTCGTCGATCTGGTGAAGATGAAGGCGATCGTCTGGGACGACGATAGCCAGGGCATCAAGTTCACCTACGAGGAGATTCCCGACAACCTCAAGGAACTCGCGCACGAATGGCGCGGAAAGATGGTCGAGGCGGCCGCCGAGTCGAGCGAGGAGCTGCTCGAAAAGTATCTCGACGACCACGAGAGCCTGACCGAGGAAGAAATCAAGGCGGCGCTACGCAAGCGCACCATCGCGAACGAAATCGTGCCGATGCTGTGCGGCAGCGCGTTCAAGAACAAGGGCGTGCAGGCGATGCTCGACGCGGTGATCGACTACCTGCCCTCGCCCGTCGATGTCCCCGCGATTCTCGGCCACACGGAAGACGACAAGGAAGCGGAACGCCATCCGAGCGATGACGAGCCGTTCTCCGCGCTTGCGTTCAAGATCATGACGGACCCGTTCGTCGGCCAGTTGATCTTCTTCCGCACCTACTCGGGCGTCGTGAATTCGGGCGACACCGTCTACAACCCGGTGAAGGAAAAGAAGGAGCGCCTCGGCCGCATCCTGCAGATGCACGCGAACGAGCGCAAGGAAATCAAGGAAGTGCGCGCGGGCGACATCGCGGCGGCGGTCGGTCTCAAGGAAGCGACGACCGGCGATACGCTGTGCGATCCGAATCACATCATCATCCTGGAACGCATGATCTTCCCCGAACCGGTGATCTCGCAGGCCGTCGAGCCGAAGACCAAGGTCGATCAGGAGAAGATGGGCATCGCGCTGAATCGTCTCGCACAGGAAGATCCGTCGTTCCGCGTGACGAGCGACGAGGAATCCGGCCAGACGATCATCTCCGGCATGGGCGAGCTGCACCTCGAAATTCTCGTCGACCGGATGAAGCGCGAATTCGGCGTCGAGGCGACCGTCGGCAAGCCGCAGGTCGCGTATCGCGAGACGGTGCGCAACAAGGTCGAGGACGTCGAGGGCAAGTTCGTCAAGCAGTCGGGCGGGCGCGGCCAGTACGGTCACGCGGTGATCGCGCTGGAGCCGGACCCGGGCAAGGGCTACGAGTTCGTCGACCAGATCAAGGGCGGCGTGATTCCGCGCGAGTTCATTCCGGCAGTGGACAAGGGCATTCAGGAGACGCTCAAGGCGGGCGTGCTCGCGGGCTATCCGGTGGTCGACGTGAAGGTGCGGCTGACCTTCGGTTCGTACCACGACGTCGATTCGAACGAAAACGCGTTCCGCATGGCCGGCTCGATGGCCTTCAAGGAAGCAATGCGCCGCGCCAAGCCCGTGCTGCTCGAACCGATGATGGCCGTCGAAGTGGAAACGCCCGAAGAGTTCATGGGCAACGTGATGGGCGATCTCTCCGGCCGGCGCGGGATGGTGCAGGGCATGGAAGACATCGCGGGCGGCGGCGGCAAGCTGGTGCGCGCGGAAGTGCCGCTTGCCGAGATGTTCGGCTACTCGACGTCGCTGCGTTCGCTGACGCAAGGCCGCGCGACCTATACGATGGAGTTCAAGCACTACGCGGAGACGCCGTCGAACGTGTCGGAGGCCATCATCAACGCGAAAGCGAAATAATCGCGATCGAACCGTGTAGTATCGGAAGTCCGTTGCTCGCTCTGTTGGTGGCGGCAACGGACTTTTCCTTATCCGCAGACGATAAACCGTACCGACATGAGCGACGCACATCAGCACATCGATTGGCGCGAACACGGCGTCAAGGTCATCAAGGGCGATCAGCTCGACACCAACACTCCGCAGACGCCGGGCATGAACCGCGCGGCTGCCATCAACGCGGCGCGCGTCGGCGCGCAGAAGATCTGGGCCGGCACGGTCACGATCCATCCGAATGCGAAGACCGGCGCGCATCACCATGGCGCGCTCGAGAGCGTCATTTATGTCGTGCGCGGCCAGGCGCGCATGCGCTGGGGCGAGCATCTCGAATTCACCGCCGAGGCCGGTCCCGGCGATTTCATTTTCGTGCCGCCCTACGTGCCGCATCAGGAAATCAACGCCAGCACCGACGATCCGCTCGAATGCGTGCTCGTGCGCAGCGACAATGAAGCGGTGGTGGTGAATCTCAACATCGATGCCGTGGAAAAGCCCGAGGAAGTCTATTGGGTCGATCCGATTCACAAGCATCCACACGATCACTGAAGCGGGCGCAGAGACGCGCGATGCAGCCTCGGCGCGCGCCTTGCTACCTCGCGAAGACGCGGCGGCGCTTTTCGGCGCGGCTAACCTGATCGCTTGCGCGGCGCAGCCCGGGCGAGCGCGACAACGACAACATCCGCACACGATGAAAAAACCTTCGACCGACGCGCATTTCCTCGACCTCGCCCGCCCGCATGCGGGCGAACTGGGCAATCACGCGATCGACGAGTTCATGGCCGGGCGCCTCACGCGCCGCGAGCTGCTGCGTCATGCGAGCATGCTCGGCATCGCGCTGTCGGCGGGCGGCCTCCTCGGCATGCCGGGCGCGCGTGCGCAAGGCGCGGGCAAGCCCGGCGGCACGATCCGCGTCGCGCATCTGATGCCCGCGGGCGCCGTCGATCCGCTCACCGTGACCGACGCCGCCGGTCTCGCGCTCATCAATCAGACGGGCGAATTCCTGATCGACGACGACAGCGAACATCTGACGCTCAAGCCCGCGCTCGCGCTGTCGTGGTCGTCGAATGCGAAAGGCGACGTATGGACCTTCAAGCTGCGCCAGAACGTGAAGTTCCACGACGGCCAGCCGATGACCGCGAAGGACGTCGTCGCCACGTTCAATCGCCTGTCCGATCCGGGCGCGGGCTCGGCGGCGCTGTCGGTGTTGAAGGGCGTGCTGTCGAAGGATTCGGCGAAGGCCATCGACGATCACACCGTCGAATTCCATCTCGATGCGCCCAACGGCAATTTCCCGTATTACGTTTCCTCGGATACGTATAACGCGGTGATCCTGCCGGCCAATTTCACCGGGCCCTACGAGAAGACCTTCATGGGCACGGGCGCGCTGAAGCTCGAGAAATACACGCCGAAGGTCGGTGCGTCTTTCGTGCGCAATCCCGACTACTGGGGCGAGAAATCGCTGCCCGATCGCGTGACCTTCTCCTTCTACGCCGACCAGCAGGCGCAACTCCTCGCGATGCAAGGCCGCCAGGCCGACGTGATGGGCGACTTCACCGTGCAGGGCGGCGTCTCGATTCTGACGAATCCGCAGTTCAAGGTGCTCGGCACGAAGTCGAGCTCGCATCGCCAGATTCACATGCGCTGCGACATGTCGCCGTTCAAGGACAAGCGCGTGCGTCAGGCGCTCGCGCTTGCGATCGACCGCGAGATCATCGTGAAGGGGCTCTTTCGCGGCCGCGCGACCGTCGGCAACGACAGCCCCTTCGCGCCGGTCTTTCCGTCGAGCGATCTCGCGGTGCCGCAGCGCAGGATCGACATCGCTCAAGCGAAGAAACTGATGAGCGAAGCCGGCGTCGCGAACGGCTTCGACGTCACGCTCACGACCGAGAAGTACATGGAGATTCCCGATCTCGCGGTCGTCGTGCAGAACGCGGCGAAGGCGATCGGCATTCGCATCCAGCTGAAGGTGGAGAGCCAGGACCTGTATTACGGCTCGGGCTCGTTCGGCAAGTCGGACTGGCTGGATTCGCCGCTCGGCATCACCGATTACGGGCATCGCGGCGTGCCGAACGTCTTCCTCAACGCTCCGTTGACGAGCGGCGGCACCTGGAACGCCGCGCACTTCAGGAATCCGCAATACGACCAGCTCGTCGCGCGGTTCGTCGCGGCGCTCGATGTCGCGTCGCAGAAGAAGTTGTCCGGCGAGATCCAGCGCCTGCTGCTCGATGAAACGCCGGTCGTGATCCCCTACTTCTACGACCAGCTGATCGTCACGCGCGCCAACGTCTCGGGCGTGCGCTTCAACGCGATCTCGCAGATGTGGTTCGACCGCGCGACGGTATCCGCGTAAATGAGCACGATCACGCCGACGGCGCACGTAGCCGACTTCGCCAAAATGAAACGCATCGTGCGCTTCATCGGCGTGCGGCTGCTGCTCGCGCTTGTCACGCTCTGGCTTTTGTCGATGATCGTCTTCGCCGGCGGTCAGCTCCTGCCGGGCGATGTCGGCCGCGCGATCCTCGGCCCGCTCGCCGATGCGCGCGCCGTCGCGGCGCTTAATCATCAACTGGGCGTCGACCGGCCGCTTTTCACGCAGTATTCGAGCTGGATCGGCCACTTCCTGCGCGGCGACATGGGCGAGTCATATGCGTTTCGCGCGCCGGTCGCGCCGTTCATCGGCAATGCGCTGTGGAACTCGGCGAAGCTCGGCGCGCTCGCGTTCGTCGTCGTGGTGCCGCTCGGCATCGCGGGCGGCGTCTACGCGGCGTTGCACGCGGGGCGCTGGATCGACAGAGTCATCAGCATCGGCGGACTGACGGCGACGGTCGTGCCGGAGTTCGTCTCGTCGATCGTGCTGATCCTGATCTTCGGCGTGTGGCTGCAATGGCTGCCGATCGAAGCGACCGCGCCCGCCGACGCCGGCGTTTTCACGCAACTGGCGCATCTGGTCCTGCCGGTGCTGCCGCTCGTCTTCGTGTTCTTCGGCTATATCGCGCGTATGGCGCGCGCGGGCACCGTCGAGGCGCTCGACGCCGATTACACGCGCACCGCGATTCTCAAAGGCCTGCCGCAGCGCGTCGTGATTCTTCGCCACGTGCTGCGCAATGCGCTCCTGCCGACCGTGACCGTCGCCGCGACGCAGCTCGGCTACATGATCGGCGGCCTCGTCGTCGTGGAGACGCTGTTCCACTATCAGGGCATCGGCTCGCTGATCTATACCGCCGCGCGAGGCAAGGACTTTCCGATGCTCGAAGCGGGCGTGCTGACCATCGGCGTGATCTATACGGCGGCGAATCTGATCGCGGACGCCCTCTACATCGTGCTCAACCCGCGTCTGCGTAACGCCGATTCGAGCGGAGACGCCCGATGAGCACGACCGTCGCGCCGCAAACGCCAGTCAGGCCGCGCCGCTTCGAAGCGCTCGGCGCGCTGATGCGCTCGGCCACCTTCGATATCGGCGTGCTGATCCTGCTCTTCTGGGTGCTGTGCGCGCTTTTCGGCCATTGGCTCGTGCCGCAGGATCCCTACGCATCCGACCCGCTCAACTCGCTCGTCGCCCCTTCCGGCGATCACTGGTTCGGCACGGATCAGCTCGGCCGCGACGTGTTCGCGCGCGTGATCGTCGGCTCGCGCGACATCCTGACCATCGCGCCGCTCGCCACCTTGCTCGGCACCGCGGCGGGCACGGCGATCGGGCTCGTCGTCGGCTATTTCGACGGCTGGGTCGATGCCGTCGTCGGCCGCGTGATCGATGCGCTGCTGGCGCTGCCGCTCGTGATCGTCGCGCTGCTCGCGCTGGCCGCCGTCGGCGCGAGCAACACGACGGTGATTCTCGTCATCGGCCTGACGTTCGCGCCGATTACCGCGCGCACCGTGCGCGCAGCGGTCCTGAGCGAACGCCATCTGGACTACGTGCTCGCGGCGCAACTGCGCGGCGAGAACGCGCTCTACATCATGTTCGCGGAGATCCTGCCGAATGTGCTGCCGCCGATCATCGTCGAGGCGACCGTGCGACTCGGCTACGCGATCTTCGCCGTCGCCACGCTCTCGTTCCTGGGTTTCGGCATCCAGCCGCCCTCGGCCGACTGGGGCCTCGCGCTGTCCGAAAGCTACACGCTGATGGCGGGCGGCGCGTGGTGGACCGTCGTTTTCGACGCCGCCGCGATCGCCTCGCTCGTGATAGCGGTGAATCTCGTCGCCGATGCCGTGCAAGGAGTGCTGGACCGATGAACGGACCGCCGCCATCGGCTTTCCCAACCTTCGGCGCCGCGAAAGGCGACCAGGCCGACGCGCTCACGATCGTCGGCCTCACCGTCGCGTATCGTTCGCGCGGCCGCGAGCGCGAGGTCCTGCAGGACGTGACATTGCGCGTGAAACGCGGCGAGGCGTATGGGCTCGTCGGCGAATCGGGCTGCGGCAAGTCGACCGCCGCGCTCGCGGTGCTGCGCTACCTGCCGCGCAACGGGCGCGTGAAGGCGGGCCGCATATCGATCGCGGGCCGCGACGTCGCATCGCTGAACGCGGACGCGCTGCGCGGCATGCGCGCCAATGCCGTGTCGATGGTCTATCAGGATCCGGGGCGCGCGCTGAATCCGTCGCTCACGATCGCGCGGCAAGTCTCCGAGGCGTTCGAAGTCACGGGCGCATCCGCCGACGAAGCGCTGTCGCGCACCGCCGAGATGTTGAGGCGCGTGCGCATCGCCTCACCCGAGCGCGTGATGGAGAGTTATCCGCATCAGTTGTCGGGCGGGATGCAGCAGCGCGTGGTCATCGCGATGGCGCTCGCGTGCAACCCCGAACTGCTGATTCTCGACGAGCCGACGACCGGGCTCGATGCCACCGTCGAAGCCGAAGTGCTCGATCTCATCGCGCAGTTGCGCGCGGAGCTCGGCACGGCCGTGCTCTTCATCAGCCACAACCTCGCGGTGATCGGGCGCATGTGCGATCGCGTCGGCGTGTTGTATGCCGGCAAGCTCGTCGAGGAAGGCACGACCGCCGACGTGTTCGCGAAGCCCCGGCATCCATACACCGTCGGCCTGCTGCGCTGCCTGCCGCGTGAGGCGCTCGCCAAGGCAAGCGGGCGGCTCGATACGATTCCCGGCTCGCTGCCGTTGCCGGGATCGATCGCGCAGGGCTGCATCTTCGCGCCGCGCTGCAAGCTCGCCGACGAGCGCTGTCTCAGGGACGCGCCGCCGCCCTATCGCATCGCGTCGGCGCACGGCGATCAGATGGCGCGCTGCCACTATCACGAACGCGCGCACATGCTGCCGCGCTCGACCGAGGAAGCGCCGGCGCATGTCGCAAACGGCGAGGATCAGCCGCTCGCGCTGTCCGCGCGCAATCTCTCGAAGACCTTCCGTGTCGGCGATGAAGAAGTGCGCGCCGTGCACGACGTCTCGCTCGATCTCGTGCAAGGGGAGACGCTCGGACTCGTCGGCGAATCGGGCAGCGGCAAGACGACGCTCGCGAAGCTCCTGCTCGGACTCGTGTCGCCGGATAAAGGCGCGTCGCTCGAACTCGAGGGCGCGTTCCTGCCCGAGCGCGTGACCAAGCGCAGCGACGCGCAGGTGAAGTCCCTGCAGATCGTTTTCCAGAATCCGGATTCCGCGCTGAACCGCGCGCATTCGGTGCGGCGGCTGATCGCGCGTTCGCTGTCGAAGCTCGCGTCGCTGCATGGCGAGGCAAAGGAACAGCGCCTGCATACGCTGACGGAAGCCGTGCGCCTGCCGGCGCGCTATCTCGGCTCACGCACGCGGCAATTGTCGGGCGGACTGAAGCAGCGCGTCGCGATCGCGCGCGCGTTCGCGGGCGATCCGCGCGTCGTGGTCTGCGACGAGCCGACGTCCGCGCTGGACGTCTCCGTGCAGGCCGCGATCCTCAATCTGCTCGCGGACCTGCAGCGCGAGCGGCGCGTGAGCTACGTATTCATCTCGCACGATCTGCATGTCGTGCGTTATCTGTCGGACCGCATCGCGGTGCTGTATCTCGGGCGCATCATGGAGATCGGGCGCGCGGCCGCGGTCTTCGACGGACCGCAGCATCCGTACACCGAAGCATTGCTGTCGTCGATGCCGTCGATCGACGGGACGCACGCGAAGCGCATCCGGCTGTCGGGCGAGTTGCCGAGCGCGGCGAATCCGCCTTCGGGCTGCGTGTTTCATACGCGCTGCCCGCGCAAGATCGGCGCGATCTGCGAGACAGAAACGCCGCCGTGCCGCGATGCGGACGACGGGCACGCGATCCATTGCCACATTCCCGTCGACGAATTGCGAATCCTGCAGCGTCAAGAGCGATAAGCGCGGCAAAGCGGTCATTCGTCGGAACCAAAGCGGCTTCGCGCGTCTCTCATCGGTTCGATGTTCAACGATAACGAGGATTCAACCGATGAAACCCGCCCTTTCCGCCGCGCTCTGTGCGCTCACCTTCGGCGTCGCGATGGCCGCACAGGCGCAGACCGCGCCGCAGGCACCGACACCCGGCGCCGCCGATCCGAGCTTCTCCGCCTACGCGCTCGTTCAGCAGTGCGCCGCGAAAGCCGACAACACGGCGCAGGGCCAATGCGTGGGCGCGGTGCGCGGCATCGTGCGCGGTTATCAATATGGCGTGCTGTTCCTGTCGCAGCGCGCTTCGCTGCCGGTCAGCGAGACGCAGCGCATCTCGCTGTGCCTGACGGATACGACGGTGTCGTCGATCGTCGATGACTTCATCTCGGACGCGAAGCAGGTCAACGAAGCGGATCTCCGGCGCACGCCCGCCGAAGTCGCCGTGCTCGGCTCGGTGCACGCGCATCATGCGTGCACCTGATCGCGCGCGGCATCAGAGCATTTCCAGCGAGCGCTTCGACTTCGGCGGCTTGAACTGCTGATCGATGTCGGCGAGTTCGTCGGCGGACAAATGAAGGTCGAGCGCGGCGCGATTCTCCCGGACGTGCGCGAGGTCCGCCGCCTTTGGAATCGCAAACACCTGCGGCTGTTGCAGCACCCACGCGAGCGCGACCTGAAACGCCGACACGCCGCGCGCCGCCGCGATCTTTTCGAGCGCGCCGCCACGCGGCAGGCGCGCGTGATCGACCGGGCTATATGCCATCGCGGGCATGCGGCGCTCGCGCAGCCACGGCAGCAGGTCGAATTCCGGCCCGCGCCGCGCGACGTTGTACAGGATCTGATCGGTTGCGCAGGCGTCGCCGCCGTCGATCGAAAAGAGCTCTTCGAGGTCGTCGGTGTCGAAGTTGCTCACGCCCCAATGCCGAATCTTGCCGTCGCGCTTCAGTTTCTCGAAGCCTGCGACCACGCCTTCCAGATCCTCGCCGCCGCGCCAGTGCAACAGATACAGATCGATGCGATCGGTCTTCAGACGCTTCAGGCTGCGTTCACATGCGGCCTGCACGCCGCGCTCGCTGCCGTTATGCGGATATACCTTGCTGACGATGAACAGCTCGTCGCGCCGGTCGCCGAGCGCCTCCGCGACGAGCTTCTCGCTTTCGCCGTCGCCGTACATTTCGGCGGTATCGATGAGCGTCATGCCGAGTTCGACGCCTTCGCGCAGCGCGGCGATCTCGCTCTTGCGCGCGTTCGCGCGCTCGCCCATTTCCCAGGTGCCCTGACCGAGCTTCGGGATCGCTTCGCCCGTTGGAAGCGTGACTGTCGACGGACTGGATTGAGCCATGAAAAAGCCTCCTTGTGTGTCTGCCGATTATGGCGCAAGGAGCACGCCCGTCATGTCACACGAGTCCGACACGAGCGGCTGGAGCGCGATGAGCGAGCGGTCACGCCGCAGGCGGCGCACGCTGGAATTGTCCTCGACGCGCTTCTCCAGTTCGCCGATGGAAACCGCGGCCGCCGTCACTCTGAACGCGCGGCCGCCGCTCGCCGAGCCTGGACCACACGCGCCGCGCTTCGTCGCGCAGCATAGTCACCTGCAGCCGCGCGGTGTCGGCGGCAGGCAGGCCGGTTGATGGCCTCCGGTGCCGCGCCGATCGCGGCGGACTCCGTTGCGCCGCCCGCGAGCAGGCCGCATCCAGCTTCAGGACGATGACAGCGCCCAGCACGAGCGCGACCACGACGACGATATCGACGATCAACGGCGCGCGTCGTAATCGACAGCCGCGCCCGATGTTCGCGAAGAACCGCAGGCCGCCCGTGAAACCGGGCGTAAAAATGAATAGCGCAAATACGATGTTCTTGAGATTCGCGAATTACACGCGCCGGTTTGACCGAGAATCGACGCAACGCTAAGCATGCCGCAGACGCCGCGAGTTGAATGGCCCAACTTCACGAAGCCGATGAGATAGCCGATCGCGAGACTTCAAAACAGAAAAATTGTGCGGCAAGCGGGTTCCATATCACGGCACCTTCAATATTTTTTGATCAGAATGGCGCACTTCTCGTTAAGTGAATCGAATAGGCTTTCGGTGTAATCTTTCAGTAAGACTCTTTATCAAAATACAAAATCAATAACCAAAATCTTTCAACGGGGCTTTCTGATATATCAATCCCCCGTTCGCAGTTGTGTCAGCAGGAAATTCGATGATTTAAGAAAACACTACATATATCATAAAAATTCTGCGAAAAGTGAATCCGATCTGCCGAAAAAGCCTTATATATAACGGCTCTGGAAAGGATCGTTCCAGATTAAAGAACGACGCCCCGGGTTCGATAACCGCTTCCCAAAACAAAGTCGGCCGCTCGTAAAAAAATCCCTTTTCCCTGCAAAACTTTCTGATTTTAATATTGCAATCTTGTCTGCCTGTCAATATTATCAGATTCATAGGCCGTCAATCACTGGACACGCGCATGTGATATGCGCGTAGATCCGGCTCCACGTAGTACAACCGCGAGGCACTCACGATGAACCAGATTCATGCAATGCGCGTCTTCGTGCGCGTGGCGGACACAGAAAGTTTTCGCCGCGCCGCGCAACAACTAGACGTCTCGAACGCGCTGGTCACTCGGGCTATTGCCATGCTCGAAGCGCATTTGAGGACCCGCCTAATTAACCGCACGACCCGCAATCTTTCCCTCACCGAAGCCGGCACGCGTTACCTGGAAGGCTGCCGCGCGTTGCTCGAAGAACTGGACCATCTGGAATCGACCGTCACCCACACGGAGGGCGAGCCGAGCGGCACGCTGCGCGTCGTCGCCTCTAGCGCGCTCTCGCTGCTCACGCTCACGCCGCTCATCGACGGCTTTCGAAAGGTCTATCCCAAGGTCAATGTGCGCCTGACTCTCGCCGAGCGGCACGTCGATCTTGTCGAGGACGGATACGACGTCGGCATTGTCACGGCTTTCATGGTGTCGAGCACGGCGCTCATCGAGCGGCCCGTCGGCACCAACTCGCTCGTGCCGGTCGCGACGCCGGCATTCGTCGCCGAGCATGGCATGCCCACCTCGCCCACCGACTTGCACGCACTGCCTTCCGTGGGACTGCCGAACGAGATGCGCAGCCAGACGTGGCACTTCCGGCATCGTCTCGGCGACGCGGATCAGATCACGCTCGCGCCCGTGTACACGGTCAACAATGGGCTGATGGTGCGTCTCGCCACGCTCAAGAGCATGGGCTTCTCGATCCTTCCCGAAGGCATCGTGCGCGCGGATCTCGAAGAAGGCACGCTCGTTCGCCTGCTGGACGGCTATTCGATCGACGACCCCGACATGAAGATATCGATCGTGTATCCGGGAAGGCAGTATCTGCCGGCGAAAACGCGCTTTTTCATCGACTACGCGCTCGACTATCTGGGTCGGGAATTCGCCGCCAGAGGCATGCGTTCCGAGGAGACCCTGCGCCCGCCGATGCAGTCGGTCATGCCCTTGCAAACGATGCGGGGCGCCTCGGCGACCGCGAACTGAAGACCTCTCGAACAAAAGGGCCGGATGGCGTCTGAGCCGTCCGCCCATTGGCGCCGCGAACCGAACATCATCGCCCGGTTCGCGCAGCGCTCAAGTCTCCCCGTACTCCGCACTTGACGCATCCGGCGCCGCGCACATCTCGCGCAGCAATGCCGCCTCGCGCTCGTGCACCTCCACCGGCATGCACAAGGCGCCGGCGTGAGCGAGATAGCGCGCGCGATGCTGCCCGTTGCGAAACGCAACGACCCCTTCCCGATGCACGCCCAGCAGTCCGAGCAAGCCCGGCGAGCGGCGCACGCTGATCGTCACGTAGGGCATTTCGGGTACGCGCGGATTGTCCGGGTCCAGGAACTCGCGGATGCCGCGCACCTTGCCCGCGTGCCAGTCATCGACGGCCTTGAGCACGTAATCGGTGTCGTCGCGATCGGCGCACTCGAGGAGTCTTCGGACGTCGACGAGCACGACCTGATGGCGCGAGCCGAAGTCGTTGAACACCCGTTTCAGGCGCACGAAGTCGTACTGCGGATGGCCCTGGAGCCTGACGATCCAGACCGCTTCTGCGGCGGTCGGCGCAACCATCGTGTCCATGTTCGGCATATGAAGGAGACCGCGGCGCGCGCGCCCCGTGCGCGCGTGTTTCGCTGGCATGCGGCCCGAGCGCAAGCCACTAAACATGCCGCGCGAGCCAAATAAACTTTTACACCCTAGACGCGATTCATGAAAGCGGCATGACGGGCACGTGGCGTGCTTTTGTTGCCAGAATCGAACACATCCACGTAGCCTGACAACACGCACGGCAAGCGGCTGTCGGCACGCATCCCTCAACGATCAGTGAACACTTCTTCCGATCTCATCGTCGCGCGGCCCGAAGGTCTCTTCTGTGTGCCGGGCAACTTCCATATCGACCCTTGGCGGCCTGTCGAACGCGCGGTCATCACGCACGCGCACGCCGATCACGCGCGCTTCGGCCATGCGCATTATCTGGCTGCGCAACCGGGCGTCGGCGTGTTGTTGTCGAGGCTGCCGGGCATCGACGTGCAAGGGCTCGCCTATGGCGAAGCGGTCGTCGTGAACGGTGTGCGCGTGTCGCTGCATCCCGCGGGGCACGTGCTCGGCTCGGCGCAGGTGCGCGTCGAATACAAGGGGCGCGTGTGGGTTGCGTCCGGCGACTACAAGGTCGAGCCCGATCCGACCTGCGCGCCTTTCGAGCCCGTGCGCTGCGATACGTTCATCACCGAATCGACGTTCGGCCTGCCCATTTACCGATGGGACAGCGCGCACGAGATCTTCGACGGCATCGATTCATGGTGGCGGCACAACGCGGCACAAGGGCGCGCATCGGTGCTCTTCTGCTATTCGTTCGGCAAGGCGCAGCGCGTGCTCGCGGGCGTCGATGCGGCCATCGGCCCGATCTTCTGCCACGGCGCGGTCGAGCCGCTCAATCGCGCATACGCGCAAGCGGGCGTCGCGCTGCCGCAGACACGCCTCGTCAGCGAAATCGCCGCGAAGGACAAGGCTGCCTTCAAGGGCGCGCTGATCGTCGCGCCGCCGTCCGCGCAAGGCAGCACGTGGATGCGCCGCTTCGGCGATTACAGCGATGCCTTCGCATCCGGCTGGATGCGCCTGCGCGGCACGCGGCGGCGCAAGGGCGTCGATCGCGGCTTCGTGCTCTCGGATCACGCCGACTGGCCCGGCCTGCAACTCGCGATCGGTGCGACGGGCGCGCAACGCGTGATCGTCACGCATGGCCAGATCGAGCCGATGGTGCGCTGGCTCTGCGAACAAGGGCTGGACGCGGGCGCCTTCAAGACCGAATACGGCGACGATGCCATCGAAGCCGATACGGCAGAGCCCGAGAGCGCCGCCTCATGAAGCGCTTCGCGACGCTCTATGCCGCGCTCGACGCGACGACATCGACCAACGAAAAGCTCGAAGCGCTGATTGCGTATTTCTCGGGCGCGGAGCCGGAAGACGCGGCGTGGGCGTCGTACTTTCTCGCGGGCGGCAAGCCGCGCCAGTCGGTGCCGACGCGCCTTCTCACCGAGTTCGCGCGCGAACGCGCGGGCTTGCCGGAGTGGCTTTTCGAGGAGTCCTATCAGGCGGTCGGTGATCTCGCGGAAACGATCGCGCACGTGCTGCCGCCCGCCTCGGGCGAATCGTCGCTCGGGCTCGCGCAGTGGATCGAAGAACGCGTGCTGACCTTGCGCGGCGCGAATCCGCCGGAGCTGCGCGAACGGCTTCTGAGCTACTGGGACGAGCTGAACTGGAGCGAGCGCTTTCTGCTGACGAAGCTGATCGGCGGCGGCTTTCGTGTGGGCGTCGCGCGGCAGCTCGTCGTGCGCGCGCTCGCGCAGGTCGCGGGTGTCGATCACAAGCGCATCGCGCAACGCATGGTCGGCTGGACCGATTCCCGGCAGGCGCCGGGCGCGGCCCGCTATCTGCGGCTGATCGCGCCGGCCGCCGAAGGCGACGACGTCGACACGCCGCACGAAAGCGATATCGGCCTGCCCTATCCGTTCTTCCTCGCGCATCCTTTGCAGGCCGACCCGGCGACGCTCGGTTCGCGCAACGACTGGATCGTCGAATGGAAATGGGACGGCATACGCGCGCAGCTCGTGAAGCGCGCGGGCCGCGTGTGGATCTGGTCGCGCGGCGAGGATCTCGTCACGGAGCGCTTTCCCGAGCTCGCGTCGCTCGGTGCGGCGCTGCCCGACGGCACCGTGATCGACGGCGAGATTCTCGCGTGGGAGCCGGGCGCGAACGCGCCGCTGCCCTTTGCGCGCCTGCAACCGCGCATCACGCGCAAGTCGCTCACCAAAAAGGTGCTCGCCGATTCACCCGCCGCGCTGCTCGCCTACGATCTCCTCGAGACCGATGGCCGGGATCTGCGCATGGAGACCCTGCACGAACGGCGCACTCGTCTGGATGCGCTCGCTCACTCGCTCTCCACATCGCTCGCGGTCGACTTGCTGCGCGTATCGCCGACGGTGGTCGCATCGGACTGGCCCGCGCTTGCCGCATTGCGCGACGAGAGCCGCGCGCGCGGCGTAGAAGGATTGATGCTGAAGGAACGCGCGTCGATGTACGGCGTCGGGCGCACGAAGGCGTCGGGCACGTGGTGGAAGTGGAAGATCGATCCGTATTCGATCGATGCCGTGCTGCTCTACGCGCAGCGCGGCCACGGACGGCGCGCGAGTCTCTACACGGATTTCACCTTCGCCGTGTGGGACGAAGCCGATGGCGTGCGCACGCTCGTGCCCTTCGCGAAGGCCTATTCCGGGCTGACCGACGAAGAAATGCGCCAGGTCGATGCGATCGTGCGCAAGACGACAATCGAGAAATTCGGGCCGGTGCGCAGCGTCACGCCGACGCTCGTCTTCGAGATCGGCTTCGAAGGAATACAGGCGAGCCCGCGCCACAAGTCGGGCATCGCCGTGCGCTTTCCGCGCATGTTGCGCTGGCGCACCGACAAGAAGATCGAAGACGCCGATACGCTCGACATGCTGAAGGGCTTCCTGAACGAGGCGACGGCATGAGCGCGCCGGAGGCATCGGACGAGGACAAGGGCGAGCTTGAAGAAAGGCGGCGCGCGCCGCGTCCCCGCCGCGTGCCGCGCACGCGTGCGGCGCAGGCGAAGCTCGACGCGGCAGCCGAGATTTTCACGCCCGCGCCTTTCGCCTACGACGAGAACGAAGCCGTCAGGCCGATCGACGAGCGCATCGCGCATTGGTTCGACGACCGCGGCTGGCAGCCGTTCGAGTTCCAGCGCGAAGCGTGGCGCGAGATCGCGCGCGGCGCGAGCGGCCTGCTGCATGCGACGACCGGCGCGGGCAAGACCTGGGCCGTGTGGCTCGGCGCGCTCGCCGCGTATGCCCACGCGCCGCCGAAGCCGAACGCATTGCCCGCGCCGCTGACCGTCCTCTGGATCACGCCGATGCGCGCGCTCGCCGCCGACAGCGCCCGCGCGCTGCAAAGCGCGGTGAGCGCGCTGTCCGTGCCGTGGACGGTCGGCCTGCGCACCGGCGACACGTCGTCGACGGAACGCGCGCGCCAGAATCGCCGCATGCCCTCCGCGCTCGTGACGACGCCCGAAAGCCTCACGCTGATGCTCACGCGCGCCAATGCGCAGGAGGAACTGAAGCACCTGCGCATGATCGTCGTCGATGAATGGCACGAGTTGCTCGGCAACAAACGCGGCACGCAGACGCAACTCGCGATCGCGCGGCTCGCGCGCTGGCGGCCGGAATTGCAGATCTGGGGCCTGTCCGCCACGCTCGGCAACCTCGCGCTCGCGCACGATGCGTTGCTGCATCCCGTGAAAACGCCGCGCGTCGTCGTGCGCGGCGCGCAGCCGAAAACGCTCGTCGTCGATACGCTGATACCGGAGACGATCGAGCGCTTTCCGTGGGGCGGGCATCTCGGCGTGCGGCAGGTCGGCCCCGTCGCCGATGAAATCGATCACGCGCAGAGCTCGCTCGTATTCACCAACACGCGCTCGCAATCGGAGATCTGGTATCGCGCGCTGCTCGACCTGCGGCCGGAGTGGGCGGGCCTGCTCGCGCTGCATCACGGCTCGCTCGACAAGGAGGTGCGCGATTGGGTGGAACTCGGCCTGAAGAACGGGCAACTGAAGGCGGTCGTGTGCACGTCGAGCCTCGATCTGGGCGTCGATTTTCTGCCGGTCGATCGCGTGTTCCAGATCGGCTCGCCGAAGGGCGTCGCGCGGCTCATGCAGCGCGCGGGGCGCTCCGGCCACGCGCCGGGCCGCGTCTCGCGCGTGACGATCGTGCCGACGCATGCGCTCGAACTCGTCGAAGCAGCGGCGGCGCGCTGGGCGATTCAGGAGCATCGCATCGAAGGCCGCGACATGCCGTTGAAGCCGCTCGACGTGCTGGTGCAGCATCTCGTGACGGTGGCGATCGGCGGCGGCTTCACGCCCGCCGACATGCTCGACGAAGTCCGCACCGCCTATGCGTATCGCGATCTGAAGGCGCACGAGTTCGACTGGGCGCTCGCGTTCGTGGAGCGCGGCGGCACGTCGCTCAAGGCGTATCCGGACTTTCATCGCGTCGTGAAGGGCGATGACGGCGTCTATCGCGTGCCGCGCGAGGATCTCGTGCGCCGGCATCGCAACAACGTCGGAACGATCGTTGCAAACGCAACCATCAACGTGGCGTATATGACGGGCGGGCGCATCGGCGCGATGGAGGAATCGTTCATCTCGCGCCTGAAGCCCGGCGACGTCTTCACCTTCGGCGGACGCGCGCTCGAACTCGTGCGCGTGCGCGACATGACCGCCTATGTGAAACGCGCGAGCTCGTCGCGCGGCGCGATGCCGCAATGGGCCGGCAGCAAAATGCCGCTCTCGTCCGAACTCGCGGACGCCGCGCTCGTGATGCTCGCGCGCGCCAGCGACGGCATCTACGACGAGCCCGAAATGCGCGCAGTCAAGCCGCTGCTCGACTTGCAGGCGAAGTGGTCCGCGCTGCCGGGGCCGGGCGTGCTCGTCGTCGAACTGGTGCGCTCGCGCGAAGGTCATCACTTCTTCTGCTATCCGTTCGCGGGCCGCATGGCGCATATCGGTCTGGGATCGCTGTTCGGCTGGCGGGCGTCACGCGACCAGCCCGGCACGTTCTCCATTTCGATGAACGACTACGGCTTCGAGTTGCTGTCGGCGCGGCCGTTCGACTGGGAAACGCTCATCGCGCAAGGCCTCTTTTCGCCGCAGAATCTGGAGCACGACATCCTGGCGAGTCTCAACGCCTCCGAACTGTCGGCGCGGCGTTTTCGCGAGATAGCGCGCGTGTCGGGGCTGATTTATCAAGGCCATCCGGGGCAGCAAAAAAGCGCGCGGCAGTTGCAGGCGTCGAGCGGACTGTTCTACGAGGTCTTCCGCAAGCACGACAGCGAGAATCTGCTGCTCGCGCAGGCGGATCAGGAAGTGATGCTGCAGGAGCTCGAGCTGGGCCGCATCCGCGCCGCGTTGCAGCGCATGAGCGCGAGCCGCCTCGTGCTCACGCGTCCGAAGAAGCCGACGCCTTTCGCGTTTCCGCTGATCGTCGCGCGGCTGCGCGAGAAGGTGAGCACGGAGAAGCTGTCGGATCGCGTCGAGCGCATGCTCGCGGATCTGGAGAAGGCGGCGCTGCGTCCCTGATGCTTTTCGTGCTGGCGGCGCGGCGAATTCGAACTTCGTCGAAAGAGGGAGTGCAATGAGCACGGCGATGCAGAACGCGCTGAAGCCCGTTCCGGCACAACTCATCGACATCACGTTGAGCAGGTCGGTCAATTCGCTGAGGCAATCGCTGTTTGATTTCCGGCCAGGCCATGTCATCCCTATTCTGCCGGCGGGGAGCTCGTCCGTGAACGGATGCCCGGTCAGCTACACTTGGCGGCTGGAAGTCGACGACGTGTCGATCACGCGATTCGCCGCCGTGAACGGCAACCCTCCGGCACGCGCATCGAGACCGGACCCGCGTATGAAGTGCGGGCCGAAGGCGACGCCTCTTTCTCATCGACGCATCACGCGCGGGAATGCGGCGCATCGGTAAGCAAGGTACTCGGCGAAGCGCTTCGCGCGGCGCCGGTCCTGCGGGCAGACGCCGGCATCTGAACATCAATCCACGCTCAATTTAATGGCAGTCGAAGCCCTGACCATCGACCTGGACGGCCACGCGCTCGTTTTATCGGCAGACCGCGCGGCCTTCGATCCGCTCCTGAACACGCTGTTCATCGCGGACGCGCATTTCGGCAAGGACGCGGTGTTCCGCGCGCGCGGCATTCCGGTGCCCGTTGGCACGACCGGCGAAAGTCTGGCGCGGCTCGATGCGCTCGTCGCGGCGCATCGGCCGGAATCGATCGTTTTTCTCGGCGATTTACTGCACGCCCGCGAATCCCACGCCGATGAGACGCTCGACGCGCTGGCCGCGTGGCGCGCGAAGCATCGCGAGCTGGAACTCGTGCTGGTCGAAGGCAATCACGACAAACATGCGGGCGCGCTGCCCGCCATGTTCGGCGTCGATGTCGCAAAGGAACCGCACGTGCTCGGGCCGTGGGCGCTTTGCCATCATCCGCAGACGGTCGATGGCGCTTACGCGCTCGCCGGACACGAGCATCCTGTATACCGGCTCGCGACGCGCGTCGACAGCGTGCGCCTGCCCTGCTTTCGCTTCGGACCGCGCGCGGGCGTGCTGCCCGCGTTCGGCGCGTTCACGGGCGGCTTCGAGGTGAACGGCGCAGTGCGCGCCGAAGCGCTGTACGTGATCGCCGGCGAGCGCGTGTTTCCGCTCAGTGATAGGTCGTCGTCGACGATTGCAGCTTCGTGAGCTTGCCGCGCTGGAAGCCGTACCAGCCGAGATTCGACTGCATCACCACTTCCTCGCCCTGCCAGAACACGCGCCTGACCGTCATGCGCTGACTCACGCGCTGCACGAGCGGCGGATTGCGGCGGAAGTCGTAGAGCACCGGGCCGGTGTCGGATTGCACGAGCATGCGCGTGACCGTGGCGCTTCCACCGGACGTTTCATCGAAATGCGCAATGCGCTTGGCATCGAAGCGATCGAACACCTGTGTGTCGATGAGCGCGGCCATGCCGGATTCGTCGCGCAGGAAATGCAGCGCGCCCGCCTTCGTGGCGATGGGGCCGGCGGCGTCGCTCTGGGCATGCGCGAGCGCGCCGAGCAGCAACGTGGATGCGAGTGCGAAGCGAATATAGATTTTTGACAGTGACATCTTCGTGTTCGGTAGTTGATGCGTTCTTGTTGCTGCGTTTTTCCAACACTCTCCGACATCTGCGACACGCAAGGATTGCACGGCCGCACGCGTGTTACCGGAAACATCTGACGCATGGCGGCGTTGCATCCGAAAGACCCGTGCGCCGCCGGCGCGTGCAGAAGAATATCCGTTCAGACGAGGCGTGGCTCGGGCCGGTCGGTATCAGGGTTTATACCAGCATCGAAAATGACCTTTCGGTACAATTCGAGCCTTCAACTCCGCCTCGGCGCCTGCATCGCTCACTCCGACGATGCGCCCAGACGTGACACCTCGTCCGCCTCCACCATGCCTCTGCCTCTTTTCGCTCTCGCCATTGCCGCGTTCGGCATCGGCACGACCGAATTCGTCATCATGGGACTGTTGCCCAACGTCGCGCGCGATCTGGCGGTGTCGATTCCGGCGGCCGGCATGCTCGTGTCGGGCTACGCGCTCGGCGTCACGGTCGGCGCGCCGATTCTGGCGGTGGTCACCGCAAAGATGCCGCGCAAGAAGGCGCTGATGAGCCTGATCGGCGTGTTCATCGTCGGCAACCTGCTGTGCGCGCTGGCGCCGAACTACTGGGTGCTGATGGGCGCGCGCATCGTCACCGCTTTCTGCCACGGCGCGTTCTTCGGCATCGGCTCGGTCGTCGCCGCCGATCTCGTCGCGCCGAACCGCCGCGCGCAGGCCATCGCGCTGATGTTCACCGGACTCACGCTCGCCAACGTGCTCGGCGTGCCGCTCGGCACCGCGCTCGGCCAGGCGGCCGGCTGGCGCTCGACCTTCTGGGTCGTCACGCTGATCGGCGTCGCCGCGGCGGGCGCCCTCGCCGTGTGCCTGCCCAAGCACATCGAGATGCGCGACACCAGCATCCTGCGCGAATTCGACGTGCTCAAGAACCCGCAAGTGCTGATGGTCCTCGGCATCAGCGTGCTCGCGTCGGCCAGTTTGTTCTCGGTGTTCACATATATCACGCCGATCCTCGAAGACATAACCGGCTTTTCGCCGCACGCGGTCACCTACGTGCTGCTGCTTTTCGGCCTCGGTCTCACGGTCGGCAGCACGCTCGGCGGGAAGCTCGCGGACTGGAAGCTGCTGCGCTCGCTGCTCACGTTCCTTTTGTCGATCGTCGTGATCCTGACGATCTTCGCCGGCACGATGCACGAGCCTATCCCGGCGATGATCACGATCTTCTTCTGGGGCGTGCTCGCGTTTGCGATCGTGCCGCCGCTGCAAATGCTGATCGTGAATCGCGCGAGCGATGCGCCGAATCTCGCATCGACGCTGAATCAGGGCGCGTTCAATCTCGGCAACGCGACGGGCGCGTGGCTCGGCGGCTGCGTGATCAGCGCGGGCGCGCCGCTCACGTCGCTGCCGTGGGTCGGCATTCTGATGGCGGTGAGCGCGTTCGGCCTCACGCTGCTGTCGGCGACGCTCGACAAGCGCGCGCGCCGTCTCTCGATCGGACAAGCCGCCTGATTTCCGGCGCGCGGTACGTTGCATGAAGGGCATTCTCTCGCGTGACTTTCTCGCGCTGATCCTGAGCGTCGCGGTCGTCGGCCTCGGGCTGGGCGCGACGCTGCCGTTGACCGCGCTCGCGCTCACGCAGGCGGGCTACGGCACCGGCATCGTCGGGCTGATGACGGCGATGCAGGCGGGCGGCGGTCTCGCCGTCGCGCCGTTCGCGAGCCGCGTCGCCGCACGGTGCGGTGCGCGCGAGACGATGGTGGGCACGGTGATCGTCGCGGCGCTCTCCACCATCGCGATGCAGTTCACCGTCGATCTCTGGCTGTGGGCCGTGCTGCGCTTGCTGTGCGGCGCCGCGCTGATGCTGCTCTTCACGATCGGCGAGGCGTGGGTCACGCAACTCGCCGACGATTCGACGCGCGGGCGCGTCGTCGCGATCTACGCGACCAACTTCACGCTCTTCCAGATGACGGGCCCGGTGCTCGTCAGCGTTATCGGCGGTCTGCCGTCGATGCGCTTCGCGATCTGCGGCGCGATCTTTCTGCTGGCGTTGCCCGCGCTCGCGTCGATACGCGGCACGCCGCACACGCTCGCATCCGGCGACGGCGAACATGGCGACTGGCGGCAAGTGCTGCCGCGCATGCCCGCGCTCGTGATCGGCACGGGCTTTTTCGCCCTTTTCGACACGCTCGCGCTCTCGCTGATGCCGCTCTTCGCCATGTCGCACGGCATCGACGAGGAAGTCGGCGTGCTATTCGCCTCGGCCATCCTGTTCGGCGACACGACGATGCAATTTCCCATCGGCTGGCTCGCCGATCGCATCGGGCGCGCGAAGGTGCATGCGGGCGCGGGCGTGGTCGTAGTGCTGCTGTTGCCGTTGCTGCCGTGGGCGATGCCGCACCCGTGGATCTGCTGGCCGCTGCTCTTCGTGATCGGCGCGGCGGCGGGCAGCATCTACACGCTCTCGATCGTCGCGTGCGGCGAGCGCTTCCGCGGCCCGATGCTCGTGTCGGCGACGGCGATCGTCGGCGCGTCGTGGAGCGTGGCGAGTTTCGGCGGACCGATGATTGCGGGGACGCTGATGCAGCGCGTCGGCGCGGATGCGTTGATCGGCGTGTTGACGGTGGCGGCGGGTGCGTTTCTGGTGGCGGCGTGGTGGGAGCGGCGTGCGTCGTCCGCGCGGGTATCGGAGTGAACGTCGTACATGTCGATCGACGGGCGGCCGCTTCGGCGCCTCCGGCTGCTTGAACTGCTCCACCTTTTTCGTACCGCAGGGTCATTTTTACGCGAGCTTATCTCTGCACGCGTGCAGTGGATCGCCAGCTAGCGAATAAGCAACTCTACGGTATCCAAATCAACTTGAACTTCGTGGGCCTCGATGATGCTCCGGTTCCATCTCAACGACGAACCGTCCGAAATCTCGAAGCCACCTCTGACCCCGGCCGCTCGTTCGTCAACCACGCGCCGCCAGAACCTGCCCGGCACAAGCGCCGAAGCCAACCCGGTACCCCTCCCCCTGACACCATCCCCGCAAGATGACTTCATCGCCGTCCTGCAGGAACACGCGCTCGCCGCCCTCTTCCAGCTGCAGTGGCCGCTGGCCATTCCACGTGCTTTCGAGCAGACTGCCGCACGACTCCGGCGTGGGTCCGCTGATCGTGCCGGAACCCATCAGATCGCCGACGCGCGTATTGCAGCCGCCGACCGTGTGATGCGCGAGCTGCTGCGCCATCGACCAGTACATCAGCCTGAAGTTGGTGCGCGAAATGGTCGTGGCCGTGCGGGCGCCTTCAGCGCGCAGCGTGACTTCCAGTTCGATGTCGAACGCGTGATCGCCTTCATGACGCAGATAGGCAAGCGGCGCCGGCTCCTGCCGCGGCGTCGCGGTGCGGAACGGCTCGAGCGCATCGAGCGTGACGATCCACGGCGAGATGGTCGTCGCGAAGCCCTTCGAATTGAACGGGCCGAGCGGCACGTATTCCCATTGCTGAATATCGCGCGCACTCCAGTCGTTCAGCAGCACCATGCCGAAGATGTGCGCCTCGGCGTCCTCACACGCGATCGGCTCGCCGAGCGTATTGCCGCGTCCGATGATGAAGCCCGTCTCCAGCTCGATATCCAGCTTGCGGCACGCGCCGTAGACCGGGCGATCTTCATTCGGCAGCTTGATCTGTCCGTTCGGGCGGCGCACCGGCGTGCCGCTCACGACCACCGACGACGCGCGCCCGTTATATCCGATCGGCATCTCCGACCAGTTCGGCAGCAGCGCGTTCTTCGGATCGCGGAACATCGAGCCGACATTGGTCGCGTGCTCCTTCGACGAATAGAAGTCCGTGTAGCCGGGAATCTCCACCGGCAGATGCAGCGTCGCGCCGGCGCGCGGCACGAGCGCCTGGCGGCGCAGCGATTCGTCGTCGCGCAGTGTCGCGTCGCCCTGCGCGAGCAAGGCGCAGAGCGCAACGCGCACGTCGCGCCATGTCTCACGTCCGAGCGCGATGAAGTCGTTCAGGCGGGGCTTGTCGAACGTGCCTTGCGCTTCGAGGAGACCCGCCCGTTCGAGCGCGGCCAGATCGACGATCCACTCGCCGATCGCGACGCCCGCGCGCGGTTGCGCGTTCACCGCGTCGCTGAAAATACCGAACGGCAGGTTCTGGATCGGGAAGTCGCTCGCGGGATCGTTCGCGGATTCGATCCAGCTCTTCAGGGCAGGCGCAAGTGTGGCCTTCAGCGCGTCGTTCATCGTTGCTCCGGATTGAAGTGTTTCGTGAGGCCTTGCCAGCACTCGTAGTAGTTCGCCTGCAGTTGCGCGGTGTCGAGCGCGAACTGCGTCGGCTTGATGAGGGTGCGCGTCTCGAACATGAAAGCCATCGTGGCGTCGACCTTCGCGGGCTTCGAGGTATCGCTGTTCGATGCCTTCTCGAACGTTCCGGCATCCGGCCCGTGTCCCGACATGCAGTTGTGCAGGCTCGCGCCGCCCGGCACGAAGCCTTCGGCCTTCGCGTCGTAGACGCCATGCACGAGGCCCATGAACTCGCTCGCGACATTGCGATGGAACCAGGGCGGCCGGAACGTATCCTCGGCCGCGAGCCAGCGCGGCGGGAAGATCACGAAGTCGATCGTATCGACGCCCGGCGTGTCGCTCGGCGATTGCAGCACGAGGAAGATCGACGGATCGGGATGGTCGTAGCTGATCGAGCCGATCGTGTTGAAATGGCGCAAGTCGTACTTGTACGGCGCGTAGTTGCCGTGCCACGCGACGACATCGAGCGGCGAATGACCGATATCCGCGCGCCACAGCACGCCGTTCATCTTCGTGACGAGCTCGAACTTGCCCTCGCGGTCTTCATAGGCCGCCTGCGGCGTGAGAAAGTCGCGCGGATTCGCGAGCCCGTTCGAGCCGATCGGACCGAGATCGGGCAACTGAAAGAGCGCGCCGAAGTTCTCGCAGATATAGCCGCGCGCCGCGCCTTCGGGCAGCGCAACCGAGAAGCGCACGCCGCGCGGAATCACCGCGATCTCGTAGGGCTCGACGTCGAGCTTGCCGAGCTCCGTCGAAATCGCGAGGCGCCCTTGCTGCGGCACGATCAGCAGCTCGCCGTCGCTGTTGTAGAAGAAACGGTCCTGCATCGACCGGTTCGCGGCGTAGAGATGAATCGCGCAGCCGGTCATCGATTCGGCGGCGCCGTTGCCCGCCATCGTCACCCATCCGTCGATGAAATCGGTCGGCGCGGCGGGCATCGGCAGCGGGTCCCAGCGAAGCTGGTTGGGCGGCGTCGGCGGCACATCGGGCGAACCCGCGCCGAAATTGCCGACGAGCTTCGCGCGCATCGTGTCGGCGGGAATACGGGTGAACGGCTTGTGCACGGCACCCGGCCGGATGCGATAGAGCCACGAGCGGCGATTGTGGGCGCGCGGCGCCGTGAACGCCGTGCCCGAAAGCTGTTCGGCATACAGGCCGTAGGCCACGCGCTGAGGCGAATTGCGGCCGACGGGCAGCGCGCCCGGCAGCGCCTCGGTGGCGAAATCGTTGGCGAAGCCGGATTGATAGTGCTGATTCGCGTCCGTGTGCGTCTCGAACGTAGGCATGGTCGAAATCCTCGGCGAAAAAATGCGACGGTCAGGCGGCGACGGCGAGCGCGGCACGCTGTCGTGACGTTTTACGCATGGTAAAACCAATTACGATTAGTGAAATCGCTCGTATACCCTTAATCGACGCCCTTACTCCGGCATATCAATATGTGAATTTGGTGCTGGACGCGGTGCTGCGCGCTGATACCATCGACCCTTCCGACGACAATCGCCCGGTACGGCACGCCTCACAATACGAATGCTCCATCCATGATCGCCCCGTCCCTGCCTGAACTCGTCGCCCGCGCCGCGGAACATCCGTTTCTCGGCGCGCATGTCGCGCTCGGCGAGAACGAGCACGCCGGGCAGGCCATCGCGCGGTACGGCGATCTGTGCATTTCGAGCGCCTACGAGCCGATCTTCGATGTCGGCACGCATAGCTTCCCGCAGACATTGAGCGCATCGCCGGAGAGCGCCGAGCGTTTCGGCGATGAACTCGGCGTGCAGGCGTTGACGTTGATTCAGGGCGATGCGCCGCACGATCCGTTCGGCCAACTGGAAAACGATCGCGAACTGGTCGCGCTCGACCGGCTATCGCGCGCGGTGCACGCGTTCAATTTCTTCGGGCCGCATCGGCCGGGGCTTCTGTTTTTGCGCGTGCACGAGCGGCTGTTGAAGAGCGTGAAGTACGACCACGGGCTGCACTTTTCTTCCGTGCTGACGGAGTTCGGCATGACGCCGTCGCGCGTGGTGATCGAATTGCCGGCTGCCGCCGTCGCGCACAAGACGTTTCTTGGTTATCTCACCAAGAGCTATCAGCGTTACGGGTTCAAGGTCGCGGGGAATCTGCCCAATGCCGGGCAGATCATGGCCGTGTCGGATATGGCACGGCTCGATTTCATCAAGATGGATGCGGCGCAGGCTTTACGCGATTCCGTAGTGAAGCATCTCGTGGCGTATGCGCATCGGCTGAAGATTCCGCTCATCTTCTCCAATGTCCGCGACGAAGCGCAGTTCAACGCATTGCAGCAGTTCGACGTGCACTTCGTGCAGGGACCGGTGTTCGATTCGCATCCGGTGCACGGCCGGTGAATCGCGGCGGGCCCCGGACGCTCATTCGCCTCATTCGACCCGCAAACGGTGCATCAGCGGCTTCAACGCGGGATAGAGATCGAGATAGACGCCGAAGCGATCCGCATAGACCCGCTGCCGCTCCTTGTCCGGCTGCGCACGTTCGACGAGCGTGACCCATCCGCCTTCCGCCGTTTCCCGCGACACCAGCCCCGCGCCCAGCGCCGCCAGCAGCGCGGCGCCCATCGCGGCTTCGACGTCCTGCTCGATCGACAATACCGGATAGCCGGTCACATCGGCGATGATCTGCATCCACAGATCCGAATGCGCCGCGCCGCCGACGACGATCAACCGGTCATCGAGCGACTGCGCCCCGCGCCGCCCCGCTTCCATGTTGTGCTTCAACGCGAACGCGACGCCTTCGAGCACCGCGCGATAAAGCGTCGCGCGCGTATGAAACAGGTTGAGCCCGACGAACGTCCCGCTCGCGCGCGCGTCCCAGACGGGGCTGCGCTCGCCCATCAGATACGGTAGAAACACGACGCCATCCGAACCCGCCGCAACCTTCGACGCCGCCTCTTCCAGCAGCCGATGCGGGTCGCCATGCGGCATCGTCTTCGCCGCGGCGATTTCGGCCTGGCAGAACTGATCGCGATACCACGCGACGCACTGCCCCGCGGTGCTCGCGCCGCCGAACACATAGAGATCGTGCTTGCCGTTGTAGACATGCGGCATCGACACGAGTCCGTGACTCGCATCGACGGTCTGGTTGATGTAGCCCCAGCACATGCTCGTGCCGATCATCGCGACGTGATGACCCGCCTTCGTGACGCCCGCCGCGAAGGTCGCGACCGCCGCATCGACGCCGCCCGCGACGATCGGCGTGCCTGCGGCAAGCCCCAGTTTGTCGGCCCACTGCGGCAACAATCCGCCCACCGCTTCCGACGATTCGACGAGCCGCTGCGGCATCATCGAAGCGGGAATGCCCAGCATGTCGAGCGCCTCGCGCGACCACGCGCGCTTCGCCACGTCGTACACGCCGCCGATATTCCCCGCCGAACTGTGGTCGACGGCGAGCTCGCCAGTCAGTCGCTGGATCACGAATGCATTGGGCGGCAGAAAATAGCGCGTCTTGTTCCATACGTCGGGCTGATGGCGGCGCAGCCAGAGCATCTTCGTGAAACCGTAATAGCTGTCGACGCCGTTGCCCGTGATCGTTTCCAGCCGCTTCATGTCGACGTTCGCGCGCACCCAGTCGACTTCCGCCGTCGCGCGCCGATCCATCCAGATGAGGCACGGGTAGAGCGGTTCCATGTGCTCGTCGACGGGAATGCCCGAGCCGCCGTAAAGACTGCTCACGCAGAGCGACTTCACATTGCTCGAAGCGACGCCCTTCTCGCACGCCTTCGCGACGACCGCCGCGATGCACTCCGTCACGGCCTCGAACCATACCGAAGGCCATTGCTCCGCCCACAACGGTTTGGGCGTATCCGGATGGTAAGCGCTCGAATGCTGCGCGACGATCGCGCCGCTGGTTTCGACGAGCAGCGCCTTCGTGCTCTGCGTGCCGATGTCGATGCCGATCACATAATTCATGTCCGTCTCCCGCGTTCTGTTTTTGCGCCTATCGTTAAAGGCAATTGGCTCACGCACCTTCGTTCATTGGCCGTCAGCTTGCCTATACGGGTTATTCCCGATGCGTATCCGTCGATGGAATTTGTGCGCCGCAGCGCCGTCCGGAGCGCGCGTCGGCGATGGATGTGCCGTTCGCGCGGCGCGCGGTTTGCGCGGCGTCGCACGAACTATCGCGCCTTGACTTTAGTCCGGGCGAATACGATCATTCGATCAACGACAGAGCAAATGCTCACTTCAACGCTTTGAGCGCTTTGAGCGCCTTGAGCGCCTTGAGCGCTTTGAGCGCCTCGCGCGCCATCGCGACCCGCCGTCCGCAAAGAACGGGCGCGCATCCCAATCAGAGGAAGAGACGACATGACTAGCGAAGCCAACGTGATCCTGCACATCGGCGCCGGGTCTTTTCATCGCGCGCATCAGGCGTGGTATCTGCACCGACTGAACGAAACGGGCGATACGAGCTGGTCGCTCGCCGTCGGCAATATTCGCGGCGACATGAATGCCGTGCTCGAAGCGCTCGCCGCGCAGCATGGGGCGTACACGCTCGAGACCGTCACGCCTAAGGGCGAGCGCGAATACGAGACCATCCGCTCGATCAGGAAGGTCGTGCCGTGGTCGGCCGATCTGAACGAACTGATCGCGACGGGCGCGGATCCGGCTTGCAAGATCGTGTCGTTCACCGTCACGGAAGGCGGCTACTACCTCGACGAGCACGACAAGCTCGACACCGCCAACACCGATCTCGCCGCCGATCTGAAAGGCGCGAAGACGACCATCTACGGCGCGCTCGCCGCCATCCTCGATGCGCGCATGAAAAACGGCGCGGGCAAGGTGTCGCTGCAGAATTGCGACAACCTGCGCAGCAACGGCGACCGCTTCAAGGCGGGCATGCTGGAATTCCTGGAGCGGCGCGGCGAGACCGCGCTGCGCGACTGGATGATCGCGAACACGTCGTGCCCGAACGCGATGGTCGATCGCATCACGCCGCGTCCGACGCCCGATGTCGCCGAGCGCGTGAAGGCCGCGACCGGCTTCGACGACAAAGCGCCCGTAATGGGCGAGAAGTTCATCCAGTGGGTGATCGAGGACAACTTCATCGCCGGGCGGCCCGCGTGGGAGAAGGTCGGCGCGGAGATGGTCGAATCGGTGCATCCCTACGAGGAAGCGAAGATCCGCATCCTGAATGCGAGCCATAGCTGCATTGCGTGGGCGGGCACGCTCGTCGGGCTGCAATACATCCACGAAGGCACGCAGGACCTGGAAATTCGCGCGCTCGCGGACGCCTACGTCACCGACGACGTCATCCCCTGCCTCACGCCCAGTCCGATCGATCTCGCGAAGTATCGCGATGTCGTGCTCGATCGTTTCAGCAATCCCTATATCAGGGACACGAACCAGCGCGTCGCGGCGGACGGCTTCTCGAAGCTGCCGGGCTTCATCGCGCCGACTCTCTCCGAATGTTTCGCACGCAACGTCGATCCCGATTCGACCGCCATCCTGCCCGCGCTCTTCTTCCGCTTTCTCGAACGCTGGCACGAAGGCAAGCTGCCTTACACGTATCAGGACGGGGTGATGGACCCATCGGCCGCGCACGCCTTCTTCACGGCCACCGATCCGGTCAAGGCGTTCACGGCAGACAAGCTCCTGTGGGGCAGCATGGCGCAGACCGAAGGTCTCGAGCGCGTGATGCGCAACGCGATTTCGAAGGTCGATGCGTGGCTCGCGAATCGCCCATAAGCCCGATGTTATCGCCGCCCTAAACGCGAGTTGAAACCAGCGCCGCGCCGCTCGGGTAATGTGCCCATGGCGCGGCGCGCTGCGTGGCGTTAAATTAGCGCCTCCCGCTGCATCGGCGTCACGCCTGTTTTTGGCCGGGTTCGATCCCGGCGACGACAAAGGGTCCGTTCATGTACTTAGGCATCGACCTCGGCACCTCCGAAGTGAAAGTTCTGCTGCTCGCGAGCGACGGCAGCGTCATCGGCACGGCGGGCACGCCGTTTACCGTGTCGCGTCCGAAGCCGCGCTGGTCTGAGCAGAATCCGCTCGACTGGTGGGAAGGCACGCGCGCCGCGCTCTTCAAGCTGCGCGACAAATTCCCGGATGAATTCGCGCAGGTGCGCGGCATCGGCCTCTCGGGTCAGATGCACGGTGCGGTGCTGCTCGATTCATACGACAACGTGCTGCGCCCCGCCATCCTGTGGAACGACATGCGCAGCGACAAGGAGTGCGCCGAACTCTACGAGCGCGCGCCGAACCTGCACGAAATCGCCGGCAATCTGGCGATGCCCGGCTTCACTGCGCCGAAGCTCCTCTGGGTCGCGCACAACGAACCCGAAATCTTCAAGCAGACCGCGTGCGTGCTCTTGCCGAAGGATTATCTGCGCATGCATCTGACGGGCACGAAGGTCTCCGATCCATCGGATGCTGCGGGCACGCTCTGGCTCGATGTCGCACGGCGCGACTGGTCCGACGAGTTGCTCGCGGCATGCAGCATGTCGCGCCAGCAGATGCCGTCGCTTGCCGAGGGCAGCGAGCCGTCAGGGATGTTGCGGCGCGAGCTCGCGCGCGAATTCGGGCTGGGCGACCACGTGGTCGTCGCGGCGGGCGGCGGCGACAATGCCGCGAGCGCGGTAGGCATCGGCGCGACCGATCCGGGCGATGGCTTTCTCTCGCTCGGCACATCGGGCGTGCTGTGCGTGATCGGCGATCGCTTCCGGCCGAATCCGGCGTCGGCGGTGCATGCGTTCTGCCACGCGATTCCGGATCGCTGGCATCAGATGAGCGTGGTGTTGTCGGCGGCGAGCTGTTTGCGCTGGGTGTGCAAACTGACATCGACGGACGAGCCGACCTTGCTCGCGGAAATCGAAGCCTTGCCCGCCGACGTGTTGCCTTCCGCGCCGTTGTTCCTGCCGTATCTGAGCGGCGAGCGCACGCCGCACAACGATCCGTACGCGCAGGGTGTGTTTTTCGGCATGACGCACGCGACCGATCGCGCGCTGCTCGGTTACTCGGTGCTCGAAGGCGTGACGCTCTCGCTGACCGACGGTCTCGACGCGCTGGAATCCGCGGGCACGCAGGCGCGCGCGTTATCGATGTTAGGCGGCGGTGCGCGCAGCGCGTACTGGGCGCAGATGTTCGCCGATGCCTTCGATACCCCGACGCGCACGCACGGCGGCGGCGAGACCGGCGCGGCGCTGGGCGCGGCACGGCTTGGCTGGCTTGCGGCGGGCGGCGACCCGGCGACGGTGCTCGCCAAGCCCGAGATCAAGCAGGAATTCACGCCGGACGCGGGGCGGCATGAGATGCTTCGGCAGCGCCTGAAGGGGTTTCGGGAGTTGTATCAGCATGTGAGACCGTTGTTTGATCCGGCGCGGCCGAGGTTGGCTTGATTTTGTGGTGCTCGTGGGCTTCTATGGAATTTGTTGTCGTGGTCGTTGTTGGCGCTTTTTTTTTCGGCGGATCCCGTTTTCTTTTTGGTTTATTAGCGTTGCCCCTATGCGGGGCGGCAGTCACTTTCTTTGCTGCTGCAAAGAAAGTAACCAAAGAAAGCAGCTTGTTAGGCCCGCGGTCACACGCAGTTTGGCCACGCGTGCCAGCCGATCGTGGGCTGCCTAAGTGTCGCCCTCATAGGCCACGCCGGGCTTGGATCGCGCACGGTCTGACAAGCTAGTACTCAAAAGACGCTGGTTCAGCACCAAATAGCTCCGGCACAGCGCTACGCGCTGCCGCTGGGTTTGCAAGGGACAACATCGGTCTGCACTTGCAGTGAGATCGAGGCGTTAGTAAAGAAAGTTCGGGCAGACCCGATTGACCGGTCGGCCGCGAAGCGGGCTGGAGCCATTTGGTGCTGAACCGCTCCGCCATGCGACGCGAGGTGGCGGACCGTGCGCGATCCAAGCCGGATTAGTCCTATGAGGGCGACGCTTAGGCAGCCCACGATCACATGGCAAGCATGGCCAAACTGCGTGTGACCGCGGGCGTGTGGAGCTGCTTTCTTTGGTTACTTTCTTTGCAGCAGCAAAGAAAGTGACTGCCGCCCCGCATAGGGGCAGTGCTAATAAACCAACACCAACACGGGATCCGGCAACACCCCAAAAAAACCCCAAAAACACCCCTAAAAAAAGCAACAAAGCAAAAAACGAAACCACCAGTGCCCAAGTCCACTGAAAAACTCGACCTCGCGACGCGCGCAGCGTGGCTCTATTACGTCGCCGGCAACACCCAGAACGAGATCGCCGAAAAGCTCCAGATCTCGCGACCGGTGGCGCAGCGACTCGTCGCCTTCGCCGTCGAAAAGAACCTGATCCGCGTGCGCGTCGATCATCGCATCGCCGATTGCCTGTCGCTCGCGAAGGCGCTCAGCGACCGCTACGGTCTCGCGATGTGCGAAGTCGTGCCCATCGACGGCGACGCGCCCGAGCAAGTCGACCGCAAGCTCGCCGTCGCGGGCGCGCAGGTGATGGAGCGCTATCTGCTCGAAGAGAAACCGCTCGTCGTGTCGATCGGCAGCGGGCGCACGCTGAAGGCCTGCGTCGCTCAGATCGGGCAGATCGACCGGCCGCAGCATCGCTTCGTTTCGATGGTCGGCGCAATAGCACAGGACGGTTCATCGAATCGTTATGACGTCGCGCAGCAGCTATCGGAGAAGACCGGCGGCAAGCACTTCATGTTGCCCGCGCCGCTCATGGCCGACAGCGAAGCCGAGCGCGCGCAGTGGGTGAGTCACCGGCTGTATCGCATCGTCAGCGAACTCGCGAAGCAGGCGGACGTGGCGTTCGTCGGCATCGGCAACGTGGGCGTGAATTGTCCGCTGCACCAGGACGGTTTCATCACGCGCGCGGAAGTCGACGAGATGATGTCGGCGGGCGCCGTGGCCGAATGGCTCGGCCTGCCGATCGATGCAAACGGCAAGCGCGTGACCTCGAAAACCGGGGCGCGCGTGACGAGCCTCAAGCTCGATGCACCGCCCAAACGCCCGACGATCGGTTTCGCGGGCGGCGAGCGCAAACGCGAGGCGCTCATCGCCGCGTTGAAAGGGAAATGGCTGTCGGGGCTTGTCACGGACGAGTTGTGCGCGAAAGCCGCGCTCGATGCGTGAGCGTCAGAAGTCGATTTCCGCTTCCACGTCCTGCCCGACTTCCAGCGCGACGCCCTCGCCTTCCAGGATGATCGCGTTCTTGCCGAAGGTGAGCGCGCCGTCGAACTGATCGCTGCCGCGATACGCGCTCATCGTGTCGAGCGGCTCGTGCGGCCACGATGGATCGTGCGCGCCCGTGCCCTGATCGATCGATGGAATCGGACAGCGCGTGCAGAGCTTCACGAGCCGTAGCCGCACAGCGCGTCCCGGCACGCGAACGTGCATGTCGCCGATGAAATCCTCTTCGTACGCATCGAGCCCGCCGATCACGAGATTCGGGCGGAAGCGATTCGCCGCGATGCCCGGCGCGCCCTTGATGGACAGGCGCGCGTTGAGATCGTCGAGCGATGCCTGGCCGACGACGAGCAGCGGAAACTGATCCGCGAAGCGCGTGTGCGTGCTGTGCGGCGCGGTCCATTCGTCGCTGACGTCGCGACGCGAGGACGGCGCGAAACGCACGAGACGCGCGGACGTGTCCATGAATTCGCTGAACCATCGCGCAGCGTCCTCGCCGGTGTCGAGCGCATCGACGGTATCGCGCCAGACGGTCGCGCGTATCGCCCGCGCATCGGCGAGCGCTTCGGCGCAGAGCGGCGTGCGAAGCGTCGGCATGCCGGGCGCGTCGATGACGAGATCGCCGCCATCGAATGCGGTCCTGATCAGCGCCATGCGCGGATGTGTGCGTTGCGTGAACATCGCGCCCGCCGGATCGGTCACCATCCAGTGACGGTCGTATTCGAGACCCGTGTCGAGGAGCGTCGCGCGGGGCAGCGAAATGCCGGCGCAGGACTTGACGGGATAGACGAAGAGTTCGTTCAGGACGGGCATGGCGATATCGTGTGGGACGGGCGCGGGCCAACGCGGGTGGCTGGTCGAAAACGAGATTATCGCGCGTATGCGGGTCGTGCAAAAAACAACGGCGCCGCTCTGCCGAACGGCGCCGCTCATACGATCAGCGGAATTTCAGGCCGCTGTCGCGTGCTCCCGCAGCCACGAATCCACGACCCTGCGCGTGTACGCCTGCCCTTCCGCGTTGAACAGATGGCAATGATCCGGCGCCGTACCGAGCTTCAGCTTCTCGCCGCGCGCGTGCTTCTCGAGCGGCGGAATGCGCGAGATCAGCCCATCCGGCGCGACGTCCGTTTCGGCATAGAGATACGCGGCGTCGCCGAGCGTTTCGACCGTCATCGCCGAAGCGGAAACGCCGTAATCGCCGGAGTCGGGCGCGTTCGGCTGCAAGTGCTCGGGACGAATGCCGACGGTCACCGCATCGCCCGGCTTCGCATTGCCGGGCAGCACGCCGACGAGCTGCGTCTCGCCCGTCGCGTATTTCACGAGCACGCCGTCGTTCTGGATCTGCGCGACCGTGCCCGACAGGAAGTTCATCTTCGGCGAGCCGATGAAGCCCGCGACGAAGCGGTTCGCCGGCGCGTGATACAGCGTGTTCGGCGTGCCGACCTGCTCGATGTTCCCCGCCGACAGCACGACGATCTTGTCCGCGAGCGTCATCGCCTCGACCTGATCGTGCGTCACGTAGATCATCGTCGTCTTGAGGTCGTCGTGCAGGCGCGCGAATTCAAGGCGCATCTTCACGCGCAACGCGGCATCGAGGTTCGAGAGCGGCTCGTCGAACAGGAACACCTTCGGCTTGCGCGTGATCGCGCGCCCGATCGCCACGCGCTGACGCTGGCCGCCCGACAACTGCTTCGGCTTGCGATCGAGCAGATGGTCGATATGGAGAATCTTCGCGGCGTTCTTCACGGCGGCATCGATCGCGGGCTTCTTCTCGCCCGCGAGCTTGAGGCCGAACGCCATGTTGTCGTAAAGCGTCATGTGCGGATACAGCGCGTACGACTGGAACACCATGGCGATGCCGCGCTTCGCGGGCGCCAGTTCATTCACGCGCGCGTTGTCGATCATGAGGTCGCCGCCGCTGATGTCCTCCAGACCCGCGATCATGCGCATCAACGTCGACTTGCCGCAGCCCGACGGGCCGACGAACACGACGAACTCGCCGTCGTTGATATCGAGGTTGATGTTGCGCATCACCTCGGTTTCTTCATAACGCTTGCTGATATTGCGCAGTGTCAGGCTAGCCATGATGTGTGTCTCCTGTCTTCATTAGCGATGCGTCACGCGCTTTCCGCTATCTGATTTCGAACGTCGCGTTCTGCAGCCATTGCTCGACGAGCGCAGGCAAGCGCGTCATGTCGTCGAATACCTTCTGCGCCCCCGCCCTTTCGAGCGCGCCGATCTGCCCTTCGGTCGCATGTCCGCCGCCGATGAAGCCGAGCACCGGCATGCCCGCCGCCTTCGCCGCCGTCACGCCGGTCACGCTGTCCTCGACGACGAGGCAGCGCAGCGGATCGATGCGCATCGCGCGCGCCGCCGCCAGATAGACGTCGGGCGCGGGCTTCGGATTCGCGACCATGTCCGCGCAAAAACGCCGCTCGCCGAAAAAGCGCAGCAGGCCCGTGCGTTTGAGCACGGCATCGACATAGGTCGAAAAGCTGTTGCTCGCGCACGCCTTCATGAATGGCACGGCCGCGAGCGCCTCGGCGATGCCGGGCACCGCCGGCGCCTCGATCGCCGCGACTTCGACGGCATGCCGGATCGCGACGACCTGATCGTGCGTCAGCGTGCGGTTCACCGTATCGGCGGCGCTCGCGAGCACCGCCTCGATGCGCAGGCCGAGCAGCGGCATCACGACCGGCTCGACATCGACGCCCGGCCACAGCGCCTGCAACTCGGTGACGAGCATGCGCGCGGCCACCGCTTCGCTGTCGATCAGCACGCCGTCGCAATCGCAGATCAGCAGGCGGTCTTCGAGATTGGCCTCGTGGGATGGAGTGAGGTTCACGCTCGCATCCTCACTTCACCGCGCCAAACGTGAGGCCGCGCACCAGTTGCTTCTGCGAGACCCAGCCGACGATCAGGATCGGCGCGACCGCGAGCAGCGAAGCCGCCGAGAGCTTCGCCCAGAAGAGGCCCTCCGGACTCGAGTACGACGCGATGAACACCGTCAGCGGCGCCGCGTTCGAGCTCGACAGGTTGATGCTCCAGAATGCCTCGTTCCACGACAGGATGATGAGCAGCAGACCCGTCGATGCGAGACCGGGCAGCGCCATCGGCATCAGCAGGTAGACGATTTCCTGCCACGTCGTCGCGCCGTCGATGCGGCCTGCTTCGAGAATGTCCTTCGGCACTTCGTTGAAGTACGTGTAGGCCATCCACACGGCGATCGGCAGGTTGATCAACGTGTACACGATGATGAGCCCGGACACGCTATCGAGCAGGCCCGTGTTCTTCCACAAGAGGTAGATCGGCACGAGCACGCCGACCGACGGCATCATCTTCGTGGACAACATCCACAGGAGGACCGACTGCGTTTTCCGGGTCGGGAAGAACGCCATCGCGTACGCGCACGGCACGGCGAGGATCAGGCAGAGCAACGTGACGCCCACCGAGATCAGCACCGAATTCCACGCGAAGCCGAAGTAGTTGCTGCGCGCAAACACTTCACGGAAGCTCTCCAGCGTCGGCGTGAAGAACAGCGACGACGAGTACGCCTGCTGCTCCGTCTTGAACGCGGTGATCGTCATCCAGAAGATCGGAAAGAACAGCAGGATGGACACGATCCACGCGACGATGCCGGGCACCACATTCTTGGCGTGACCGAGCGCGGTGGTCCGCGGCGCGCCCGTAACCGTTTGAGTGCTCATGACTCGTACTCCCCTTTGAGGTTCTTCGCGAGCATTCTCACGAGGAAGAACGCGACGATGTTGGCGAGAATGACCGCGAGAATGCCGCCCGCCGATGCGAGACCGACATCGAACTGCTGCAGGCCGAGTGCGTAGATCAGGTACGACAGGTTGGTCGTCGCGGTGCCGGGGCCGCCGCCCGTCGTCGTGTAGATTTCCGCGAAGATCGACAGCAGGAAGATGGTTTCCATCATCACGACCACGGCGACCGCGCGCTTCAGGTGCGGCAGCGTGATGAAGAAGAACATCGCGAACGGACCCGCGCCGTCGATGCGCGCCGCTTCCTTCTGTTCCTGATCGAGCGACTGGATCGCCGTGAAGAGAATCAGGAACGCGAAAGGCAGCCATTGCCACGCGACGATCACGATGACCGCGAACAGCGGATAGTCGGCGAACCAGTCGATCGGCTGCATGCCCATCGAGCGCATCAGGCTCGCGATGAGGCCGTACACCGGATGCAGAATCATGTTCTTCCAGATGAGCGCGGAGACCGTCGGCATCACGAAGAACGGCGCGATCACGAGCAGACGCGCGATGCCCTGCCCGAAGAACTTGCGATCGAACAGCACGGCGAGCAGCACGCCGCCCACGACCGTGATGACGAGCACCGAAATGATCAGCGTCAGCGTATGGCCGATGGATGGGCCGAACGCCGGATCGGTGACGAGGAACTCGAAATTGTCGAAGCCCGCGAAGCCTTTGACATCGGGGTTCAGCAGGTTGTAGCGCGAGAACGAAAACCAGATCGTCATCGCGAGCGGAATGGCCATCCACAGAAAGAGCAATCCGGTCGATGGCGCGATCAGCCATCGCACCGACTTTGCGCGCCGCTTGTCGCGCTCGGCGGCGGACTCCTCCAGATGATGATCGGTGATGGGGGGATTCAGTTGACTCATCGTGTCACCTCTCGATGATGATGCCGGCGGGCCGCATCAGGCGATGCGGCCCGTGCACCGCGGAAGATTTACTTCTGATAGCCCGCCTGCTTCACGGCGCGATCCGCGGCGGCGTTCGCCGCCTTCAGCGCGTTGTCGACGCTCGTCTGACCCGCGACGACGCCTGCGATCGACTGGCCGACCACCGTGCCGAAGGACTGGAACTCCGGAATGCCGACGAACTGGATGCCGCTATACGGCACCTTGTGCAGCGTCGCGTCGTTCGGGTCCGCGGTTTCGATCGCCTTCAGCACGAAGTCGCCGAACGGCGCGGCCTGCTTGTACTCGGGGCGCGCGTAGGTCGACTTGCGCGTGCCCGGCGGTACCGACGCCCAGCCTTCGTCCTTGCCGACCATCTCGATGTATTCCTTCGACGTCGCCCACGCGGCGAATTTCTTCGCGGCGTCCTGCTGCTTCGACGTCTTCGGGATCGCGAGCGACCACGACCACAGCCAGTGCGAGCCCTTCGGCGTGACGGCGATCGGCGCCGCCGCGAAGCCGATCTTGTCCGACACCTGCGACTGCGACTTGTTGTAGAGCATGCCGGCGGCGACCGTCGCGTCGATCCACATCGCGCACTTGCCGGACGACATCAGCGTGAGGTTCTCGTTGAAGCCGTTCGAGCTCGCTCCCGGCGGGCCGTCGCTCTTCAGCAGATCAGCGTAGAAGCCGACTGCCTTCTTCCACTCGGGCGTGTCGAGCTGCGCCTGCCACTTCTCGTTGAACCATTCGCCGCCGAAGGTGTTCACGACCGTCGACACGAACGCCATGTTCTCGCCCCAGCCCGCCTTGCCGCGCAGGCAGATGCCGTACTGGCCCTTGGACTTGTCGGTGAGCTTGTCGGCGAACTGCTTGATCTGGTCATAGGTCGGCTGGTCGGGCATCTTGAGGCCGGCCGCCTGGAACAGATCCTTGCGGTAATACGTCATCGAGCTTTCGACGTAGAACGGCAGCGCATAGAGCACGCCGCCGGACGAGAGGCCGTCGCGCGCGGTTTTCACGACGTCGTCGAGATCGTAGTTGGCGGGCAGGCCGGTCATCGGCGAGAGCCAGCCGCGCTTGCCCCATTGCGGCGCCTCATACGTGCCGATGGTGATCACGTCGAACTGGCCGCTGTTGGTCGTGATGTCGGTCGTCGCGCGCTGACGCAGCACGTTCTCTTCGAGGATCACCCATTTCAGCTGGATGTCCGGATTGGCCTTCTCGAAGGCCGGGGCGAGCTTCTTCAACTCGATCATGTCCGGGTTGTTCAACGTCGCGATCGTGATGGTCGACGCGGCATGCGCCGACAGCGGCACGAGCGCGGCGGCGGCCAGCGCGGCCGACAGCGCCCCGGTCACGAACGGGGCGCGACGTGCGCGCAGTTGTGCTCGAACGATACGTTGGGTGCGTTTCATTGGGTTCGTCTCCTTTTTGTTTGCACGGACACGGCGGACAGTCTCATGCATGACCGCAAGCGCCGTGTATGCCGCTGCCTGCTTTTGAGGGTGCGCGATCGGGGATCGCGTGGTTGCCGGGTTGATCCTTTGCCGCGCCTGCCTCCGTCGTCGTAGAGCTTCGGTTTTCACGCGCACGCATTCGCCGCGACGCCGTTTCACTATAGACGGTGCCTGCCGCGCTGCAAGCCGCATGGCGTGCGGGCGTGGAGCGCGTCAACTCATCCAGTTGCCGCCGTCGACGTTGATTGTCTGAGCGGTGATGTAATCCGAATCCGATGACGCCAGAAAGAGCGCCGCCCCTGTGATGTCCGCGGGCACGCCCATGCGCCCGAGCGGCACTTCCTCGCCGACGAGCCGCTTCTTCTCGCCAAGCGGCCGGTTCTCGTAGCGCGCGAAGAGCGCGTCGACTTCGTTCCACATCGGGGTATCGACGACGCCCGGCGCGATGCCGTTCACGTTGATGCGTTCCCTGGCGAGCGCGAGCGCCGCCGACTGCGTATAGCTGATCACCGCCGCCTTGGTCGCGCAGTAATGCGACACGAGCGCCTCGCCGCGCCGTCCGGCTTGCGATGACATATTGATGATCTTGCCGCCACGCCCCTGCTCGACCATGCGCTTCGCGACCGCCTGCATCAGAAAGAACATGCCTTTGACGTTGACCGCGAACAGGCGGTCGTACACGTCCCAGGATTCATCGAGGATCGGGCGCATGTCGAAGAGCGCCGCGTTATTGAAGAGAATGTCGATGCCTCCGAAACGCTCGACCGTGCGCGCCACGATGCGCGCGATCTCTTCACGCTGCGTGACGTCGGCCTTGAGCGCGAGCATGCGCGCGCCGACGTCCGCGAAGCGCTGCGCCATGTCGTGTTCGTCTTTCACGTCGACGGCGACGACCTGCGCACCTTCCTCCAGATAGCGCCGCGCGACCGCTTCGCCGATGCCGCTCGCGGCACCCGTAATGACCGCGACCTTGTCTGTCAGTCTCACCGATGTCTCCGATTCCTTCGATCGCCGTTCGTGTGAGCGAACGCTCTGCGAATGAACAATTGCTCTTTGTTTGATCGAATGATCGGCGTTGCACGCGGTCGTGTCAAGGCGTCGGCACAGGTTTCGATGTTGCGTCGCGCAAACTTGGAAAAGGTCGGGAAAACCCGTGTAGCAACGGGTCGGAGAGCCAAGCGCGGTATCACGCGGGCGGGACTACAGACGGTTCAGCACATTTCTAGTTCTCGCATGTCAACGCGATACGTTATATCATTTCCAAATCGTCCGACGAGCGGCACGCCCGCTCACGGTTCAACCCCTTGCACGGGTCGCGTCCCGACGCGGCCGAGATGACATGACCGCATCCGTCGAAACCATGCTGGCCCGCGCCGAAGCGCTCAGCGTCGAGCGCGGCGTCGCGCTCACGCCGCTGCGCCGCCAGGTCTACGAACTCGTGCTGAAGGCGCACAAGCCGATCGGCGCCTACGACCTCATCGACGCGATGGAGCCGCAGCGCGGCGCGCGCGTGCCGCCGACCACCGTCTATCGCGCGCTGGAATTTCTCGTCGAGAACGGCTTCGTGCATCGCATCGAGTCGAAGAACGCGTTCATCGCGTGCTGCGACGCGGGCAAGCCGCACGAAAGCCAGTTCCTCATCTGCGACGAATGCGGCGCGACGCTCGAAATCCAGGGCCGCGAGCTCGCTTCGTCCCTGTCCGCGAGCCCGCCGGCGCACGGCTTTCAGGTGCATCACCAGGTCGTGGAATTGAGCGGACTGTGCGCCGATTGCCAGCGCAAACACCGCGACGCCTGATTCGCTTCGGTCGAGAACGACTCATCCAGAAAGGAAATCGATGAAATTCGCGCACATCCTGACCTGCTTCGCCATCGCACTCGGCTTGTGCAATACGGCATCCGCGCAGACCGCGCGCGTGCCGGTCGTCGCGGCGGAGAACTTCTACGGCGACGTCATCCGGCAGCTCGGCGGCGATCACGTGCAGGTGACGAGCATCCTCAGCAATCCGGACGAAGACCCGCATCTCTTCGAAGCGAGCCCGAAAACCGCGCGCGCATTGCAGCACGCGGCCCTCGTCGTCTATAACGGCGCGGACTACGATCCGTGGATGGACAAGTTGCTCGCCGTATCGAAGAGCAACGACAAGCGCACGGTGATCGTCGTGGCGAAGCTCGTCGGCAGGAAGGCCGGTGACAATCCGCACCTCTGGTACGACCCGGCGACGATGCCCGCCGTCGCGAAGGCAGTGAGCGCATATCTCGTGAGCGCCGACCCGTCGCACAAAAGCGATTACGACGCGCGCCTCGCGGCCTTCCTCGGTTCGATGAAGCCGATCGACTCGACCGTCGCGCAGTTGAAGACGCACTACAAGGGCGTGCCCGTCACCGCGACCGAGCCGGTGTTCGGCTACATGGCCGATGCCATCGGCTTCGAGATGCGCAACCTGCGCTTTCAAATGGCATCGATGAACGAGACCGAGCCGAGCGCCGCCGATATCGCCGCGTTCGAAAAGGATCTGCGCGAGCGCCGGGTGCACGTGCTCATCTACAACAGCCAGGCCACGGGCGCGCTGACGAAGCGCATGCTCAACATCGCAAAGGATGCACATGTGCCGAGCATCAGCGTGACCGAAACCCTGCCCGCAAAAGAGACCTATCAGCAATGGATGCAGTCGCAACTCGACACGCTGTCGGGCGCGCTGCAAGGATGGCAGCGATGACCGCCGCCGCAACCACGCAAGCCGCGCTCGAAGTCGATCGCGTGACGCTCGCCCTCGGCGGGCGCGAGATTCTCAACGACGCGAGCTTCACGGTCCGCAACGGCGAGTTCATCGGCGTGCTCGGGCCGAACGGCGCAGGCAAGACCACGCTGATGCGCGCGCTGCTTGGCCTCGTGCCGCTCAAAAGCGGGTCGATCCGTGTGAACGGCGAAACGGTCGTGCGCGGCAATGCATCCATTGGTTACATGCCGCAGGTTCGCACCGGACTCGCCAACCGGCGCGTGCTGGGCCGCGATTTCGTCGCGATGGCCGCCGACGGGCATCACTGGGGCCTGCCGCATCGCAACGCGCGCATTTGCGCCGATGTCGAGCGCGTGCTCGAACTCGTCGGCGCGCATCAACTGGCTTCGCGTCCGTTGTCGGAACTGTCGGGCGGCGAGCGCCAGCGTCTGCTGCTCGCGCAGTGTCTGCTCGGCAATCCGCGGCTCCTGCTGCTCGACGAGCCGCTCATCAGTCTCGATCCGCGCCATCAGACGGGCGTCGTCGAACTCGTGCGGCGCGTTCAGCGCGAACTGAACATCACCGTGCTGTTCTCGGCGCACGAGCTCAATCCGCTGCTGAATTCACTCGACCGCGTGCTCTATCTAGGCAGCGGGCGCGCCGCGCTCGGCACCGTCGACGAAGTCATCTCGAGGCCCGTGTTGTCGCGCCTGTACGGTTCGCCCATCGACGTGATGCGCGTGAACGGCCGCATCTTCGTGATGTCGGGCGATGTCGAGATCGACAAGCTCGATCACGCTCATGAAGAAGGCGGGGAGCATGAGCACGAACACGAGCATGACCATGCGCACGGTCACGGTCACGGCCACAGCCACGCCAAATAGAAAAAGCACAATGTTCGAATACGACTTCATGGTGAATGCGTTCGCGGCGTCGGGGATGGTCGCGGTGCTGTCGGGAATCGTCGGGTACTTTCTCGTGTTGCGCGGGCAGACCTTCGCGGGTCACGCGCTGTCGCACGTCGGCTTCACCGGCGCGACGGGCGCGGTGCTGCTCGGCATGCCGCCGCTCTGGGGGATGGTCGGCTTCACGCTCGCGGCCGGCGTCGGCATGGGCGCGCTCGGCGAACGCCTCTCGGGCCGCGATGTGGCGATCGGCGTGATTCTTTCGCTATCGCTCGGCTTCGGCCTGTTGTTTCTGCACTTCTTCACCGCGTATGCGACGCAGGCCACGGCGCTGCTTTTCGGCAACGTGCTCGGCGTGAGCCATGAGACGCTCGTCGTGCTGGCGGGTCTCGCCATCGTGAGTCTGGGCGCGCTCGGCTTCATCATGCGGCCTTTGCTGTTTGCGTCCTTGCAGCCGGAGCTTGCGGAAGCCAAGGGTGTGTCGTTGCGGCTCGTTTCCGTGCTGTTTCTGGCGATCACCGCCCTTGCGGTTGCGGCGTGCACGCAGATCGTGGGCGTGCTGCTCGTGTTCGCGTTGATGGTCGGGCCGGCGGCCGCGGCGCAGAACGTGACGACGCGGTTATCGTCGGGGCTGGTGCTCGCGGCATTGTTTGCGCTCGGGCAGGCGTGGGTCGGGCTTACTCTCGCCTACTACACCGACTGGCCGACGAGCTTCTGGATCACGATGCTCGCCGCAATCGTGTATGGCGGCAGTCTGCTTGCGCGGCGCGGGAATTGAGGGTTTGGGTTTGGTTTTGGGTTTGCTTTTGGTTTTGTTTTCGCTGGATCCCGTTAGGGTATCGGTCTATTAGACTGCCCCTGTGCGGGGCGGCAGTCACTTTCTTTGCTGCTGCAAAGAAAGTAACCAAAGAAAGCAGCTCGATACGCCCGCGGTCACACGCAATTTGGCCATGCTTGCCAGCCGGTCGTGGGCTGCCTAAGTGTCGCCCTCAAAGGTTTAACCGGGCTTGGATCGCGCACGGTCTGTCGCCTCGCGCCACACAACAAACCGGTTCAGCACGAAATGGCTCCAGCCCGC
>NZ_JALQDT010000004.1:0-359484 GCF_023631085.1 Caballeronia sp. INML1 | reverse complement strand
GCTGTGCGGGCGCTATTTGGTGCTGAACCAGCGTCTTTTGAGTACTAGCTTGTCAGACCGTGCGCGATCCAAGCCCGGTCGGGCCTGTGAGGGCGACACTTAGGCAGCCCACGATCACCTGGCAAGCATGGCCAAACTGCGTGTGACCGCGGGCGTATCGAGCTGCTTTCTTTGGTTACTTTCTTTGCAGCAGCAAAGAAAGTGACTGCCGCCCCGCACAGGGGCAACGCTAATAAACCACTAACAAAACGGGATCCGCCGAAAAAAAATCAACGACACAAAACCCGCGCATGATGCGCGACATGCCCCCCCACGAACGTCGAAATGAAGAAATACCCATGATCGTAGCCTTCATGACGCCGCACCGTCACCCGGTGCCCCGCTTCCTGTGCATTGCGCTCCAACACATCAGGATGTAACTGCTCGGCAAGAAACTGATCCGCCATTCCCTGATCGACGAGAATCCCGCCTTCGAACCGCGACGCCGCATCGCCCTTGATGAGTTCGCTCGCATCGTATTGCTTCCACGCTTCGCGATCATCGCCGAGATAGCCGGAAAACGCCTTCACGCCCCACGGGCACTGCGACGGCGCCGCGATCGGCGCGAACGCCGACACCGACCTGTATAGGTCAGGATTGCGCAACGCGAGCACGAGCGCCCCGTGACCGCCCATCGAATGCCCGAAGATGCCGATGCGATCCTCCCGCACCGGCAACGCCGAAAGCACCGTCTCACGCAATTCCTGCGTCACATACGAGTACATGCGATAACGCCGCGCCCACGGCTCGCGCGTCGCATCGACATAAAAGCCCGCGCCGACGCCGAAATCCCATGCGTCTTTCTCGCCGGGAATATCCGCGCCGCGCGGACTCGTATCCGGCGCGATCAGCGCAATGCCGTGTTCCGCCGCATAACGCTGCGCGCCCGCCTTGATCGGGAACGTCTCTTCGGTGCAAGTGAGGCCGGCGAGATAAAACAACGCGGGCACCTTGTGCGATGCGGCCTCTTTCGGCAGAAAGACGGAGAAACGCATCGGCAGGCCGATCGTCTGCGATTCGTGCCGATAGATGCGCTGCACGCCCTCGAAGCAACGATGTTCTTCCACGAGTTCCAGCATGGCGTTTTCCCCGCTCAGTAGATGACGACAGAACGAATCGACTCGCCCTTCTTCATCAGGTCGAAGCCATCGTTGATCTGCTCCAGCTTGAGATGATGCGTGATCAGATCGTCGATGTTGATCTTGCCTTCCATATACCAGTCGACGATCTTAGGCACGTCCGTGCGCCCGCGCGCGCCGCCGAACGCCGAGCCTTTCCATTCGCGGCCGGTGACGAGCTGGAACGGGCGCGTGCTGATCTCCTCGCCCGCCGCCGCCACGCCAATGATGAACGACTGTCCCCAGCCCTTGTGCGTGCATTCCAGCGCCTGACGCATCAGCTTCACATTGCCGACGCACTCGAACGAATAATCCGCGCCGCCATCGGTAAGCTGCACGATATGGTCGACGACGTTCTCGACTTCCTTCGGGTTGATGAAGTGGGTCATGCCGAACTTCTTCGCGAGTTCGACACGGCCCGGATTGATATCGACGCCGATGATCTTGTCCGCGCCGACCATCTTCGCGCCCTGAATCACGTTCAGGCCGATACCGCCGAGACCGAACACGACCACATTCGCGCCCGCCTCGACTTTCGCCGAATAGACGACCGCGCCGACGCCCGTCGTCACGCCGCAGCCGATGTAGCAGATCTTGTCGAACGGCGCGTCTTCGCGCACTTTCGCGACCGCGATCTCAGGCACGACGATGTAATTCGAGAACGTCGATGTGCCCATGTAATGGAACAAGGGCTTGCCATCGAGCGAGAAACGCGAAGTCGCATCCGGCATCAGCCCTTTGCCCTGCGTCGCGCGAATCGCCTGGCAGAGATTCGTCTTGCGCGACAGACAGAACTTGCACTGGCGACACTCCGGCGTATACAGCGGAATGACGTGATCGCCCTTTTTCAACGTGCCGACGCCCGGCCCGACATCCACGATCACACCCGCGCCCTCATGCCCGAGAATCGCCGGAAAGATGCCTTCCGGATCGGCGCCCGACAGCGTGTAGTAATCGGTGTGACAGATGCCCGTTGCCTTGACTTCGATCAGGACTTCACCCGCGCGCGGTCCTTCGAGATCGACTTCCTCGATCGTCAACGGCTTGCCGGCTTCCCATGCGATTGCTGCTTTCGTTTTCATCGTTCTGCTCCTTGGGTTTCGATAATCTGGTTTGTCTCAGCGCACGACGTTCAGGACTTCGTAGCATGCACCCATCGTGTGATAGTCGACCTTTCCGGCCGGACTCTTCTCGTCGCTGTACTGGCGGTTGTCGCGCGTGAGAATGCGGTACCACGCGCCCCATTTGTGATCGACGAAATGCTCCCAGCTATAGGCCCACAGGCGGTCGTAATCGTTCCAGTAACGCGCGGCGAGCGCGGCGTCGCCGTCGCGTTGCGCGCGATCCGCCAGCAGCGCGGCCGCCGCGATCGATTCCGCCTGGACCCAGAAGTATTTGTCCTCGTCGTAGAACTTGCCGTCTGGATCGAAGCCGTACACCATCCCCCCGTGCTCGTGATCCCACGACAGTTCCAGCGCGCGGTCGAACAACTCTCGCGCACGCGTCACGTGCCACGCCTGCGGGCGATGACGCTCGAGGATCAGCAGCAGCTTCGCCCATTCGGTCTGATGCCCCGGCTGAAAACCCCACGGCCTGAAGATGTTGCTGCGGTCTCCCTTGTTGTAATTCCAGTCGATCGACCAGTCCGGCTTGTAGTGTTCCCAGACGAGGCCGCCCGCGAGCGCGGCCTGACGGTTCACCATGTTGTCGGCAAGCAGGGCCGCGCGGTCTAGATAGCGCGCTTCGCCCGTCGCTTCGAACGCGGCGAGCAGCGCCTCGCAGGCGTGCATGTTCGCGTTCTGGCCGCGATAGTCGGACACCTGCCAGTCGGCGGTCGCTTCGTCCTTGTAGAGGCCGTGCTCTGCATCCCAGAAGCGCGTTTCCATCAGGTTCCAGGTTTCGTCGAGCCATGCGCGCGCCTCGTCGAATCCCGCTTCGACCGCCTTCGCATACGCGAGCACGACGAACGCGAGCCCGTAGCAATGGTTGGTCGCATCGGTGACGTCGCGTCCGCTCAGCGTCCACGCATAGCCGCCCGTCTGCGGATTGCGATGAAACTCGCGCAGATATTCGATGCCATGCGCCACGCCGCCGCGATATTCATCGAGACCGAAGTGCTTGTACGCCATCGCATAGCTGAAGACGAAGCGCGTGCTCGATACGAGATGACGCGAGGCGCGGTCGTAGATCGTGCCGTCGTTCTTGTAGTAGTGAAAGAATCCGCCCGCAGGGTCCATGCAGTGCGGGTGATAGAAGGTCATCGTGCGCAACGCATGATCGAGCAGAAACGCGCGCGCGCGGAAATCGGGATGTGACGGCGAAGGTGCGGACATGGCTGAGTTCGATGTTGTCTTGACGAAGCGCGCTTCAGTTACCGTTCATATGAAGCGACGCTTCATGATCCCCGATGCGGATGGCATCGGGGTCGAAGCTACGAAAGTTTAAGCGGACTCGTGCCCGACCGTGAACCAGTCTTCGGCACGCTTGTACAGATCGATGAAACGCGCGAGCCGTGCGTCGAGCGAAGCGTTCGCCCGCGGCGTCGCGACGAGCGTCGCGGCGGGTGCGAGCGATGCGAGATCGTCGATGCGCCAATGGCCCGCCGCGATGCCGCCGAGGATCGCCGCGCCGCGCGTCGCCGCGTTCGGGCAATCGACTGCGTGCAGCTCGACGCGCAATGCGTCGGCAAGCAACTGCCGCCAGCGCGCATCGACGGAGCCGCCGCCCGCGAGCAGCATCGAATCGAGCGGTGCGCCGTTCGCCCCGGAGTGTCGCCGAACGGCGTCCAGCCCGGCACGCAAGGCGAATGCCACGCCTTCGAACGCGGCGTGCATCATCGTGCCGCGCGTGTCGTCGAGGCCGAGTCCGAGCCAGCCGCCGCGCGCGTCGGGGTTCATCCACGGGGAACGTTCGCCGCTCAGATACGGCAGAAAGCTCACGGATGCGCTGGCGTTCGCAGCGAACGCGTCGTCGTAGGCTTGCGGCCACGACGCATAGCCGAGCCAGCCGCGCACCGCTTCGAGCGCGACGCCGACGTTCTGCATCGCCGCCATGCGATACCACGTCCCGGTCGCCGCACGATACGTGTGCAGGCCATGCACGGGCGCGGGCGCGTCGGCGCACATCACGACGATCTGGCCGCCGGTGCCGGTGGTGAGAAGCGCGTCGCCGTCGGACGATAGCCCGCTGCCGAGCGCGGCGCACGGCGTATCGCCCGCGCCGACGGCCATCGGGATGCCCGCGCGCAAGCCGAGCGCGGCCGCCGCTTCGCCCGACAACACGCCGCCAATGTCATGCGATGCCGCCAGCGGCGCGAACCATGTGCGCGGCAAACCGAGCGCGTCGATGAGCGCATCGTCCCATTCGCCCGATGGCGCGGCGAGCGCGGTCGCGCAGGCATCGGACGCATCGGTGACGAAACTCGCAGGCGCGGCGCCGCCGAGCTTCACGCGCAGCCAGTCCTTCGGCTGCAACGCCCAGCGCGTGCCGCCCGCGATCTCCGGTTCGTGCGACACGAGCCAGCGCAGCAGCGGCCCCGCCATGCCGGGCGCGACCGGATTGGGCTGCGGTCCGCGCCATGCGTCGAGCAGATCGCGGGCGCGCGTGTCGGGCCACAGCATCGCGGCGCGCAGCGCGTGGCCATCGGCGCCGGTCGGCACGACGCCGTGCATCTGCCCGGAAAAGCCGACAGCGCTCACCGCTTCGCGCTCGTCAGCGGGCAGGCGCGACGCGGCGCCGACGAGCGCGGAGTACCACGCATCGACCGTGGTCTCGGCCCAGCCGGGCTGCGCGCTGGTCACCGCATACGCCGCGCTCGACGATGCGGTTTCGCGCCCGTTTTCGTCGACGATGGCGAGTTTCAAGGAGCCCGTGCCGAGATCGATGCCTAAAAAACGCATGGGATGTCGAGTCCGAAAAGACGTCAGGGAAAACGCGTAAAACGCGGGTAAACCCCGCGATTACGCGATGAACACGAAAAACGGACTATACGCGCGGCGTGATGAAGATCATAACGAGCAGTCGAGGAAAGCGACCTTTCGTCACGCGACGGATTTCCTGCGATGTGCGCCAAAGCCCCTGTGACAAGGGCTTGCGCCTCTTCGCGCCACCGGTGGCGCGCGAAACCCATATCGACGCGCGAACGCGATGTATAGCGCCGGGCGGTCTTGTTCATGCGTTGCGATGCACTTAACTTGGAGGCCATTCAAATGAAGGCGATATAGGAGAGAGACATGGCTTCAAGTTCGGTGAACCCGTCCGTGCATCCGTGCGACGAACGGCTGCCCGCCGGTCAGCTTCTGACGCTCGGCATACAGCACGTTCTCGTGATGTACGCGGGCGCGGTCGCGGTGCCCCTGATTCTCGGCGCGGCGATGGGACTGCCGAAAGACCAGGTCGCGTTTCTCATCAGCGCGGATTTGTTCTCGTGCGGCGTCGCCACGCTGATTCAGACGCTCGGGCTGTGGATCTTCGGCATTCGCCTGCCCGTCATCATGGGCTGCACGTTCGCGGCCGTCGGCCCGATGGTCGCGATCGGCACCAATCCGTCGCTCGGCATTCTCGACGTATTCGGCGCGACCATCGCGGCGGGCGTGATCGGCATATTCCTCGCGCCGATGATCGGCAAGCTGTTGCGGTTCTTCCCGCCGGTCGTGGTCGGCACCGTGATCGCGGTGATCGGTCTCTCGCTGATGGGCGTCGGCATCAACTGGGCGGCGGGCGGCGTCGGCAATCCCGAATACGGCAATCCGGTGTTTCTGCTGCTGTCGCTCGTCGTGCTTTCGCTGATCCTGCTCATCAACAAGTTCGCGCGCGGTTTCATCGCGAATATTTCGGTGCTGCTCGGGATCGTTGCGGGCTTCGTCATCGCCGCGATGCTCGGCCGCGTGAACATGGATGGCGTCGCGCACGCACCGTGGGTCGGCATCGTGCTGCCGTTCCACTTCGGCATGCCGCACTTCGATGCGCTCTCCGTCGCGACGATGGTCATCGTCATGTTCGTCACGTTCATCGAATCGACGGGCATGTTCCTCGCGGTCGGCGATCTCGTCGAGCGTCCGGTCGATCAGAAGGCGCTCGTGCGCGGCCTGCGTGTCGATGGGCTCGGCACGCTGATCGGCGGCATCTTCAATTCGTTTCCGCACACTTCGTTTTCGCAGAACGTCGGGCTGATCGGCGTGACGGGCGTGAAGAGCCGCTTCGTCTGCGCGACCGGCGGCGTGATTCTCGTCGTGCTCGGTCTGTTCCCGAAGATGGCGCAGGTGGTGGCGTCAGTGCCGCCGTTCGTGCTCGGCGGCGCGGGCATCGTCATGTTCGGCATGGTCGCGGCCAACGGCATCAAGACGCTCTCGCGCGTAGACTTCTCGAAGAACCAGCACAATCTGTTCATCGTCGCGGTGAGCGTCGGGATGGGCATGGTGCCGGTCGTCGCGCCGAAGTTCTTCACGCAACTGCCGCACGCGCTGGAGCCGATTCTCCACAGCGGCATCTTGCTGGCATCGGTGTCGGCGGTCGTGTTGAACATCGTGTTCAACGGCGTGCGCAAGGAACGCGATGCGCGGCGTGATGCGCGTGAAGCCGCGCATGAGTTCGAAGGCGCGGTGCACGCGGGCGATGCGCGTTGAAGATGGCGTAACCCTGGAAGTGATTGCTGGATGTTTGCGTTGGGCGCCGCGGTGAGAGTCGCGGCGTTTTTTTTTGGTTTTTGTTGTTCGCCGGATCCCGTGTTGGTGTTGGTTTATTAGCACTGCCCCTATGCGGGGCAGCGCTTATAAACCAGCAAGAACACAGGCCATTCATGAAAGCCCAAGGCGCAGCCTCACCTTACGAGGCCCTGTCCCCCGCATCCACCGCCCGCGGCGCATCGCCCGTCCGCTCGATCCACCCGCCTCCCAGCGCCTGATACAGCGCCACGAGATTCGCCAATCGCTGCGTTCTCGCCGCGATCAACGTCTGCTGCGCCGCGTACAGGTCCTGCTGCGCGGTCAACACGCCGAGATAACTATCCACGCCCTGCCGGTACCGCAACGTCGACAGATCCAGCCGACGCTGCTGCGCGGCCGTATCGCGCTCGAGCGCCCCGATCTGCTGATCATACGTGCCGCGCGCAGCGAGCCCATCCGCCACGTCGCGGAATGCCGACTGAATCGCCTTCTCGTATTGCGCGATCTCGATCTTCTTCCCGATGTTCGCGGCATCCAGATTCGCCAGATTCTGCCCGCCGTCGAAGATCGGCAACGTGATGGTCGGCGCAAAACTCCATGCCGCCGAGCCCGCCTTGAACAGGCCGCCGAGCGTCGGGCTCAACGTGCCGAAACTGCCGGTGAGCGAAATGCTCGGGAAGAACGCCGCACGCGCCGCGCCGATATTCGCATTCGCCGCCAGCAGGTTCTGCTCGGCCTCCATGATGTCCGGCCGGCGCAGCAGCAGATCCGACGGCAAGCCCGCCGGAATATCCGTGAGCAGGTTCTGTCCGTCGAGCGGCATGCCGCCGGGCAGATCGTCCGGCATCGGCTCGCCGAGCAGCAGCACGAGCGCATTCACCGCCTGCGCTCGCGCGCGCTCCTGCGCCTGAAGATTCGCCGCCGCGCTTTCCATCACCGTGCGCGACTGGCTCAGATCGAGCTCGGATGTCACGCCGTTATCGAACTGGAGCTTCACGATGCCGTAGGAATCGCTCGCGCTCTTGAGCGTCTGGCGTGTCAGGGCGAGCAGGTCATCGGCTTGCAGCACTTGCAGATACTGTGTCGCCACCTGCGACACCAGCGATATTTCCGCGGCTTTGCGCGCATATGCCGTCGCGAAATACTTCGCGAGCGCCTGATCCTTCAGGCTCTGCACGCGGCCGAACAGGTCGATTTCCCACGACGCGTTCAAGCCCACGTCATACGTGTTCGAAATGGTCTGGTTGAAGAACGACAGCTCCGCCGGCGTGCGCGACTTCGTCTGGGACGCCTGCGCGCCGAGCGTCGGGAACAGCCCGGCGCGCGTGATGCGGTATTGCGCCTGCGCAGCCTGCACGTTAAGCAGCGCAACGCGCAGATCGCGATTGTTCTTCAATGCGATATCGATGAGCCGTTGCAGCCTTGCATCGACGAAAAAGTCACGCCAGCCGATATCCGCCGCGGCCACCCCGTTCGCGCTGCGCGTACCGCCGCTCGCCGCGCGCGGCTGCGTCGCGTAGACGCCGTCCGCGGGAAAGCTCGCCGATGCGGGCATCGCGGGGCGCTCGTACGTCGGTGCCAGCGTGCAGCCTGTCGCCAGCGCGGCGACGGCCATTGCAGTCAGGGAAAGTCTACGCATGTCAGTGTCCTTCGTTGCCCGGTTGCGCGCGCCGCTGCGCTTCGTATCGCGCGAGCGCGGCATCCGTGTCTTCCTTGTCGCCGCCGAAACGCGAGCGCACGACGACGAAGAACATCGGCACCATGAAAATGGCGAGGAAAGTCGCGGTCACCATGCCGCCGATCACACCCGTGCCGATCGCGTGCTGGCTACCCGAACCGGCGCCGTTGCTGATCGCGAGCGGCATCGTGCCGAGAATGAACGCGAGCGAGGTCATCAGAATGGGGCGCAGGCGCAGGCGCGCGGCTTCGAGTGCCGCCTCGACCGGCCCCATCTTTTGCGAGAGCTGGAGATCGCGCGCGAACTCGACGATCAGAATCGCGTTCTTCGCCGACAGACCCACCGTGGTGAGCAGGCCCACCTGGAAGAACACGTCGTTCTCCAGTCCGCGCAACGACACGGCGAGCAGCGCGCCGATCACGCCGAGCGGCACGACCATGATCACGGAGAACGGAATCGACCAGCTCTCGTACAGCGCCGCGAGACACAGGAACACGACGAGAATCGAGATGCCGTAGAGCATCGGCGCCTGCGAACCCGACTGGATCTGCTGATACGACAGTCCCGTCCATTCGAAGCCGATGCCCGCGGGGAGCTTGGCGGCGAGCGCTTCCATCGCGGCCATCGCCTGTCCGGTGGATTTGCCCGGAGCCGCGACACCCTGTATTTCGATCGACGACTGGCCGTTGTAACGCTCGAGCTTGGGCGAGCCGTAGCTCCACTCGGTCGTCGCGAACGACGAGAACGGCACCATCGAGCCGGACGCATTGCGCACGTACCAGCTGTTGATGTTCTCCGGCGACATGCGGAACGGGGCATCGCTCTGCATGTAGACCTTCTTGATGCGGCTGTCGGTATCGAGGAAGTTGTTCACGTACCGCGATGCCCACGCGATCGAGAACGTCTGGTCGATCATCGACGGGTCGACGCCCTGCGCGAGCGCCTTCTGCCGGTCGATGCTCACCTTGAACTGCGGCGCGTCGTCGAGGCCGTTCGGCCGCACCTGGGCGAGCGCCGGATCTTTCGCGGCCATGCCGAGCAACATGCCGCGCGCCTGCATGAGCTTTTCGTGCCCGAGACCGGCGCGGTCCTGAAGCTCGAAGTCGAAGCCCGACGCCGTGCCCAGTTCCGGAATGGATGGCGGGTTCACCGGAAAGACGAGCGCGTTCTTGTAACCGGCGAACGCGCCGAACGTGCGGCCCACGAGCGCCTGAATTTTTTCGTTGGCGCCCGTGCGCTGATTGAAGTCCTTCAGCCGCACGAAGACGAGGCCGGAGTTCTGGCCGTGGCCCGCGAAGCTGAAGCCGTTCACTGTAAATACCGATTCGACGGTCGAGCTTTCCTTCTTCCGCAGATAACCGGCGACATCGTCGAGCGCGCGCTGTGTCATTTCCTGCGTGGCGCCGGCGGGCGTGGCCACCAGCACGAACATCGTGCCCTGGTCTTCATCCGGCAGGAACGCCTTCGGCAGGCGCGCGAACAGCATGCCGACCGCCACGACGACCACGAGATATATGATGAGCCAGCGCCCCGAGCGCCTGATGACATGCGCCACGGCGCCGTGATACTTCGCCTGGCTCTTCGCGAACGTGCGGTTGAACCAGCCGAGAAAGCCCGTCTTTTTCTCCTCGTGTCCTTGCGGGTGCGGCTTCAGCATGGTCGCGCACAGCGCCGGGGTGAGCACCATCGCGGTGAGGACCGAGAGGCCCATCGCGGAGACGATCGTCAGCGAGAACTGGCGATAGATCGCGCCGACCGAGCCGCCCGAGAACGCGACCGGCACGAACACGGCCGCCAGCACGAGCGCCACGCCGACGAGCGCGCCGGTAATCTGGCTCATCGCCTTCTTCGTGGCTTCCTTCGGCGGCAAGCCCTCTTCCGTCATCACGCGCTCGACGTTCTCCACGACCACGATCGCATCGTCGACGAGCAAGCCGATCGCGAGCACGAGGCCGAACATCGACAGCGTGTTGATCGAGAAGCCCGCGGCCGCCATGATCCCGAACGTGCCGAGCAGCACCACCGGTACGGCGATAGTCGGAATCAGCGTTGCGCGCAGGTTCTGCAGGAACAGGTACATCACGAGGAACACCAGCACGATGGCCTCGATGAGTGTCTTCACGACGTCGGAGATGGACTGCTTCACGAACGGCGTGGTGTCGTACGGGTACTTCACGACGAGACCATGCGGGAAGAACTTCGAGAGCTGATCGATCTTCGCGCGCACGGCGTTGGCGGTGGCGAGCGCGTTCGCGCCGGTCGCGAGCTGAATGCCGAAGCCCGCCGCCGGACGGCCGTTGTACTGCGTCTCGAAGTTGTAGCTCTCGCCGCCCAGACCGACGCGCGCCACGTCGCGGATGCGCACCTGCGAGCCGTCCCGGTTCACTTTCAGGAGCACGTTGCCGAACTGCTCGGGCGTGCGCAGGAGTGTCGCTTCGGTGATGGTCGCCTGCATCGACTGGCCCGGCACGGCGGGCACGCCGCCCAGTTGCCCGCCCGCGACCTGCACGTTCTGCGACTGCAGCGCGTTCTGCACGTCCACCGGCATGAGGCCGTATTGCGCGAGCTTGTTCGGATCGAGCCAGATCCGCATGGCGTACTGCGAGCCGAACAGCGTCACGGTGCCGACGCCGTTCAGACGGCTGATCGGATCCTGCACGTGCGAGGCCACGTAGTTCGCGAGGTCGTCGCGGTTCATGCTTCCGTCTTCGGACACGAACGCCAGCACGAGCAGGAAGCTGCTGCTCGACTTGGTGACGCTGGTGCCCAGTTGCTGCACGATGGCCGGCAGATTGGGCGTGGCCAGTTGCAGCTTGTTCTGCACCTGCACCTGCGCGATGTCGGCGTTGGTGCCCGCCGCGAAGGTCAGCGTGACGGTGGCGGTGCCGCTGTCGTCCGAGGCGGAGGACAGATAGAGCAGGTGGTCAAGGCCGCTCATCTGCTGCTCGATCACCTGCGTGACCGTGTTTTCGACGGTCTGCGCCGACGCGCCCGGATACGTCGCTGCGATCTGAATGGACGGCGGCGCGATGGTCGGATACTGCGCGACCGGCAGCGTCGCCACCGACGCGATGCCCGCCAGCATCAGGATGATCGCGATCACCCACGCGAAAATGGGGCGGTCGATGAAGAACTTGGCCATGAAGCGTGTCTCCCGTCCTCAACCGCCGGCGGCGCCGGACGCGGGCGCGGCGGCCGTCGCATCGGCGGGCGCTTCGGGCAGGTGCGCGGGCACCGCCTTCACTTCCGTGCCCGGACGCGCCTTGTCGATGCCCTCGACGATCACGCGGTCGCCGGGATTCAAGCCGCTGTTTACCACCCAGTTCTGGCCGTGCGTGCCGGATGTCACGAGCGGACGCATCGCGACCTTGTTGTCCTTGTCGACGACCATCGCGAGCGCGGTGCCCTTCTGGTCATGCGTGACGCCCTGCACCGGCACGACGAGCGCGTTCGGATTCACGCCTTCCTCGACGCGCGCCCGCACGAACATGCCCGGCAGCAGCACGCGGTCCTTGTTCGGGAATACCGCGCGCACGGTGACCGAGCCGGTCGTGGGGTCCACGGTCACATCGCTGAATTGCAGCCTGCCCTGCTCGGAGTAGACGCGGCCGTCTTCCAGAATCAGCGTGACCTTCGCGGCGTTCGGGCCGTTCGTCGCAAGGCGACCTTCCTGGATCTGGCGGCGCAGCTTGAGGCCGTCGAGGCTCGATTGCGTGAGATCGACGTACATCGGATCGAGCTGCTGAACCGTCACCATCAGCGTCGCCTGCGCTGCCTGGACATAGGCGCCGGGCGTGACCTGAGAAATGCCTGTTTGTCCCGAGATCGGCGACGTGACCTCGGTATGGCCGAGGTTGATCTGCGCGGTGTCGATCGCGGCCTTCACGGCGGCGACATCGGCTTCGGCCTGCCCGAGCGCGGCCACGGCGTTGTCGTAGTCCTGCTTGCTGACCGCGTTCGACGCGACGAGCACCTTGTAGCGCTCGGCCTGCGCGGACGTCGACACGAGGTTCGCCTGGGCCTTCGCATACGACGCCTTCGCGTTGTTCAGTTGTGCGATGTACGGTGCCGGATCGATCTTGTAAAGCCGCTGCCCCGCCCTCACGACGCTGCCTTCGGTGAATTCGCGGCGCAGCACGATGCCGTCGACGCGCGCGCGCACCTGGGCGTCGAGGAAAGCGCTCGTGCGGCCCGTCAGTTCCGCGACGACCGGCACCGCGGCCGGCGCGAGCGTGACGACGCCGACTTCCGGCGTGTGCGGCGCCATCGCGGGAGGCTTCTCCCCGCAACCGGCCGCAAGCAGGGCGGCCGTCGTGATACCGATGAGGCGGTATGGAATCCGTTTGAGACGCATGGGACGCAGGCCTCTTTGTTGGCTGAAGATGAAAGGCGAGCGCGTCCTCGCGTTCATGGCGGGCCGCGCACGCGACGTGTTCTCGTGCGATGCGAAAGTCGCGGATCGCGGCGCCCGGTGTGCCCGGGCGCCGGAAAAGCCGATCGCTTCCCGAACAGACGATGTTTTCAGGATGACTAAATTGTCACGTCGCTCGTTTGCGCCCGATGGCAACCGATCTTGATGTATCTCAAACGGAAACGCGGCGTCGCGACTGTGACGAGCCGCCGATTATAGTTATCGATCGCGATCGATCAGACTCAATCAAACCGCCGTTCTGTCACAAATTGATAACAGCCAGAACAAATCTGCGGAATACGCGGAGAAATTGAGACATCGCTGAAAGCGCAATGAAAAAGCCCGGCGCTTGGCCGGGCTTCGCTTGCATCGCGTCGATCACGTCAGGCGGTTCAGCCCGCCGCGGGAGCCGAGGCCGGCTGCGGCGGCGTGCCCTGCGAGCCGTAATCGACAGGCGCGTCCGCCGGGCGCGGCGCTTCGCCGGAGCGCTCGATCCATCCGCCGCCCATGAACTGATACAGATCGACGAGGTTGGTCAGGCGGTTCAGCCGCGCCGTGATCAGCAACTGCTGCGCCTCGTACAGCGCCGTCTGCGCGGTCAGCACCGCGAGATAGCTGTCCACACCGTTGCGATAACGCAGGTCCGACAACTCCAGACGCCGGCTCTGCGAAGTCACGAAGCGCTCGAGCGACTTGATCTGCTCGTCGAAGGTGCCGCGCGCGGCGAGGCCGTCCGCGACTTCGCGAAACGCGGTCTGGATCGCCTTCTCGTAGTTGGCGATCTCGATGCGCTTCTGCACGTTCGCGAGATCGAGATTGGCCTTGTTCTGGCCGCCCTCGAAGATCGGCACCGTGATCTGCGGCGCGAACGACCACGCGGCCGAGCCCGGCTTGAAGAGTCCGCCGAGCGTCGGCGACAGCGTGCCGAAGCTGCCCGTCAGCGAAACGCGCGGGAAGAACGCCGCCCGCGCCGCGCCGATGTTCGCGTTGGCCGCGAGCAGCGACTGCTCCGCCGCCGCGATATCGGGACGGCGCGTCAGGAGATCCGACGGCAGGCCCGCCGGAATGTCGGACAGCAGGTTCTGCGTGTCGAGCGGCATGCCGGCCGGCAGATCCGCAGGCAGCGGTTCGCCCACGAGCAGCACCAGCGCGTTTTCCGCCTGCGCGCGCAAACGCGATTGGGTCTGCAGGTTCGCCTGCGCCTCTTCGACGACGCCTTCCGACTGACGCAAGTCCAGCTCGGTGCCGGTGCCGTTGTCGTACTGCAGCTTCGTGATGCGGAACGATTCCTGCGCCGTCTTCAGCGTGTTCTGCGTGACGGTGAGCTGATCGTCGTAGGCGAGCATCGTCAGATACTGGTCCGCCACCGACGACACGAGCGCGATTTCCGCCGCCTTGCGCGATTCGGCCGTCGACAGATATTGCGCGAGCGCCTGATCCTTCAGGCTGCGGATTCGCCCGAAGAAGTCGATTTCCCACGACGCGTTCAGGCCGACCGAATACGTGTTCGAGATCGTCTGGTTGAAGAACGACAGATTCTTCGGCGTGCGCTGCTTGCTCTGCGACGCGGCGCCTTCGAGCGCCGGGAAGAGCCCGGCGCGCGTGATCTGATACTGCGCGCGCGCCGCATCGACGTTGAGCACCGAGACGCGCAGGTCGCGATTGTTCTTTAGCGCGAGCTCGACGATTCTCTTCAGGCGTGGATCGGCGAAGAAATCGCGCCAGCCGATCTCGGGCGCGCTCTGCCCATTCGCGGTGCGGCCATTGCTCGCCGACGACGACGCGTCCGGCTGGTGCGCGTACACGCCGCCTTCCGGAAACGTCTGCGCGACGGGCGCCGCGGGCTGTTCGTATTTCGGCTGGAGCGTGCAGCCCGCGGCGAATACCGCCACGGCGGCCGCGATCAAGGAATGTTTAAGCATTTCAATGTCCTTCCTTATCGGAGCCGTTCTGCGAGCCGCCATGCGGACCTTCGACATCACCCGATGTACCCGGCGACGGCACGTCCTTGCTCTTGCTGAATTTCGAGATCACGACGAAGAACATCGGGATCATGAAAATGGCGAGGAAGGTCGCGGTCAACATGCCGCCGATCACGCCGGTGCCGATTGCATGCTGGCTTGCCGAGCCCGCGCCGTTGCTGATCGCGAGCGGCATCACGCCGAGAATGAACGCGAGCGACGTCATCAGAATCGGGCGCAACCGCAGGCGCGCCGCTTCCATCGCCGCTGCCACCGTCGACATGCCCTGCATGCGCAACTCACGCGCGAATTCCACGATCAGAATCGCGTTCTTCGCCGAAAGGCCCACCGTCGTCAAGAGGCCGACCTGGAAGAACACGTCGTTTTCCAGGCCGCGCAGCGTCGCTGCGAGCAGCGCCCCGAGCACGCCGAGCGGCACGACCATGATGACCGAGAACGGAATCGACCAGCTTTCGTACAGCGCCGCGAGACACAGGAACACGACGAGGATCGAGATGCCGTACAGGATCGGCGCCTGCGAGCCCGACTGACGCTCCTGATACGACAGACCCGTCCATTCGTAGCCGATGCCCGCCGGCAGCTTCGCCGCGATCGCTTCCATCGCCGTCATCGCCTGGCCGGTCGACTTGCCCGGCGCGGCCGCGCCCTGGATTTCCATCGCCGAAATACCGTTGTAACGCTCGAGCTTCGGCGAACCATAGGTCCAGTTGCCGGTCGCGAACGCGCCGAACGGCACCATCGTTCCGGCGCCATTGCGCACGTACCACTTGTTGATGTCGTCCGGATTCATGCGGAACGGTCCGTCGCCCTGCACGTACACCTTCTTGATCCGGTTATCGACGTCGAGGAAGTTGTTCACGTACTGCGACGCCCATGCGATCGAGAACGTCTGGTCGATGTCCGACACCGCGACGCCGAGCGCATTGGCCTTCTCGCGGTCGATGTTCACCTTGAACTGCGGCGTGTCGTTCAGGCCGTTCGGGCGCACCTGCGCGAGCGTCGGGTCCTTCGCCGCCATGCCGAGCAGCATGTTGCGCGCTTCCATCAGTTTCGCGTGGCCGACGCCCGCGCGGTCCTGCAGCTCGAAGTCGAAGCCCGCCGCCGTGCCGAGTTCAGGAATCGATGGCGGATTGACCGGGAAGATCATCGCGTCCTTGTAGGGCGCGAAGTGCATGAACATCCGCCCGACGAGCGCCTGCACCTTCTGGTCGCTATGCTGGCGGTCCGCGTAGTCCTTCATCCGCACGAACACGAGACCGGAGTTCTGGCCGCGGCCCGCGAACGAGAAGCCGTTCACCGTGAACACCGATTCGACGATCGCCTTCTCGTCCTTCAGCAGATAGTCCTGCACGTCCTTCAGCACATGCGCCGTGTATTCCTGCGTGGAACCGGCCGGCGCCTGCACGAGCACGAACATCGTGCCCTGGTCTTCATCGGGCAGGAACGACTTCGGCAGACGAAGGAACAGCATGCCCACCGCGACGATCACGACGATATAGATGATCAGCCAGCGTCCCGAGCGACGGATCACGTGCTGCACGCCGCTGTGATACTTCTCCTGGCTCTTGTTGAAGGTGCGGTTGAACCAGCCGAAAAAGCCCGTCTTCTCGGGCTGATGCCCTTCCGGATGCGGCTTCAGGATCGTCGCGCACAGCGCCGGCGTGAGAATCAGCGCGACCATCACGGACAGCACCATCGCCGCGACGATCGTCAGCGAGAACTGCCGGTAGATGGCGCCGACCGAGCCGCCCGAGAACGCCACCGGCACGAACACCGCCGACAGCACGAGCGCCACGCCGATCAGTGCGCCGGTGATCTGGCCCATCGCCTTGCGGGTCGCGTCGCGTGGGGACAAGTGCTCCTCGGACATCACCCGTTCGACGTTTTCCACGACCACGATCGCATCGTCCACGAGCAGGCCGATCGCCAGCACGAGGCCGAACATCGACAGCACGTTGATCGAGAAGCCCACCGCCGACATGATCGCGAACGTACCGAGCAGAACGACCGGCACCGCGATCGTCGGGATGATCGTCGCCCGCAGGTTCTGCAGGAACAGATACATCACGAGGAACACGAGCACGATGCCTTCGATCAGCGTCTTGACCACTTCCTCGATCGACAGGCGCACGAACGGCGTCGTGTCGTACGGATACTTCACGACGAGGCCGTGCGGAAAGTACTTCGACAGGTCGTCGATCTTCTGCCGCACGAGCTTCGCCGTCTGCAGCGCGTTCGCGCCCGTCGCGAGCTGGATACCGAAGCCGGCCGTCGGCTGTCCGTTGTACTTCGTATCGAAGTTGTAGTTTTCGCCGCCGAGGTCGATCTTCGCCACATCCTTCAGGCGCACTTGCGAGCCGTCCTGATTCACCTTCAGCAGGATGTTGCCGAACTGCTCCGGCGTGCGCAGCAGCGTCGCTTCCGTGATGGTCGCCTGGAGCATCTGCCCCGCGACCGCCGGCGTGCCGCCGAGACCGCCCGCCGCCACCTGCACGTTCTGGTTGTTGATGGCGTTCTTCACGTCCACCGGCGTGAGCGAGTAGTTCGTGAGCTTGGTCGCATCGAGCCAGACGCGCATCGCGTACTGCGAGCCGAACAGCGTCGTGGTGCCGACGCCGTTGATACGCGAGAGCGGGTCCGCCACGTTCGACGCCACGTAGTTCGCGAGGTCGTACTTGCTCATGCTGCCGTCTTCGGACACGAACGCAAGCACGAGCAGGAAGCTCGAGCTCGACTTCGTGACCTTGGTGCCGAGCTGCTGCACGACCTGCGGCAGAAGCGGCGTGGCGAGCTGCAGCTTGTTCTGCACCTGCACCTGCGCGATGTCGGGGTTCGTGCCCGCCGCGAACGTCAGCGTGACCGTGGCCGTGCCGGAGTCATCGGATGTGGACGACAGGTACAGCAAGTGGTCGAGACCGGTCATCTGCTGCTCGATCACCTGCGTCACCGTGTTTTCGACGGTGCTCGCCGATGCGCCCGGATACGTCGCGCTGATCTGGATCGCAGGCGGCGCGATCGTCGGATACTGCGCGACCGGCAGCGTGAAGATCGACGCCATCCCCGCGAGCATCAGGATGATCGCGATCACCCACGCGAAGATCGGTCGATCGATAAAAAACTTTGCCATGTAACAGGCTCCCTTTTATTACGCGCCCGAAGCGGCCGATGCGGCCTGCGCACCACTGGCGCCGCTTCCGTTCGCCGGGGCGGCGGCGCCTTGCGCGCCGGATGCGCCCGGTGCCTGCGCTGCCTGCGCGTCGGATGCCGGATAGGGGAATTTCGCGTCGACCGGCTTCACCTGCATGCCGGGCTTCGCTTTCTCCACGCCGTTCACGATCACGCGATCGCCCGCGTTCAGGCCGCTGTCGACCACCCAGTTGTTGCCGAAAGTGGCGCTCGTGACGAGCTGACGCAGCTCGACCTTGTCGTCCTTGTTGACGACGAGCGCGGTCGGCGTGCCCTTCTGGTCATGCGTGACGCCGATCTGCGGCACGACGAGTGCGTGGTCGTTCGTGCCTTCCTGGATGCGGGCACGCACGAACATGCCCGGCAGGAGCACGCGGTCCTTGTTCTGGAAGATCGCTCGCACGGTCACCGAACCGGTGCTCTGGTCGACGCTCACGTCGGAGAACTGCAGCTTGCCCTGTTCGGTGTAAGTGCGGCCGTCTTCGAGCACGAGTGTGACCTTCGCGGCGTGGATGCCTTCGGTCTGCAGGCGGCCTTCCTGAATCTGCCTGCGCAACTGGAGGCCCTCGACGCTCGATTGCGTCAGATCGACATAGATCGGATCGAGTTGCTGCACGGTCGTGAGCAGCGTCGCGGCGCTCGCCTGCACATACGCGCCCGGCGTGACCTGCGACAAGCCGGTGCGGCCGGTGATCGGCGAAACGACGTCGGTATAGCCGAGGTTGATTTGCGCGGTATCGACCGATGCCTTGCCCGCGGCGACATCCGCCACGGCCTGGCCTTGCGCGGCGACGGCGTTGTCGTAGTCCTGCTTCGACACCGCGTTGGCCGCGACGAGAATCTTGTAGCGCGCCACGAGCGCGTTCTGCGACGCGACGTTCGCCTGCGCCTTCGCCAGCGTCGCCTTCGCGTTGTTCAGCGCGGCGATGTACGGCGCCGGATCGATCTTGTAGAGCCGCTGGCCGGCCTTGACCTCGGAGCCTTCCGTGAATTCACGGCGCAGCACGATGCCATCCACCCGGGCGCGCACTTGCGCGACGAGGTAGGCATTGGTGCGGCCCGGCAAATCGACGACGACCGGCACGCTCGTGGGCTGCACGGTGACGATGCCCACTTCGGGCGTTTGCGGCGGAGGCGCTGATTGTTTTTGCCCGCACGCTGCCAGAAACACGGCAGCCGTCGCGGCGGTGATTAAGCGGAGTGGAACCCGTTCGACGCGCATGGAGCGACCTCTGTCTAAGACTGAGAGTGAAATAGGTGCGCGGCGGCCTTCCCCGGGCAATGCCGCGCACGAGCGTCCCTGAGGACGCTGCCAATAATCAAAACCTGTCCGACGAATGAGCGGCGCCGTGGCCAGTGGCCGGCGTTTCATGCCCGTGCGCGACGCTGTGAAGCGCCGCCTGTGGCCCAAGGACGGCCGGAACGGGGCAATGGAAACGAAGCTTAATTCGAAATCTGATCGTCGGCTGAATTTGTGAATATTGGTAAACGGGTGGTATTGTATATACATTCGTGGATGAATGTAAAAAACTGTACGTGTTTATCCCCATTGGAGTTGAGAAAAAAATCGCTCAGGGGAATCGATTACGGTCGACCAATCTTCGACAAGGGCGCGCGGGCGCGCCCCTTCAACGGCAGAAAGCAGGAGCAGACGGCCCGAAAGGCCGCACGATATGGTCAGACGAACCAAGGAAGAAGCGCAGGCAACGCGCAACCGGGTGCTCGACGCGGCCGAGCGCGTCTTTTACGAAAAAGGCGTATCACGTACGACGCTGGCGGACATCGCGCAGGCGGCGGGCGTCACGCGCGGCGCGATCTACTGGCATTTCGCCAACAAGGGCGATCTCTTCAACGCGATGTTCGACCGCAGCCTGCTGCCGCTCGACGAACTCGTGGAAACCACGCTCGACGGCAAGGAAGAGGATCCGCTCGAGCGCCTTCGGGAGCTTTTCGTCTGGTGCATGCGCAACATCACGACCGACGAGCAGCGCCGGCGCGTCTTCGACATCCTCTTCATGAAATGCGAGTTCGTCGAGGAAATGGGCCCGGTGCGCGAGCGGCATCAGAACAACATGCGCGACGGCATGGAGCGCATCGAGCGTGCGCTGCGCAACGCCGTCGAAAAGAAGCAGCTTCCCGCAACGCTCGATACGAACCGCGCAACTACGATGCTTCACTGCCTCTTCACCGGCATCCTGCACGATTCGCTGATGCTGCCGGATATCGTCCATCCGGAGCGCGACGCCGAAGCGCTCATCGACGCGTGCTTCGACGCCCTGCGCTGCAGCCCGGCCCTGCTCTTACCGGCCAGCGCCTGAATTCGCGGCGCGCGCCCGCTGGTTCGACGCGTAGATGTTGTCGCGCGCGGGCGCGTCGCCGCTCTCCAATGCCCTGATCCAGTCGTCCGTGCCGAGAACGGCGGCGAAACGCGATTGCATCACCACCGTGAACACGCGGTGGATCTCCTCCGCAGTCGCACGGCCCGCGCTGTTTTCGTAGGGCACGGCGCCCGTTGCATCCGCGAGAAGTTCCACGGCAAGGCCGGCATGCACCGCGTGCTTGACGGTCGAATCGTCACAGTTGTGCGTCATGTAGCCCGCGATCGCGATCGTGTCGATGTCGTGAGCCGTCAGCCAGTCGGCGAGACCGGTGCCGGCGAATGCGCTCGGCAGCGATTTCTCGATGTAATGCGCGCGCGGCCGCGACGCCACCGTTTCGTGCAGCTCGGCCATTGCTGAGCCGCGCGCGAAGATCGGCGCGCCCGGCGGCGCGAAATTCTGCACGACGACGACCGGCACGCCGTGCTTCCCGGCGGCGTCCATCGCGCGCGCGATATTCGCGAGCGACACGTTCACATCGGGATATTCGATCAACAGGTTGCCGTCGATGTACTCGTTCTGCACATCGATGACGATCAGGGCGCGGCGCGGCATGGTCAGCTCCTTCGTGGATGGTCGAAGCATTGTCGCCGCGCCCGCGCGGTATCCAGAAGTGGCCCGATCGCCAACTTTCATCGGAATCGGGCCAAAATGTCGAGATCGACGTTTCGCCGGAGCCGCGCCATGACCCGCCATTCGATCGCCGTCGTCGCGTTCGACCGCATCAGCCCGTTTCATCTTGCGGTGCCTTGCATCGTGTTCGGCGAGGAGCGCAGCGGCATCGGCGTGCCGTCGTTCGACTTTCGTGTCTGCGCCGCCGAACCGGACGCGCTCGCAACCTCCGCCGGCTTTACGATCGCGGCCCGGCATTCGCTCGACGCCCTCGCCGGCGCCGATGTGATCATCGTGCCGTCGTGGCGCGATCCGGACGAGATGCCACCCGAAGCGCTCCTCGACGCGCTTCGCGCGGCGCATGCACGCGGCGCGCAAGTCGTCGGGCTGTGCCTCGGCTCGTATGTGCTCGCGGCGGCGGGCCTGCTCGACGGCCGCGCGGCCACGACGCACTGGGCGTGGGCCGACGATTTCGCGCGCCGCTATCCCAGGGTCCGGCTCGATCCGAATGTGCTCTATATCGACGACGAAAACATCACGACTTCAGCCGGCACCGCGGCCGGACTCGATTGCTGCCTGCACGTGCTGCGCAAGCTGGCCGGCTCGCACGCGGCGAATCAGGTCGCGCGGCGGCTCGTCGTGCCGCCGCATCGGCAGGGATCGCAGGCGCAATTCATCGACGAGCCGGTTCCCGAGCGCCCGAACGGCGAAAAGCTCGCCGGTCTGCTCGACTGGCTGCGCGCCAATCTCCAAACCGAACATTCACTCGATGCGCTCGCCGCGCGCATGGCGATGAGCCGCCGCAACTTCACGCGGCGCTTTCGCGAAACGACGGGCGCGACGGTGAGCACGTGGCTCGTCGGGCAACGCGTCGCGCTCGCGCAGCGCTTGCTCGAAGGCACGGATCTTCCGATCGATCGCATCGCGGAACAGAGCGGCTTTCGCACCGGCGCGACGCTGCGCCAGCAATTCGCGCAGACGCTGAAGACGTCGCCGTCGGCTTATCGACGGGCGTTTCGCGGCGTGTAACCGTCATTTGAGCGCGATATGCTGTGCGAGGTAGGCAAACAGCGCGACGCACACGAGCATCGCCGCCCACGCCCAGACGGGCAAGCCGAGCGGATGCGGATCGTGGGAGTGATCGCGCTCGTGATGCACGAAACCATGCCCGTTCAGCCGATGCCGCAGCACGCCGCTCGCGTGGGCATCGGCGGACGGCCCGCGCATCGCGCCCGAGCGACGCGAAAACGCCGCCGACATCGCGCTCGGCCGCAAGAAGACGTGCCGGCGCTCGGTGCGCTCGCCCGCGGCGCGCATCGACGGCAACGCGTGCTTCGCGCGCACCACTTCGCAGAACTCGGCGAAGAAATCATCGGCGCCTTCGCGCAGCGCGTTTTCGATCTGGCGGGCAGGCAAGCCGGCGAGCGGGCCCGATACCGTCGCCCAGACGGTGTATTCGATCCAGGTAGCGGCGCCGTCGTCGTCCGGGTTCAACGCGACCGCGATCTGCCCGCGCAAGGAGCCGACGCCTTCGCCGCGCGCCTTGAAGCTCAGCGTGCGGGCGTACACGGCATCGTCGGATTCGGTGGTTTCGGTGGTATCGCCTGGCGCGCGCGCCGCCTGACGCGTGCGCCCGGCGGCATGAGCGCGGATCTGGTAGCGCGCCCGCAGCGCGCCGAGCGGCACGATCAGCGTGAGGACATACTCGCCGCCGGGCGTGCGTGTGAACGATTCGCAATTGTCGAGGCTCGCGCGCAGCAGCGCGAGATCGCCCAAGGCTTCCCGGACATGCGCCGGGTCGAGCGGAACGCACAGGGCATCGGTGACTTCCATTCGAGCCTCCGCGAAAAGGATCGCATGCGTTCGTTATGGCCGAGCCGGCCTCGGCTGTCTGTTCGGATGCGCGCCTATGACGTTTCGTCGATACGATCGACGCGCGAACCGTAAAACGCGAGATAGCCCTTGATCTTTACGGCGGCGTCGAGCGGCGCTTCGTAGCTCCACGCGGCGTTCTCGACCGGGCCGTCCTCGGTCAGCAGGTGATAGTGCGTGGCCTCGCCCTTGCTCGGGCAATGCGTGGTGTGGATGGAGCGTTCCAGGCGCGCCATGTTTACGTCGGCGCGCGGGAAGTAGTGAACTTTCTCCACACCCGGCTCGATGAGCGTGAGGGACGCGTGCGTATCGGCGTAGGTCACGCCCTGATGGATCACGCGGCAGCGCCGTCCATTCAGCGTGATCTCGATGTGATGCGCCGTCTGGTGTCCGTCGTTCAGTTCCGTGCCCATCGTGCTGCCCCTCCCGCGTGAGAACCGACATCCCAAGAAAAAAGCCACGAGTCATCGAGACACCCGTGGCTTAATTATGAGACAAACTTCCGATACTGCGTGAGCGCTTTCGATGCCCGGGCGTATCCCCTTTCGACGCTCGCGCTTACTGAATGTTCCAGTGGAACGCCGCCTTGGCCTTGCCCGGTCCGGCAACGGTCACCGCCTGCTTTTTCTCCTGGTCCTTGTACTTCGCGTAGACCGTATAGCTGCCCGGCGGAAGTTTGACGAGCATGTACGGCCCCATCGACTCGGTGGAAAGCGTCTCGCCGCCCTTGCCGTCGACGATGCGAACCTGCACGCCCGAGAGATAGTCGGCGGTCGGGCCCGTGAAGCGCAGCGACAACGGCCAGTGCGCCTGTTCGCGCAACAATGCCCGCGATTCGTCGAGTCCCACGCCGCCCGATGTGTAGGAGACGTCGCCTTGCTGCTGGATCTGCGGCAGACCGCCCCCGTTGGTATTGCCGGCGCTCGACGTGTCGCTCGTCGTGCCACCCGCCGCTCCGCCCGCTTGCTGCGCCCAGGCGCCGCCCGTCATGCCGGCGCTCATCGCCGCAACGAGAACTGCGGCCGCCAGCTTGCCCGTGGTCTTGCTCGTCATGTTTCTGCTCCTTTGTCCGGTGCCGCCGCGCCCGGGAGCCGGCGGCGTCACGCCCGATGCGTCGATGTCACGCGATGGGGCACCAGGCAACCGCAGAGCATGGTTCGTGCCCGCATCGCGCAAGCCGACGGCCGCGCGTCAGCCGAGATCGACCGGCACGAAGATCTGGGCATCGTCACGCTGGATCAGAAGCGCGATGCTGTCGCCCGCGTGCTGGACCATCGACTTCAATTGCTGCACCGACGTGACCGGCTGGCCGTTCACGGCGAGAATCACATCGCCCGGCTGAATGCCCGCGTTCGCCGCCGCGCCGTTCGACTGCTGCACGAGCAGGCCGCGCGAAAGCGAATCGTTCTGCCGCTCTTCCGGCGTGAGCGGGCGCACCGCGACGCCGAGGCGCGCGTCCTGCGCCGACGCGCTGTCGGCGCCGCCGGTGTTCGCGCTCGCGGTCTTCGCATCCTTCAGCGCGCCGATTGTCACGGAAAGATCCTTCGCGCTCTTGTCGCGCCACACCGTCACTTTCGCGGACGTACCCGGCGAGAGGCCCGCGACCTGCGACGGCAGCGAAGTGGAATCCGTCACCGGCACGCCGTTGAGCGCGGTGATCACGTCGCCCGGCTGCAGCCCTCCCTTCGCGGCCGGTCCTCCCGGCTCGACCGAACTCACGAGCGCGCCTTGCGGCGACTTCATGCCGAACGAATTCGCGAGCGTCTGGTTCATGCCCTGCACCGTCACGCCGAGACGGCCGCGATCCACGTGTCCCGTCTTGATGAGCGCGTCCTTGACCTTGATTGCCTCATTGATCGGGATAGCGAACGAAAGCCCCTGGAAGCCGCCCGTTTGCGAATAGATCATCGAGTTGATGCCGATCACCTCGCCTTGCAGGTTGAAAAGCGGGCCGCCCGAATTGCCCGGATTCACCGGCACGTCGGTCTGGATGAACGGTGTGTAGTTTTCGTTGGGCAACGCGCGCGACTTCGCGCTGATGATGCCCGAGGTCACGGTGTTGTCGAATCCGTATGGCGAGCCGATCGCGACGACCCACTGGCCGACCTTGCTGCCGTTAGGATCGCCGATTTTCACCACCGGCAGGTCCTTCGCGTCGATCTTCAGCACGGCGACATCCGACTGCTTGTCCGCGCCGATGACCTTCGCGCGATATTCGCGCTTGTCCGTGAGCTTCACGGTGACGACATTCGCGTTGTCGACCACGTGTGCGTTCGTCAGGATGTAACCGTCGCTGCTCACGATGAAGCCCGAACCAAGACCTTCGCTCGGACGATCCGCACCGGGACCGCCGTCGCCGCCGCCGAAGCCGGGCATGCCGCCGAAGCGCTTGAAGAACTGATAGAAGGGATCGTCGGGGTCCATCGGCAGTTGACTCTGGCCGCGGCGATTCGACGTCTGCTTGACGACGTGCTTCGCGCTGATATTCACCACGGCCGGACCGTATGTCTCGACGAGGCCGGAGAAATCGGGAATGCCTGTTTTTGCCGCGGCTTCGGCGGGCATCAGCGCGGCTGCGGCGGGCGAGATGACCTGCGGCGCCGGGACGTTGTTGTGCCCAGCCACGTAGCCCGCCGACAAGGCAACGGCAACGGCCGCTGCGACGGCGCTGCGGGTGAGGATCTTCGCTTTCATCGTGTGCTCCTGACGAGGGGATGTGCGCTTGAGAAGCGCGCTATGTCGATGGAGCAAGATTACGGGGTGTCGCTTAAACCTTTCTTAAAAACGTAAAGGGGCGTCTGTTTCCGCGAACAGACGCCCCTGGTAGTGCGGCTTGCTTATACTGCACTGGGTCGAACTCATTGCATTACTTTCTGACACATTCAACTTAGTCGACTGCTGCTCGTTGTTTCAAGAACGGTCAACCAACGACCGCGGCATCAGAACGTCACAGTGACCTTGAGCCCGCCCGCTTCCGACTCCCCGAGCGACACCGCCGCGCCATGCTGAACCGCGATGCGGCGCACGATCGCAAGCCCGAGACCGCTGCCCGCGACATCCGTGCGTGCGCGATTCGCGCCCTCGCCGACGCGATAGAACCGGTCGAACACTCTTTCGCGTTCTTCTTGCGGAATGCCCGGCCCGGTGTCGGAGATTTCGACGACCGGACGTCCGTCGCGCACCTTCAGGCAGACATCCACGCGACCGCCTTTGGGCGTGTACTTCGTCGCGTTGTCGATGAGATTGTTGAACATCACGCGCAGCGAATCGGCATCGCCCTTCACGATCGCCGGCTCGCTCACTTCGATGCCGAGATCGACGCCGCGCTCCTGCGCGACCAGCACATAACCGCGCACGCAGCCTTCCAGCAGTTCGCGCAGATCGACTTGCGTCTCGACACCCTTGCCGTCCGGCTCCGATCGCGCGAGAGCCAGCAATTGTTCCGCAAGCCGCGTGGCGCGCGCGATGCCTTCATGCAGATCCCCGAGCGCCTCGCGGCGCGTTTCGTCGTCCTGCGCACGCGCGACGAGCTGCGCCTGGATCTGCACCGCCGCGAGCGGCGTGCGCAGTTCGTGCGCGGCGTCGGCGACGAAGGCCTTTTGCGTATCGAGCGCAGCCGACAGCCGCGAAAGCAGCGCATTCAGCGCGCGCACGACCGGCCGCACTTCCTGCGGCAGACGTTGATCGGAGAGCGGATCGAGCGCTTCGGGATGACGTGTGTCGAGCGCGCGCGTCACGCGCTGCAAGGGCGCGAGGCCGAGTCCCACGATCACCCAGATCGCAAGCCCGAGCAGCGGCAGCAGCAGCACGAGCGGCCACAGCGTGCGCCACGCGACGCCCGCCGCGACACGATTGCGGATCGACAGCGGCTGGGCGAGCTGCACGACGTTGTCGCCGACGATCGCGCTATACACGCGCCATTCGCCGCGCGGCGTCATTTCGGTGGAAAAGCCGAGCTCCGCGTGGGGCGCGAGCGGCACGCGCGGATGCGAGTAGTACATCAGCACGCCGTTGCGATTCCAGATCTGGATGACGACGCCCTCGTCGCTCTCGCTGCGCGAACTCAGCACCGACGAAAACGGCTCCGAAGGCAGCGCGGCCGCGATCTGCTGCAACTGGTAGTCGAAGAGTTCGTTGGCTTCCGCGAGCGCCTGCCGATAGATGAGCCATCCTGCAAACCCCACGCCGACGATGACGAGCGCGAGCAGCCAGATCAGCAATTGCCGGCGGATCGACCGCATCAGGCGTCCTTCGCGACCATGTAACCGAGGCCACGCACGTTGCGGATGAGATCGGCGCCGAGCTTCTTTCTCAGCGAATGGATATACACCTCGACGGTATTGCTGCCGATCTCCTCGCCCCAGCCATAGATCTTTTCCTCGAGCTGGCTTTTCGACAGCACCGCGCCGGGCCGCGCCATCAGCGCTTCGAGGAGCGCGAACTCGCGCGCCGACAGCGACACGGGCGCGCCCGCGAGCGTCACCTGATGACCGACCGGATCGAGCGTCAAATCACCGTGGCGCACGAGCGATTCGCCCCGCCCCGCGTGCCGGCGGATGAGCGCACGCATGCGCGCGCCGAGCTCGTCGAGATCGAAGGGCTTGACGAGGTAATCGTCCGCGCCGGCATCGAGTCCCTTCACGCGATCCGCAATCGCGTCGCGCGCCGTGACGATCAGCACCGGCAGGGCGTTGGCCCGCGCGCGCAAAGTTTTCAGCACATCGAGGCCGTCCCGTTTGGGTAGACCGAGGTCGAGCAGCATGAGGTCATAGGACTCGCCCGCGACGGCGGTGAGCGCAGCCTCGCCGTCCTGTACCCAGTCGACTGCGAAGCCGTCCGCGCGCAGCGCCTTGCGTACGCCTTCGGCAATCATCCGGTCATCTTCGACAAGCAGGATTCGCATGGCACATGTCTGTTCGTGGTTACATGGGCAGCCTCGTAGCCGCGACCCATTGTAGCCGCGCGGGCTTGCCACAGGCTTAAACGCGACTTAACCGCGCCGATCGTCCACGTTCGGAAGACAACGGCGTGCCGCGCCCGACGCCCATCGCCCGACGAAGATTTTCAGCCCGTACGATTTCCGCAAGCCAGCTTGTCTACAATAGCCGCTTCCCGCGCGGCGCACCCCTGCCCGGCCACGCGCCGCCGCCTGCCATCCAGTCCAAGAACAACGCTCGTCCATGCCGTCTGCATTTCGCTTCCTGCCCAGCCGTCTCTCTTCGTTCGCGCTCGCCGCAACCTTCGCCTGCGCAGCGCTCGGCCATATGCCCTACGCCGAGGCGCGCAGCGGCTCGAAGTCCGAATCGCAGGCGCAATCGCCGGAGCGCGCGGCGATCGGTGGAACCCGGTCGAAGCACGCGGCGAAAAACGAAGCGAAGCGCGCGAAGGCCGAGCGCGAGCGTGCCGAGAAGGCGAGCGTGCCCGCCGGACCGCTGCCCGCATCGGTGATGACGGCGCTCGCGCACGCGCACGTACCGCTTTCGTCGATGAGCGTCGTCGTGCAGCGCGTCGGCGCGCCGTTGCCTCTCGTCTCGGTCAACGCGAGCCAGCCGATGCTGCCCGCCTCGACGATGAAGCTCGTCACCACATACGCCGGCCTCTCGATGCTCGGCCCGGACTATCGCTGGAAGACGACCGCGTATGCCGACGGCGACGTCGATGCTCAGGGCGTCCTGCACGGCAATCTGTACATCCAGGGTACTGGCGATCCAAAGCTCGTGCCGGAGGAGCTGATCGATCTCGTCGAGCAGGTGCGCAAGAACGGCATCACGGGCATCGATGGCGCGCTCGTGCTCGACAAGCGCTACTTCGACGCTTCCACGCGCGATCTGCCCGCCTTCGACAACGATGACACCGCGCCCTACAACGTCGGCCCGGACCCGCTGCTGTACGCATTCAAGTCGCTGTCCTTCACGCTGACGCCGAGCCCCGACGGACAAGTCTCCATCGACGTGCTGCCGCAACTCGCGCAATTGCAGATCGACAACGAACTGCGCGTCACGCGCGGCGCCTGCACCGGCTCGCTCCAGGCGGCGTCGCCGAGCGTCGCGCAGACACAGGGCGGCTTCGTGCAGGCATCGTTCATCGGCGACTATCCGTTGCGTTGCGGCTCGCGCACGATCAACGTCGCGGCGCTCGATCACTCGACGTTCTTCGCGGGCGGCTTTCTCGCACTGTGGAAGCAGGCGGGCGGCACGTTCCAGGGCACGACGCGCGAAGGCCCGACGCCGTCGAACGCGCGGCTCGTCGGCACGCATCGCAGTCCGGTGCTGTCGGACGTCGTGCGCGACATCAACAAGTTCAGCAACAACGTGATGGCGCGCAACCTGTTCCTCACGATCGGCGCGGCGCAATCGAAGCCGCCGGCGACGACCGCGAAATCCTCCGCGGCGATCCAGGCGTTCCTGAAGCGCAGCGCCCTGCCGATGAGCGGCCTCACGCTCGACAACGGCTCGGGCCTTTCGCGCGACGAGCACATCTCGGCGAGCTCGCTCGCCGACCTGCTGATGGCGGCCAACGCGAGTCCGGTCGCGCAGGTGTTCGTCGAATCGCTGCCCGTCGCGGGCGTCGACGGCACGATGCGCAACCGCCTCACCAACGCGGGCGCGCTCGGCAACGCGCACATCAAGACCGGCACGCTGCGCGACGTACGGGCGATCGCGGGCTATGTCGGCGCGGCGAACGGCGAGAGCTATGTCGTCGTGAGCTTCATCAATGATCCGCGCGCCGAAGCCGCGCGCGCCGCGCACGATGCGCTGCTCGAATGGGTCTACGAAGGCGTGCGCAGGCCGGGCGCGGCGGATTGAACGGCTCGGCCATCGGCTGAATACGGCGCTCGCGGGCACGGAAAGCCGGCGGGACCGAAGATTTCTTCTACGAAGTGACGTCCGGTAACGTGCGCGCGGCGTGTACGCTGTCGGGCACGCCGCTGGCCCGGTGCAGGTGTGCACCGGAGCGGGCGGGCGGCATCGCTTAAACTCGCAGGTACGCGGCAGGCGGACCGCAACAAGGTCAGGCGCCGCAATCGAACTAGAAAACACCGAAGAAGGGAGACGAGGTCCATGAACAAGCAACGCTCGACGCGCGCCGCACTGGTGCGCTTTGCCCAAGTCGCGACGGCCAGCGCGGCCTTCGCTCTGCTCGCCGCGTGCGGTGGCGGCGGCGATGACAACAATTCCACGCCGGCGGGCGGCGTGAAACTGCAGGTGGTGTCGTTCGGCGACAGTCTTTCCGACGTCGGCACCTATTCGCCGGTCGCGGCGGCGAACTTCGGCGGCGGCCGGTTCACGACGAATCCGGGTCAGGTCTGGGTGCAGAATGTCGCGCAGTATTACGGCGATACGCTCACGCCGGCGATGACGGGCGGCTTCGGCACGCCGCCTGCCACGCAAGCGGGTCTCGGCTACGCGCAAGGTGGCGCGCTCGTGACGAATCCGATCGGGATCAATCACGTGTCGACCGATCCCGCGAATTACACGGGCGCGCTCACGGTGCCGATCGTTCAGCAGGTGCAGAACTATCTCAGCGCACACGGCAGCTTCAATTCGAACCAGCTCGTGATTGTGAACGGCGGCGGCAACGACATCCTCTATAACTTCCAGCGGGCCGTGGCCGGCGCGATCACGCCGGCACAGGCGAGCGCAGCGATCGGCAAGGCGGCGATCGACCTCGCCGGTCTGATCGGCAAGGTCGTGCAGAGCGGCGCGACGCACGTACTGGTGTCGAACGTGCCGGACATCGGCGCCACGCCGCAGGGCATGATGAGCTCGGCGGCCAATCGCGCGTTGCTCACACAGGCATCGCTCGGCTTCAATCAGGCGCTTGCGGCAGCGCTTACGCAGTCGGGACTGATGCCGAAGGTGATTTATCTGGACATCGTGCCGGTGCTCGCCAATGTCACGGCGAATTATCAGCAGCTTGGATTCGCGGTTTCGAACACCGGGACGGCCTGTAACCTGCAGGCGATGGCGGCGGCGGCGCAGAAGTTCGGCGAGCCCAATCCGCAAGCGTTCGCCACCTCGCTGTTCTGCTCGCCGGAGACGCTGACCGTCGCGGGCGCGGACCAGACGTACATGTACGCAGACACCGTGCATCCGACGACGCATCTGGGCGCGCTCTATGCGCAGGCGGCGGAGCAGGCGATTGCGAAGTCGGGGTTGGGGAAGTAAGCGGGTTCTTTCGGTTGCGAATGGAAAACCGCCCGGCGAGAGATCGCCGGGCGGTTTTGTTTTGAGGCTTGGAAGAGGTGTGCGCGGGCGCGGAGGAAACATCACGCCACCGCCGAGGCGATCTTCTGAAAGGTGTATCTCCGCACACGCGGAGGAAACTGGCAGAACTCGGGTATGGGTTCGCCTACCGGGGGTCTATCTCCGCACACGCGGAGGAAACGCGCCCATCGCCATCATCGATCCGGCATATGGGGGTCTATCTCCGCACACGCGGAGGAAACTACAAAGCTCAGACCCAGTACCTCGATCCTCAGGGTCTATCTCCGCACACGCGGAGGAAACCCTGTCCGCTCGTCGATACAGTCGTCTGTGAAGGGTCTATCTCCGCACACGCGGAGGAAACGGCCAATCCTATCTTGATCCCGTCTACGACCAGGGTCTATCTCCGCACACGCGGAGGAAACTTTTTTGGAGGTCCATTGCAGTTGACTGACCACGGTCTATCTCCGCACACGCGGAGGAAACAAAGTCGTCGCGGTCATGGCTCAGGCCATCCACGGTCTATCTCCGCACACGCGGAGGAAACGGGCCGAACAGATCGTGCGGCGGCGGATGCAGGTGTCTATCTCCGCACACGCGGAGGAAACGCGAGGATTGCGCACAGCTCTTCCTGGATCATGGGTCTATCTCCGCACACGCGGAGGAAACTTGTGCTCTACGCTTGCGACTCGCCGCGCAATGGGTCTATCTCCGCACACGCGGAGGAAACGACGGCTTGCCGCTCACGCTGTCATGGTCGGACGGTCTATCTCCGCACACGCGGAGGAAACTAGATCCATCGCCGAGCCATCGCTCATCGCGAGGGTCTATCTCCGCACACGCGGAGGAAACTTTGTTTCCATCACGCGATGGTAGTACCCGAACGGTCTATCTCCGCACACGCGGAGGAAACCTCAGACTCGCGCATAGCGCCTACGGCGGCCCGGGTCTATCTCCGCACACGCGGAGGAAACCGCGGGTCCGAATCGATGACGAGGATGGGATCGGGTCTATCTCCGCACACGCGGAGGAAACGGCGAGACGTTCATGCACTTCAAGGTCCGCGTGGGTCTATCTCCGCACACGCGGAGGAAACCCTAGATGATAACCGCTTGATCCAAAACCGAAATCCCCGCAACCCATCTTCACAAATGAGGCCCCCGCGCGCCCTCACTCCTCCCGCTCGAACGCCGCCGCCGCCCTCCCAAGCCGATCATTCACCGCGATCCACTCGACCGTATCCGGCAGTTTCTCGATGAGAATCCGCTCGACATCCGCCCGATCCAGCGCACGCAACAAACCATACAAATCGCGCGCGTAACTCTGCGGATTTTCCGGCGCGGCCGCGAAATGCACATGCGCCGCATGCGCCCATTCCCCCGCGCTTGACGCCCTCGCGACCAGCGCGATCTTCCTTCCGCTCACCCGATCGTGAGCCGCGAGCAACGGCTCGATCGACGCGAACGGCAACAACGCAAGCGGCGTGCGCGGCGCGTAATGCGCCTTCAACGTCCCGGAAGCGCGCGGCGCCGTGGCATCCGCCCCATCCGGCAACCTCGGCGCAGTACCGATCACATCCGCGATCTGCTGCGGACTCACATGTCCCGGCCGCAGCAGCGCCGGAAACCCGCGCGACAAATCCAGAATCGTCGATTCGATGCCGACGTCCGCCGCGCCGCCATCGAGCACGTGCACCGCGCTGCCGAACTCGTCGCGCACGTGCTGCGCGGTCGTCGGACTGACATGACCAAACCGGTTGGCCGATGGCCCCGCGACGCCGCCCTGCTTCCCCGTGCCGATCCGCCGCGCGTGGAACGCCGACAACAGTTGCTGCGCCACCGGATGCGACGGACATCGCACGCCCACCGAATCCTGGCCGCCGCTGACCGCCGCCGGAATATGGGCCGCGCGCTTGAGGATCAACGTCAAAGGCCCCGGCCAGAACGCATCGATGAGCTTCTGCGCATCTGCGGGCAACTCCCGCACCCAGTAGCCCGGATCGGCTTCGGGCGCGAGATGCACGATCACCGGATGATTCGCCGGACGGCCCTTCGCCGCATAAATACGCGCGATGGCGTCCGGATTCTCGGCGTCGCCGCCGAGCCCGTAGACCGTCTCGGTCGGAAACGCGACGAGTTCGCCCGCATCGAGCAAAGCCGCGGCTTCAGCGATCTGCGCGGCGCTCGGAAAGTGAATGGTCATTGCCTGCTGCTTCGGTAAGTCTCAATCGAGCGGGATATGCAGCATCCGCGCGCAGTCACGCGCCGCCGTGCGCGCTTCCTCGAGCGTCGCCGCCGTGAAATTGATGTGGCCCATCTTGCGGCCCCGGCGCGCCTCTTCCTTGCCGTAGAGATGCAGCCGCGCGGCCGGCATCGCCGCAACCTCCGTCCATGCGGGCGCTCGCGCCTTGTCGCCATCGAACCAGATATCGCCGAGCAGGTTCAGCATCGCGGCGGGCGAATGCTGGCGCGTATCGCCGAGCGGCATGCCGGTCATCGCGCGGACCTGTTGCTCGAACTGGCTCGTCGCGCAGGCATCGACCGTGTAGTGGCCGGAATTGTGCGGACGCGGCGCCATTTCGTTGGCGATCAGCGTGCCATCTTCCAGCACGAAGAATTCGACGCACAGCACGCCGACATAACCGAGCTTCGCGGCAATGGTCAGCGCGGCGTCCTGCGCCTGCGCGACAAGCGATGCCGAAGCATCGGGCGCAGGCACGACCGTCTTCGCGAGAATGCCGTTCACATGCACGTTCTGCGCGAGCGGAAACACGGCCGACTTGCCGTCGCCGCCGCGCGCGATCAGCACGGACACTTCGTACTTGAGCGGCATGCGCTTCTCGAGCACGCACGGCACGCCCGACAGCGACGCATACGCGTTGCGCACGTCCGCGACATTGCGCACGCTGACCTGCCCCTTGCCGTCGTAGCCGAGACGCGCGGTCTTGAGAATGCCCGGCAGCACCGCCGCGATCTTCTCGTCGGGCAACGCGGCGAGCGCCTGCGGCGATTCGATCACGACATGCGGCGCGACCGGCACGCCCGATGCCGCAATGAAGCGCTTCTCCGCGACGCGGTCCTGCGCGATCGCCACGCAGCTCGCAGCCGGGCTGACGAACGTGCACGACGCGAGAAATTCGAGGCTCGCGGAAGGCACGTTCTCGAATTCCGTCGATACCGCCGCGCACAGGCGGCCGAGTTCGGTGAGCGCCGCGCGGTCGTCATAGGCGGCGCGGATGTGGCGATCCGCGACAGCGCCCGCGGGGCTCGTCTCGTCCGGATCGAGGACGGCGACGCGATAGCCCATCGATTGCGCGGCGAAGCAGAACATGCGGCCGAGCTGGCCACCGCCGACCATGCCGAGCCATGCGCCCGGCAGGATGGGGGAGATCGGAGAATTGTGTGGGTTCATCGTGGGGCTTGGGTGGCTGGCTGTGGGCATCAGCGATTGCGCGACGCGCGGTCCGCGCGCGGGGTCATCAAAGCGGCGGCAGCGCCATGTCCCGCGCCGCCTGATTCTGCTTCACACGGAAAGCGGCGAGCGCGTCGGCGTATGCGGCATCGGTGACGCTCAGCATCGATACGGCGAACAGCGCCGCGTTCGCCGCGCCCGCCTCGCCGATGGCGAAGGTCGCGACCGGCACGCCCTTGGGCATCTGCACGATCGAATGCAGCGAATCGACGCCCTTCAGATATTTGCTCGCCACCGGCACGCCGAGCACCGGCACGGTGGTCTTCGCGGCCAGCATGCCCGGCAGATGCGCCGCGCCGCCCGCGCCCGCGATGATCGCACGCACGCCGCGCTCACGCGCGCTTTCCGCGTAGGCGAACATCTCGTCCGGCATGCGATGCGCCGAGACCACTTTCGCCTCGTACGGCACGCCGAATTCCTGAAGCATCGCGACGGCGTGCTTCATCACGTCCCAGTCGGAGCTGGAACCCATCAACACGCCGACGAGCGGCGCTTCGTGTGTGTGCCCTTTTGCCAGATCCGGGGCCTTCACTTCGCTCATTCCAATTTCCCAGAGATATGCCCGCGCCGCTCTTTTCGTGAGCGGCGCGCGTGCCGAACCTTAAGACAGCGTCTTGCCAGTGAGACGCTGCAACGCTTCCTGATACTTTTCCGACGTCTTGGCGATCACCTCGTCCGGCAGCGCCGGCGCGGGCGGCTCTTTTTTCCACGGCTGCGTTTCGAGCCAGTCGCGCACGAACTGCTTGTCGAAGGACGGCGGATTCGTGCCGACCTGATAGCCATCGGCGGGCCAGAAGCGCGACGAATCGGCCGTCAGGACTTCGTCCATCAGATACAGCTCACCCTTGTTGTCGAGGCCGAACTCGAACTTCGTATCCGCGATGATGATGCCGCGCGTGGCCGCGTATTCGGCCGCTTCCTTGTACAACTGGATGGAGATGCGCTTGATCGTCGCCGACAGTTCGGTGCCGATGCGGCGCTCCATCTCATCGTAGGTGATGTTTTCGTCGTGATGACCCATTTCGGCTTTCGCCGCCGGCGTGAAAATCGGCTCGGGCAGCTTCTGCGCATTCTGCAGCCCCGGCGGCAACTCGACGCCGCACACCGCGCCCGTCGCCTGATAGTCCTTCCAGCCGCTGCCCGCGAGATAGCCGCGCACGACCGCTTCGACGAGGATCGGCTCGAGGCGCTTCACGACGACCGCGCGGCCCTTCACCTGCTCGACCTCGTCGGGCGCGACGACAGTCGAAGGATCGATGCCCGTGTTGTGATTCGGCACGATATGACCGAGCTTCTCGAACCAGAAATCGGCCATCGTGTTCAGCACGCGGCCCTTGTTCGGAATCGGCTCGCCCATGACGACATCGAATGCGGAAAGGCGGTCGGTCGTTACGATCAGGAGCTTGTCCTGACCGACTGCGTAGTTGTCGCGGACCTTGCCGCGGCCGAGCAGCGGCAGCGATCTGATCGTGGATTCGTATAGCGTGGACATCGTCATGTACCGGAAAGGGTGCTGAAATGGTTAACGCCGCGCTTCGGCATCCAGCGCGGCGAGAGAAAAAAAGCGAACGGGCTCCGAACCCGGAACCCGTTGATTTTACTTTACAAATAACGCCTGGCTCAGATCAGGCTTATTTCGCGCTCACTTGACGATCTGCGCGAGGGCGCCCGACTTGTACTTCTCGGCGATCTTGTCGAGCGAAACCGGCTTGATCTTGCCCGCCATGCCTTCGCAGCCGAACTGCATGTAGCGCTGGCGGCAGATTTCCTTCGCCGCTTCGCGCGCGGGCTTCAAATAGTCGCGCGGATCGAACTTCGACGGATTTTCGAACAGATAGCGGCGAATCGCGCCGGTGATCGCGAGGCGCAAATCGGTATCGATGTTCACCTTGCGCACGCCGTGCTTGATGCCTTCCTGAATCTCTTCGACCGGCACGCCGTAGGTTTCCTTCATGTCGCCGCCGAATTCGCGGATCTCGGCCAGCAATTCCTGCGGCACGGACGACGAACCGTGCATCACCAGGTGCGTGTTCGGAATGCGCTGGTGGATTTCCCGGATGCGGTCGATGGCGAGAATGTCGCCCGTCGGCTTCTTCGAAAACTTGTACGCGCCGTGCGACGTGCCGATCGCAATCGCCAGGGCATCGCACTGCGTCTGCTTCACGAAGTCGGCGGCCTGCTCGACGTCGGTCAGAAGCTGCTCGCGCGTCATCGTGCCTTCGGCGCCGTGGCCGTCTTCCTTGTCGCCCTTCATGGTTTCGAGCGAACCGAGCACGCCCAGCTCGGCTTCGACGGTGACGCCGATCGAATGCGAAAACTCCACGACCTGCTTCGACACCGCGACGTTGTATTCGTACGAAGCGACCGTCTTGCCGTCGGCTTCGAGCGAACCGTCCATCATCACGCTCGTGAAGCCGGAGCGGATTGCGGCCATGCACACGGCCGGCGACTGGCCGTGATCCTGATGCATCACGACCGGAATATGCGGATACGACTCGACGGCCGCTTCGATCAGATGGCGCAGGAACGCTTCGCCCGCGTACTTACGCGCGCCGGCGGACGCCTGCATGATGACGGGCGCGTTCACTTCGTTCGCGGCCGACATGATCGCCTGCACTTGTTCCAGATTGTTGACGTTGAATGCCGGGAGGCCGTAACCGTGTTCGGCTGCGTGATCCAGCAGTTGACGCATTGATACGAGAGGCATTGTGGTGAGACTCCATGATGTGAAACGAATTCTGCAGCGCGCTCGATTCCGCTCTCGGGCGGTTTTCGGCTTGATCGTCGCCTCGACTGACGCATTGCTCCGCGTCGTCTTGCGCGCTTGATTGGGCGCCCGCCGCTGCTGGACGGCGGGCGCTCCGGACCTGCGGCAATCGCGCGGCGTTTGACCGCGCAGATTTCTCAAAAATGCTTAGAAGTGGTCGCCCACACGCACGATCTTGAGCGTGTTGGTGCCGCCCGCCTGACCCATCGGCTCGCCGACGGTCAGCACGACCATGTCGCCGCGCGCCGCATAGCCCTTCGACACGACCACTTCGAGCGCCTGATTCAGCGCGGTGTCGCGATCCATGTTGGTGTCGACGTGCAGGGGCGTCACGTTGCGGTACAGCGACATCGTGCGCTCGCTCGACACGCGCGGCGTCAGCGCGAAGATCGGCACGTGCGTCCAGTGACGCGACATCCACAGCGCCGTCGAGCCGGATTCGGTCAACGCGACCACGGCCTTCGCGCCGAGATGAAAGGCGGTGAAGAGCGCGCCCATCGCGATCGACTGGTCGATGCGCGTGAACGTGCGGTCGAGGAAATCGCGGTCGAGCTGCGACTCTTCCGACTTCTCCGCCTCGACACACACGGCCGCCATCGTCTCGATGGTCGTCACCGGATACTTGCCGGCTGCCGTTTCGGCGGAGAGCATCACGGCGTCGGTGCCGTCGAGCACGGCGTTCGCGACGTCCGACACTTCCGCGCGCGTCGGCACGGGCGCGTGGATCATCGATTCCATCATTTGCGTGGCGGTGATCACGAGCTTGTTCGACTCGCGCGCCATGCGGATCATGCGCTTTTGCAGCGCCGGCACCGCCGCGTTGCCCACTTCCACAGCGAGATCGCCGCGCGCGACCATGATGCCGTCCGATGCGTCGAGAATGCCCTGCAATGCCGGAATCGCTTCGGCGCGCTCGATCTTCGCGATCATCTTCGGCTTGATGCCATACGGCGCGCCCGCGATGTTCGCGAGTTGACGCGCCATTTCCATGTCCGTCGCATTTTTCGGGAACGACACCGCGACGAAGTCCGCGCCGAGCGACATCGCCGTCTTGATGTCCTCCATGTCCTTCTCGGTCAGCGCGGGCGCGGTGAGACCGCCGCCCTGGCGGTTGATGCCCTTGTTGTTCGAGAGCTCGCCGCCGACTTTGACCGTCGTGTGAATTTCCTCGCCGATCACGCGCGTCACGTCGAGCACGATGAGGCCGTCGTTGAGCAGCAGCACGTCGCCTGCGCGCAGGTCGCGCGGCAGATCCTTGTAGTCGAGGCCGACGCGCTCGTTATTGCCGAGCGTGCAGTTGGCGTCGAGGATGAACGGGTTGCCCGCGACGAGCATCGTCTTGTTGTTCTCGAACTTGCCGACGCGGATCTTCGGGCCTTGCAGGTCCGCCATGATCGCGACTTCGCGGCCCACCTGACGCGCCGCCTCGCGGACGATTTCAGCGCGCTGGCGATGGTCGTCGGCGGTGCCGTGCGAAAAGTTGAAACGTACGACGTCGAGACCCGCCTGCAGCATTTGCAGCAGGATGTCCGGGCTAGTGGAAGCCGGGCCGATGGTGGCAACAATCTTTGTAGCGCGATGCATGGAATTCCTCGTCTCAGTAGGATCGCCCGTAACTACGCTGCGAGCACGTTGCGCTTGCAGTGAGGTGTTGCTCACCGGTTGCGCGCGCGCGCCGGTTCGTGCCGGCGTCGCTTTGTCGATTTCCTTCAGGGCATGGGCGGGCATGCCGCCAATGATGACCGGAGGCGGGGGCGGCACTGCGGCCGCGGCTTCGCCTTCGGATGCTGCCTGATCTGTTTGCGCCGCTTGCGCGATCGCCAGCGCTGCTTCAGGGGCGGCATCGGGCGCGCCGCTGTCGATCACGTCCTGCGTCACATCGTCTTGCGCGCCGCCGGCTGCTTGCGCGCCCTTCTTACCTGCTTTCGCCGGATTGCCTCGGGCCGCCAACGCCTCAGGCCCGCGACTCGAGCACTTCCACCGCGGGCAGCTTCTTGCCTTCCAGGAACTCCAGGAACGCGCCGCCGCCGGTCGAGATGTAGCTCACTTTGTCGTGGATGTTGTACTTCGCGATGGCCGCGAGCGTGTCGCCGCCGCCCGCGATCGAGAACGCCGACGAATTGGCGATCGCCTGCGCGAGCGTCTTCGTGCCGTTGCCGAACTGGTCGAACTCGAACACGCCGACCGGGCCGTTCCAGACGATCGTGCCGGCGGTTTCGAGCTGCGCCGCGAGCGCCTTCGCCGTATCCGGGCCGATGTCGAGGATCAGGTCGTCGTCGGCGACATCCGCGACGGGCTTGATCTGCGCCTTCGCGGTCGGGGCGAATTCCTTGGCCGTCACGACGTCGCTCGGAATCGGCACCGATGCGCCGCGCGTGCGCGCCTGCTCGATGATTTCCTTCGCTTCGTCGACGAGATCGGCCTCCGCGAGCGACTTGCCGATCTTGAGGCCCGACGCCAGCATGAACGTGTTCGCGATGCCGCCACCGACGATCAGTTGATCGACCTTCTCGGCGAGCGACTTCAGAATGGTGAGCTTGGTCGACACCTTCGAGCCCGCGACGATCGCGACGAGCGGTCGCTTCGGGTTGCCGAGCGCCTTGCCGAGCGCGTCGAGCTCGGCGGCGAGCAGCGGGCCCGCGCATGCCACCGGCGCGTACTTCGCGATGCCGTGCGTCGTGGCTTCGGCGCGGTGCGCGGTGCCGAACGCGTCATTCACGTAGACGTCGCAGAGCTTCGCCATTTTCTGCGCGAGGGCGTCGTCGTTCTTCTTCTCGCCCTTGTTGCAGCGGCAGTTTTCGAGCAGCACGACGTTGCCCGGCTGGACCTGGACGCCGTCGACCCAATCGGCGACGAGCGGCACGTCGCGGCCGAGCAGCTCCGACAGACGCTTCGCGACCGGGGCCAGCGAGTCTTCCGGCTTGAACTGGCCTTCGGTCGGGCGGCCCAGATGGGACGTGACCATCACGGCCGCGCCCGCGTCGAGGGCGGCCTTGATTGCCGGGACAGAGGCGCGCACGCGCGTGTCTTCGGTGATGTTGCCGTCATCGTCTTGCGGCACGTTGAGATCCGCGCGGATGAACACACGCTTGCCGGAGACTTTGCCTTCGGCGATCAGATCGGTGAAACGCAGTACTTTCGTCATGGGAGTCAACGTAGGTAAAGAAGCGGTTCGGGCGGGGACGGCCGTCGGGGCGGCCGGTTCGTGGAGTCGCCGCGCGCGGGCCGCCGGGCAGGACGGCTCGCGCGCGGATCAGGCTGGAGGCGAAGGGCGCGCGGTGAAGCCGAACGCGCGTGCAAGAAGCGGGAGAAAGGGATCGGACAGATGAATCCGGAGAGGCGCGCGAGCGGCGCTCGGGCGCGTGCACGCAGCCGGGAGCGGCGGGTTGGACAGCGGGTTGGACCATCCTGGCGCGGTGACTGCCGGAGACACTTTCGACCTCGCTCACTCGGGAAAGACCATCATTTTAACCGATCGCCCTGTCCGCTTTTAGCGGGCAATCGTTGATGACGCGTATTTGGCGCCGACGCATGCGACCCGAGCGTGGCGCGTTCACGCCGCGAGCCGCAGCAGCGTGAACACGAGCATGCCGACGGCGATCGTGCCCATCATGCCGCGCCGCCACAGGTAGTACGCGAGTCCGGCCGCCGACGCCCATAGCGCATGATTCGACAGCGCGAGCGAAATGCCCGCCGACGTCTCCAGCAGGTCGGGCACGACGACGCCCGCCAGCGCCGCGGCCGGCGCGTAGCGCAGCACGCGCTGCACGCGCGGCGGCAGCACCATGCGTTCGCCGCCGGCCAGAAACAGTGCCCGCGTCACCGCGGTGACGAGGCCCATGCCGAGAATCGCGAGCCAGACATGCAGGGCGCTCATCGGAGTGGCCTCGTGGCGGCGGGTTTGTCGGCTTTCTTTTCGTCGGTGGCCTGCTTAGGGCCGGTGCGCTCCGCTATCACGTCCGCGAGCGTGCCCGCGAACAGCGCCGCGAATACCGCGAGCGGCAAGCCGAAGCGATACGGCAGATCGAACGCCAGCAGCGCGACCACGCTGGCGACGGCGACGGCCGCGAGCGTCGAGCGCGTGGCGATCGCAGAAACGATGAGCGGAATCAGCGCGAGCGTGCCCGCGAGCTCGAGGCCCCAGTTATCCGGAATCAGGCTCGCGAGCAGAATGCCGATCACCGACGAACTCTGCCAGGACAGCCAGCTCGACACCGCCAGTCCCCAGAAGAACGCCTCCTTGCCGGGCTGCCAGCCGACCGGAAAATTTCGCTTCGAGAACATCAGATAGATGATGTCGCCGTTGAAATAGCCGAGCAGCAAACGCCGCTTGAGCGGCAAGTAGGAGAAATGCGGCGCGAGGCCCGCGCTGAAGATGACGAAGCGCAGGTTGACCATCGCGGCGGTCAGGAGAATCGTCCAGAGCGGCAGCTTGGCGGCGAAGAGCGGCAGCACCGCGAGCTGCGACGAGCCCGCGTACACCGCGAACGACATGCCGAGCGCCTGCGGCACGGTGAGTACGGACTTCGTCATCGCGACGCCGGTCACGAGGCCCCAGGAGAACGTCGCCAGGACGGCGGGAGAGAAGGTGCGCACGCCCTCGAAAAACGCGCGGCGATTCGTGTCGGACAGCCGGTCGAGCATGAGCAAATGCGAGGCGAACAAGACAACCCGTGATGCCATTGCGCGGCCTCGATCGAATGCGCGATGGATCGGGAAAAACCGGGAAAATCGGGAATGGTGAGCTTCGCCGTTTCAGCCCGCGGTTTTTCAGCGGACGGCGAAAGGCAAATTATAGCGGCGTGAAAGGCGTGCCAAGGTCGGTTTCGTCGTGAAAAGACGCTAAAATGACGGTCTTTCGCCGCCTTTGCGCCCTCGACACGCGACTTCCCCTACGGAATCCGAGCAAGAAAGCGCGCCGGGCGCCGCCGCCCCTTCAGAACGCGGGCGGCCTGCCGAAACCCACTTGAACCGAGACAGCTAGGAGAACCGTATGTCAATGGCCGACCGCGACGGCAAGATCTGGATGGATGGCAAGCTGATCGACTGGCGTGATGCCAAGATCCACGTTCTGACGCACACGTTGCACTACGGCATGGGCGTTTTCGAAGGCGTGCGCGCGTACAAGACCGCGCAGGGCACGGCGATCTTCCGCCTGAAGGAGCACACGAAGCGCCTGCTGAACTCCGCGAAGATTTTCCAGATGGAGGTCCCGTTCGACGCTGCCACGCTCGAAGCCGCGCAACTGGAAGTCGTCAAGGCGAACAATCTGGAAAGCTGCTACATCCGCCCGATCATCTGGGTCGGCTCGGAAAAGCTCGGCGTGTCGGCCAAGGGCAACACGATTCACGTGGCCATCGCCGCCTGGCCGTGGGGCGCGTATCTCGGTGAAGACGGACTCGCGAAGGGTATTCGCGTGAAGACGTCGTCGTTCACGCGCCATCACGTGAACGTGTCGATGGTCCGCGCGAAGGCATCCGGCTGGTACGTGAACTCGATTCTCGCGAATCAGGAAGCCGTCGCCGACGGCTACGACGAAGCCCTGCTGCTCGACGTGGACGGTTACGTGTCCGAAGGCTCCGGCGAGAACTTCTTCCTCGTGAACAACGGCAAGATCTACACGCCCGATCTCGCCTCGTGCCTCGACGGCATCACGCGCGATACCGTCATCACGCTCGCGCGCGATTTCGGCATCCCGGTGATCGAAAAGCGCATCACCCGCGACGAGGTGTACACCTGCGACGAAGCGTTCTTCACCGGCACCGCCGCCGAAGTCACGCCGATCCGCGAGCTCGACAACCGCACGATCGGCTCCGGCAAGCGCGGTCCGATCACGGAGAAGCTGCAAAGCGCGTTCTTCGACGTCGTCGGCGGCAAGAACGAGAAATACGCGAGCTGGCTCGCGAAGGCTTAACCGACCTCATGCGACGCGGCGAGCCTGACACTCGCCGCTAGCAGGACATCTGACAAGAGATAGCAATGAGCGACCTGAAGGAAATGCCGCTGGTGGAATTGTCGGCGAAAGATCTGCCCGCCTTCTGCCCGAACCCGAAGATGCAGCGCTGGAGCACGCATCCGCGCGTGTTCATCGACGTGACGCACGGCGAAGCGCGCTGCCCGTACTGCGGCACGCGCTACAAGCTGAAAGACGGCGAAGTGCTCAAGGGCGGTCACTGAAAACGCGCCGGGCGCCGCCGCCCTGTTTCCGCGCCGTAGCAAAAGGCGCACATCAGACCCACGACAATCGACGGCTCGCCCCAAGGCGGCGGGCCGCGTTCATTTTGAGATCGGATAACGACAGATGCGCCGTGCGCTGGTTATAGCACCGAACTGGATCGGTGACGCATTGATGGCGCAGCCGCTCTTTACGCTCTTGCGCAAACTGCATCCGCGCATCGCGATCGATGCCGTCGCGCCGGGCTGGGTCGCGCCCGTGCTCGAGCGCATGCCCGAGATCCGCGACGTCTACGCGACGGATCTCGCCCACGGCAAGCTGCAACTGCTGCGCCGCTGGCAGCTCGCGAGCGATTTGCGCGATGTCGGCTACGACGCCGCCTACGTGCTGCCCAACTCCGTCAAATCCGCGCTGATTCCGTGGATGGCTGGCATCAATTTGCGTATCGGCTACACGGGCGAGAGCCGCTACGGGCTCTTGAACGTGCGTCACGCGAATCCGCCGAAGACCGAGCGTCCGCCGATGACCGCGCATTACGCCGCGCTCGCCTACGCGCCGGGCGCGAAGCTGCCGTTCGTCGACAAATTCGCCCAGCCCGATGCCGCCGGAGAGCCCGAGGCGCAGACGCTTCCCGTGCCGCGTCTCGAATTCGATCCGAACGAAGCCGCGCGCGTCTCGACGCGCTTCAATCTCGACACGCGGGCGCCGCTCGTCGTGTTCTGCCCGGGCGCGGAGTACGGGCCCGCCAAGCGCTGGCCGCCGGAGCATTTCGCGTCGCTCGCGCAATTCATCGCGCAGTCGTTCCCGTATGCGCGCATCATCGCGCTCGGCTCGAAGAAGGATGCGCCGATCGCGCAGGCCATCGCGGAGCGTGCGCCGATGGTGCGCAACCTGTGCGGCCAGACGTCGCTCGGCGAAGCGTGCGCGCTCATTTCACGGGCGAGCGCGGTCGTCACCAACGATTCCGGCCTCATGCACGTCGCGGCCGCGTCGCGCCGGCCGCTCGTCGCGGTCTACGGCTCGACCGATCCGCGCCACACGCCGCCCTTGTCCGATCTCGCAAAGGTACAATGGCTGCATCTTGAATGCAGTCCGTGCTTTGCCCGCGAGTGTCCGCTCGGCCATCTGAACTGCTTGCGCGAACTCTCGGCCGAACAGGTCTTCGGCGATTTGCGCGGGATGCTGCTCGCGCATCGTTGATGTTGCGCTCACGCGTCGAAAACGCGTGTCCAACTCGACGGTTTCCAGCCGTGTGTGCGGGTGCGGACACGCGAATGTCTCCGAACGGGGGCATGCTTTGACCAATGACCGATGCAGCGCGCCGTTCCGTCGCCTGCCGCCATCAGCGGCTTCGCGCGGCGCCGAGCACCGAATGCCAGAGACCCACGAGCCATGCCACGTTTCGCCCGCCTCTTCGAAGCCGCAGCCGATACTCTCAACGCTTACTATCAGGCGGTCGCGGACAACAGCATCGACAGTGTGATGTCGTTGTGGATCGACGAGGAGTTCGCCACCTGCGTCTGCGCGGACGGCACGCATCTGCACGGGCTGGAAAGCATCCGCGCCGGTCTCGGCAAGCAATTCGAAACGCAGGCGGTGACCATCGAGCCGCTCGATATCCGCGTGTACGACAGCTTAGGCACGGTGGTCTATGCGATCGCCGAGGCGCACCAGCAGGCCGCGCCCGCGAGCGTACCGCGCATGATCTACACGACCTACGTGATGGTTCACGAGCGCGGCGAGTGGCGCATCGCGCACATTCACGCGAGCGAGATGCCGCCGGACACGGCGGGCCAGTTCGCGGCCAGGCTGCGTCACGGCCAGGGGCCGCTGCACTGAAGGTAGATTTGAAGCGCTGAAGAAGACGTCTGTCGGGGAGGGGCCATGAAGCGCGATCCGTTGATGAAACACGATTCGTCATTCGTGGACAAAGCGCCTGCCGTCGCGCTGAAGGCAACCGCGCGCGTTCCGGGGCTGCCGGGCTCGGAATGGCTGTACAACGCGCCGCGCTGGCTGCCGACGAGCCACGCACAGACCATCGTCCCTGCCCTGTTCGGTCGAAAACCCGATGTGGGCTATCGGCGCGAGCGCTGGAACACGCCCGATGGCGATTTCATCGATCTCGACTTCCTCGCGCACGAAACCGGCGACGAACCCGCCGCGAATGCCCCGCTCTTCGTGCTCTTTCACGGCCTCGAAGGCAATTCAGATTCGCACTACGCGCGCACGATGATGGCCGCCGCCCGCGCGCGCGGCTGGCGTGGTGTCGTGCCGCATTTTCGCAGTTGCAGCGGCCCGCTCAACCTGCTGCCGCGCTTCTACCATCTCGCGGATAGCGCAGAAGTCGACTGGATCCTGCGTCGGCTCGCGCAGACGCATCCCGGGCCGGTCGTCGCGGCGGGCGTCTCGCTCGGCGGCAATGTGCTTTTGCACTGGCTATGCCAAAGCGGCAAGGATGCGTCGATCGTCAGCGCGGCCGCGGCCATCTCCGCGCCGCTCGACGTCCACGCCGGCGGCCTCGCGATCTCGCAGGGCTTCGGCATGGTCTATACGCGCAGCTTCCTGAAATCGCTCAAGAAGAAGGCGCTCGCGAAGCTCGGCCAGTATCCTGGTCTTTACGATCGCAACGCCGTGCTCGCGGCGCGCACGCTGTACGAGTTCGACAACGTCGTCACGGCGCCGCTGCACGGCTTTCGCGACACCGATCACTATTGGTCGACGGCGACCACCCGCGCGCATCTGAAGCACATCGAAGTGCCCGCGCTGCTGCTGAACGCGCGCAACGATCCGTTCCTGCCCGAGTTCGCGCTGCCCTCGCTTACTGAAGTGTCCGAGCGAGTCACGCTCGACCAGCCGAACCACGGCGGGCACGTCGGCTTCATGACGGGGCCGTTTCCCGGCCGGATCGACTGGCTGTCGCTGCGTGTGTTCGGCTATCTGGAGAACTTCGTTTCGTGAACGATCATGGATGAAATCGTCAAACAGGCGCTCGCCAAATGGCCCAACGTTCCGCACTGCACGGGCTGGCTGCTGCTCGACCGACGCGGCCAGTGGCGCATGCGCGACGACGCCGCCCAGGCTGCCGGCGAACTCGGGACGCCGATCCGGCATGAAGCGCTGCTGGGCTTCATCAACCGCAACTACGAAAGCGATGCAGACGGCCAGTGGTTCTTCCAGAACGGTCCGCAGCGCGTCTATGTGGAACTGGCCTACACGCCGTGGATCGTGCGCCTGCACGCGGCGGACGGCGTATTACGCCTGACGGATCAGGCCGGCGCGGCATTCGAGCCGGCGCAGGCGTACATCGACGACGAAGGCGGCATCCTCTTTTCCGACGACGCATCGCCGGCGCGCGTGGCCGCCATGCACGACCACGATCTCGAACTGTTCGCGAATCACGCGTCGCTCGACGATGCGGGCAAGGGCGGCATTTTCCATTGGCGCGATGGCGTCGATCTGCCCGTGCAGCCGATCGCACGCGCCGACGTCGCGACGCGTTTCGGCTTCGTCGCGAGTCCGGCAAACCGCGCCGCCGCGAAGAAAGACTGACCTAGCCGTTCTTCTCCAGCTCGCGCTCTTCCCTGTAGCGCATTTCAAAATCGCGCAGGCGCGCGGAAATCGTTGAAAGATCGTAGAAGCTCGCGGTCTTCACATCGCGCGCTTCCTTCAGTTGCCGGATCGCGGATAGCCACGCGCCGTCCAGCGCGAACTTCTCCGCCATCGCCTGATGTTGTTGCAGCGGATCGTTCAGACCCGCGCTCGCCTGCGCGAGATAGAACCACCAGTCGGGCCGCGTCGGCTCGGCGCGCGTTTCGCGGCGTGCGAGCGTCTGCGCTTCGGCGAAGCGGCGTGCGGAAAGCAGCGTCTGCAGATGCACGTCGATGGCCGCGTGGGACGCCGGCCAGCGTTTCTGCGCGATGTCCGCGAGGCGGATCGCGTCGTCGTTGCGGCCCGCGCGGCGGGCGATGTCAGCGGCGAGCACGTCGAGGCTCGGCGTGCTGCGTAATGCTTGCGGCGCGGGCTGCGGTTTTGGCGCCGGTGCCGTTCGGCCTTCGACGTGAACCGGCGCCAGCGCAATGTCGCTGCTCGCGCGAGGCGCCGTCGCCGGCGTCGAATCGGGCTGCGGTGCGTGGCCGAGATTCAGCGCCGCGCGTGCGTGATCGAGCGGCGTTGCGGTCATCGAAGGATCGGCGTTGCGCAGCGACTGCGCGCCGCCCTTTCGCGAAGGCACGGGCGGCGCGGTCGCGGCCACGTCCTGCGGCGCATGCGCGCGATCCTCCTGCTGAACCTGCGCCGATGCCGCCGCCGCGCTCGCCTCCTCGCCCTCGAACAGCTGGCGTGCTTTGGCGAGTGCGTCGTTGGCCGCATCGAAATTGCCCATCAACGATTGCGCGAGTGCAATTCCATACCAGTTCGATGCCGGATTGAGCGCCGTCTGATCCTCGATTTCCGATTTGAGCCGGCTCGCGACCTCGCGATAATCGCTCGCGTAATTCACCTGCAGCGCGCGCGCGCGGGCACGCACGAACGCATATTCCGCCGATTGGCGTGGCTGCCGGTACGGCACGCGCCGCGCGCGGCCTTCCATGTCGGCGATGCGATCGGTCGTGAGCGGATGCGTGCGCACGTAGGGCGGCACGCCGTTATCGGCCATCGACGCGCGGTCGAGGCGCTCGAAGAACGCCACCATCGCGTATGGATCGTATCCGGCGGCGGCGAGCATCTGGAACCCGACGCGATCGGCCTCGTGCTCGGCCGCGCGCGAGAAGCGCAGTTGATTGTCGACGGCGAACGCCTGTCCGCCCATCGCGATGCCCATGCCCAGATCTCCGCTGTGCGCGAGCAGCCCCGCGAGCATGCCGGCGACCATCGCCGCGAGCGCCGCGTAGGTGCTCTTTTCCTGCGTGCCGAGCATGCGCGCGATGTGGCGCTGAAGCACATGCCCCATTTCGTGGCCGATCACCGACGCCAGTTCCGACTCGGTCTGCGTCGCGGCGACCAAGCCCGTATTCACGCCGATGAAGCCGCCCGGCATCGAGAATGCGTTGATCTGCGGATCGCGCACGGCAAAAAGATCGAAATCCGGCCGATAGCCGCCGAGATACTGTGTCGCTGCGGCCGCGGAGAGCTTCGAGGAGATCGAATCGAGGTAATCCCGCAGCAGCCAGTCGTCGAGATAGTCGGGATCGGCGCGCACTTCACGCATCATCCGCTCGCCGACCTTGCGCTCGGCCTGTGGGGTGAGCGAGCCGCCAGAGCCATCGCCGAGATCCGGAAGCTGCACCGACGAGAGCGGTGCGCGCAGGCCCGACATCGTGCCCGGACGATTCGCGAAACGGCTTTCCGCGCCGCCGTATACGCCGAACACGCCATCCGCGACATTGGCTGGCACGTCGCTGACAGTGCTTTCCTGCGATGAACGCAGTTGCGAGGCCGCGAGCGTGCCGGTCGAACTCGCGGAAGGCGCACTCGATTGCGCCAGCGCCGCGGGCGGCATGGCGAGGGCAACACACAGCAGGGAGATGAGCACGCGGCTCGGACGTGTCGGATGCATGGCGCGAAACGGTCGAAGCGCCGATGGTCGGCTCGAAAACTGAAACGAGCTTATCGTATCAAGTGTTGCGCGGGGGGCGTCCCGCGTCGGCCCTGCGTCGCGCCGGAGCGCGACCTTTCGCGAAAAACCGCGCGAAATCACGCTGGTATGATAGGCGCCCATTCGAAGGAGACGCTATGTCCGGACTCACCCATTTCGATGCCGCCGGCGAGGCGCACATGGTCGATGTCGGCGCAAAGAACGAAACGCGGCGGGTCGCCGTGGCGCGCGGCTCGATCGCGATGCTCGACGGCACGCTCGCGCTGATCCGCGAAGGCCGCGCGAAAAAAGGCGACGTGCTCGGCGTCGCGCGCATCGCCGCGATTCAGGGGGCGAAGCGCACGGCCGATCTGATCCCGCTGTGTCATCCGTTGGCGCTGACGCGCGTCGCGGTGGATTTCACGATCGACGAGGCGCTGCCCGGCGTGCATTGCGAAGTGCGTGTGGAGACGGTCGGACGCACGGGTGTGGAGATGGAAGCGCTGACCGCCGTGCAGGTCGGGCTCCTGACCATTTACGACATGTGCAAGGCGGTGGATCGGGGGATGACCATCACGAACGTGCGCGTGATGGAGAAGCACGGAGGAAAATCCGGCGATTGGGTGGCGGACGATCACACATCGCCGACACCCTGATCCGCCTCACTCCTCGTCGTCGTCCGCCGAAGACTCCTGACTCTGCGCCGGCACCCCATACAGCTTCACCAGATCCGCCCTGAAGGAAGCGAGCGGCTTGCCCGCCTCGTCGACCAGATCGTAGACGGCGGCAAGTTGCTTCGGCCAGTCGTGTAACTGAGTGGCGAAGATCTTCAGGCGCGCCATCGTGTCGAGCGCTTCGGCGCGCTGTCCGGCAAGCGCCTGCAGCACCGCGTATCGGCGCAACACCGTCTCGCCCGGCAGCAGCGCGATTGCCTTCCGATGCGCGGCGAGCTTCTCCTCGACGTTCTGCGCGTTGATCGGCAACAGCGTCGCCGCACCGTATTCGCCCCACGCCGTGAACAGGAACGACGGATTGTCCCGATATTGCTCCGCCGGCCGCGATCCGTAATAGAGCACTTCGGCGCGGTTGTAGTCACGCATCGTCGGATAGAGCGCTGCGAGCCCGCCGAGCACGAGCACGACGTACACGCCATACGACAGCGGACGCGCGACGAGGCGCAGCGGCCGCGTCTCCAGCAGCCCGATGACGAGCATCGCCGGCATGAGAAAGAACATGTACTGCTGCGGATACTCGACGAGCGCGTGCATCATCAGCACGCCGAGCAGCGACAGGGCGAAAATGCGCGCCGGCGTCTGCGGCGCGCGCAGCACGCGAATCAGCCAGAACACGATGCCCGCGACGAGAATCGCCATCCCGAGCGCGCCCGTTTTTGCGAGCAGGTCGATGAAGATGTCGTGCGCATTATTCGCAACCTCGACACCGCCGAGATCGCGGACGAGATCGAACTGATAGCGCGGAAACTCGCCCCAGCCGACGCCCAGCAACGGATGCGTCTTGAACATCGTCCAGCCGTATTTCCAGAGCGCGAGGCGCGGCGCGATCTGACTGGCTTCCTGCATGCGCTCCGCCGCCGATTGCGCAAGACCGAAGTCGTAGCGCACGTTCGCCCAGCGCACCGCCGCGTTCACGGCGAAGAAGACGATTGCAAGCAGAATCGGGACGATCCACGCACGCACATCACGCCGGCCCGGGCCGTCGAAACCCTCCGACGCAACCGGACGCCCGATAACGAACGCCATCCAGAATCCGGCGACGACGATCACCGCCGTTTGCAGCCACGGACCGCGCGACACCGTGAGCGCGAGCCCGAGTGAGTAAGCCGCCGACAGAATCAGCCACAACACGATCGGCAGCCGCCGCGCCTGCACGAAATACAACGCCGCCGCCAGCGCGAACGCGATCACGGTCGCGAGGTGATTCGCCTGCGCCATATTGCCGAAGGGGCGCCTTTCGACCATCACGTTGTACGCGACCACGAATGGCGTGAACTTCACTTCGAGATGCAGCAACTGCACGATCTGGCAGAAGACTGCGAACAGTCCGCCGACCATCAGCGCCGCCGCGCCGATTCTCAGCGTCTTCTCGGCAAGCCCTGCCCGCACGAGTCCGAAGCCCGTATGCACCGCGACGAACGATGCAAGCAGATACGCGCCGCCGAGCCAGTTCATCGATGGCTGAGCGACCGGCAACAACAGCGTCTGCGCGACGAGCAGCACGCCGAACGCGAGCGGCATCAGCGCGACGACCGGCGACGCGAACGGCACCTTTGGCTCCGATACGCGCACGAGCAGCGCAACCGTCGCGCCGAGCGCCAGATAGAGCGCGAGCGCGCTGTATTCAGCGTAGAAAGTCGGAATCGGATACGTATGGTTGACGACCGCGAAAGGAATCGTCAACGCAAGACACAGGACAGCAAAACAAAGAAAGCGTGCGTAGTGGGAAGGCATGAGGGCAAGGAACGTCGGGTAGGGTAGCCCCCCCTCCTTGCGAAAGAGGAGCCCCCTAGGAACCGTACGTGCGAGTTTCCCCGCATACGGCTCGAGCCTACAGATTTCTTATACAAAGCCCCGTCATTGCAACGACGGGGCCGGCTTAGTTACGACAAGTTTACCAACGTGCACCTGCCGGTGGCAGTCCGGATGGAGCAAAACCCGGTTGGAGAGAGCGTCTGATCCGCCATGCATCCGGTATTCAAGATGATGATCGTGCCAGCCAGTCTCTTCCGTCAGGGCACTACCACAGTGCGCACACATCCCGCTCTGTGACATATACAGCGAAGCCCATTGCTTGCGATAGCGCATTGATTCCCACATGCGCATCTGTCGCAACTGCTCCCCGTATTGCTCCCACTGCGGATCAAAGGGATTGAAGTCACCCTTGACCTTCTTGTGTCGCCTGATTTCCATACCGCTGAGTTGGTACAGCTCAAGCAACCCCGTACTCCCATCGTCCCGAACTATCGGGACAGCGAACACCCAATTTCGACTACCGGTCGAGTGTAAGTACTTCTGCTTCACCCAATCGGTGTTCTTGTTCGGATGCCGCCGTTTCGACCACCGCCAGAGTCGGAAAAACACCAGCGACTCCATGCGGCTGTAGGCCTGCTTGGCAACCACCGAGCTGTGATACTGCGCCCAGCCCCGTAACATCGGGTTCAGCAGGCGGATCAGTTCCGCCTGTTTCACCGTCTTGTGACCGCTGATCGTATCCGCCACCTTTCGGTAGAACGTCTGCACATTCTTCCGGCTCGGCTTGATGAGCAGTGTCCCCGAGTACTTCCGGAAATTCCACCCAAGGAAATCGAAGCCTTCGTCAATGTGTGTGATACGCGTTTTCGCCTCGGACAGTCGCAAGCCTCGTACAGCAAGGAATGCTTCCACCCAAGGCCTGACCTCGTTTTCCAGAATCTCTTTCGAGTCGCCGGTGATCACGAAGTCATCCGCATATCGAACCACATTCACTTTCAGCTTCTTTGCCTTTGCGATCCCGAATTTCGCACCGAGGTGCGCAATCAGTTCACGCTCCAGCCCGTTCAGCGTCACGTTTGCCAGCGTCGGGGAGATGATGCCTCCCTGCGGCGTACCGGCCTCAGTCGCCTGTAGCTGCCCCTTGTAAATCAGGCCAGCCTTCAACCACTTCCGAAGGACTTCCCTATCCATCGGGACATGTCGTTCCAGCCAGTCGTGGTTGATGTGGTCAAAGCACCCCTTGATATCCGCTTCGAGCACCCATTGCGATGAACTGCGCCGGGCCATGACAACGAAAATCTGGGACATGGCGTCGGCCGTCGAGCGGTTTAACCTGAACCCATACGAGTTCGGATCGCTCGTCGACTCCGACGCCGGCTCCAAAGCCAGCAAATACAGGGCTTGCATCGCCCTGTCCCGCATGGTTGGGATGCCCAAAGGGCGCTCCTTTCCATTGGCTTTGGGGATAAAGACTCTCCGTAAAGGCAGAGGCCTGTATCCACGCCGCTTTAACCTGCCGACGGCACGCCATCGGCTTTCAGGCGAATCCCACAGTTCGCGATCGACTCCAGCCGTTCGCGCACCCTGGTTCTGCGTAACACGTCGTACCGCGTACAACTTTGCGGACAACGTGCGGGTAAGCATCCGTTGCAAGGCTTTCACCCTGCGCCAGTCGCCTTCCCGCGTCGCCTTCGCAATTCGGATCTGCATCCCTCTCACGTTCCGTTCAACCCGACGCCAATCGACGGCGTACCAGTTATCCGGCGCGTGGGAAAGCGCAGATCCGGTCTTTCGACTGGATACTTTCATGCTGCTCTCCTACCTTGGATTAGATCCCCGGCAGGAGGCGCATCTTCCCCAGCGGGAAGACACACCCCGCTGGGGAACAACAAACACCTCAATATGGGCGCATGCACCCATATCTCGATCAAACACCTCAGTACGAGCGCATGCGCCCGTACCTCACCAAGTTACAGAGGGTAGTCAGCCGTCTTACGACGGTAGACCAGACGGAAGTCTGCCCGCTTTCGCGTGGGGCGATGTCTAAGCCCCTATCCGAACCATTACAGCCCAGCATTCGCTTTTTCCGTCCTCCCATACCTGCACAATCAACAGCGTCCCTTACGGTTCGCCTGCCAGCAGTACAGCACTGGCAACCATACAGGCTTACCACGTTCCCGGCATGTCACACGACTGACGTAGGTTCTGCCTCTTCCCCGGTGGCTTGATGACGACGTAATCCGACGGTTGAGCGGATTAACCAGCCACGTACCTTTTGGTTAGAGCCCGATGTTCAAGCAGCTTTGGCTCCTCAGTGCTTACGAGGTTTATCAGCAGTTCACGTACGTTAACCTTATCAGCCAGCCTAGCTCCTCAACCCCCTTGCTGCTGGGAGTCTCCAGATCGTTCCTCGCGGAACCGGTCTGCCCGAAACGTCCAGGGGCTACGTTGTCAGAAGAGCTTCACACCCCACCGTTGCCAGTGACGCATGTCTTCCTAGGCTACTGCTGGTCGTACAGCAGGTTCACTTCCTCGCCCAGACTGCAGGTGAGGCAAAACAATGACACACCGAGCTTTCGCTCGTATCGGCTAGCGACTCCGTCGCCTAGTGGCGCAGGAAATGCACACATCATTCCGCCCTGTCGGCGGAGAGGAAGCCGCTGACTGGGCGGGACCTGACGGTAATCAGGTCAATGCAATGCGGTATCCGGCAAACTACTCCGGGTCCCGCTTTCACTAAAAGAAACCGTGCTCACAAACAGCACGTCTACTGCCTAAATTGCGGCCCACAAGGGGGCCGCCTGTGGAGGGCATGGTGATCCGGCCGAGGCCGATTCAATAACCCTCTAGTCGATGCCCCGTAACGTGGGGCATACGGACACGAGCGTGCGTGTCGCACGTAGGGACGGCCGGAATTGCAACGAAATCGCTGCTTATCGTGCAAAAACGACGTCGCAAAGACGCGGCGGCGCCGTAAATCCTGCCGCCGCGCTTACCTCTCGTGCCGAACTTTCGCACCGCTTACGCGCGGCACTCCGGCGGTGCGAGGTTCGCCCGGAGCGTCGGCGCCTGCGCCGGCAACGGACCGGCGCCCGGCGCGGGCAGCGACGAGTCCGTCTTTGCGGCCGCGAAGCATTCCCATGTCACCGAGCCTGCCTGCACGACGCCGCGGCTCAACGCGACGCGCGCGGTCGGGGTATCGGCGTTATCGGGCGTCGAGGGTACGAGCGCACGAGCGTGTTCGAACCCGCGGGCGCGACGCGCGTCGTGTAGGCGATCGTAATCTGCCCGGTGTCGCTGTCGACGTGAATGGACTCGACGTTGCGCGTGCCCGGCGGCGACGAAAACCCGCCCGCGAGATCCGCGCCGCTCGCCGCGTTCTCAGCGACCGCGAGCCGCGCGGCCGCCGCGAGCGTGATGCCCTCGCCCACGCGGCTTCGCGCCAGATAATCCTGGTAAGCGGGTATCGCATACGCCGCGACCACGCCGACGATCGCGAGCACGATCATCAGTTCGATCAACGTGAAGCCGCGCGTCAGCACTTCTTGCGCGCGCCTCCCGAACCACCCTGCGCGCCGTTCGCACGGCGCGCCCAAACTACAAGCCATCGTCGTCATTGCTGCTCCAAGAAAACAAGAAAGCGCCCTGCCGCGCGATGCGGTCAGGACGCTTCGATCGTATTGAGGGAGCGCAACGGGCGACAGTCGGCCGAACGGCCTAGGCAATTTCGCGGACGTGTGCTCAGCCAGCCGCGCGATTGCCCTCGGCGAGCGCGCGGCGCTTGAGCAGCCAGCCCAGCGCAAGGACGAACAACGCGCCGGCGGCGCGTGCCGTATAGCCGGCGAGTTCGGTGTTGAGCGCGGGCCATCGGTCGATGAACGGATCGTCGATGATGAGCCCGCCCGCGATCCATCCGAGCAGGCCCGCTCCGAGCAGCACGACGACCGGGAAGCGGTCGAGCAGCTTCAACACCAGCGTGCTGCCCCACACGATGAGCGGAATGCTCACGATCAGCCCGAAGATCACCAATGCGAGCCGATGACGCGGATCGGCGGCTTCGGCCGCGCCGGCGATCGCGATCACGTTGTCGAGGCTCATCACGGCATCCGCGATGATGATCGTCTTCACCGCCGCCCACAGACGGTCCGATGCGGTGATCTGATGCTCGTCGTGATCCGGCTGCATCAACTTCACGCCGATCCACAAAAGCAGCATGCCGCCCACGAACTTGAGGAACGGAACGTCGAGCAACATCACGGCGAACGCAATCAGCACGACGCGCAGGATGATCGCGCCGAGCGTACCGAGCACGATGCCGCGCGTGCGCTGCTGATCGGGGAGGTTGCGGCAAGCGAGCGCGATCACGACGGCGTTATCGCCGCCGAGCAGAATGTCGATCACGATGATCTGAACGACCGCGCCCCAATGAAGCGTTGAGAAGAATTCGAGCATGTAGCAAAGAGAAAGCAGGCGCCGAAATGAAAAAGCGAGGAAGCAACGCTCCCTCGCTTTTGATCGGCTTTATACGAAAGGAATCAGTAAGAGTACCAAACCCTCGCGTAATTTGCCCGCTCGATGTCAGAGAACCGACTTCAGCAGACGCGCCATCTCCGACGGATTCTTCGTGACCTTGATGCCGCACGCGTCCATGATTTCCAGCTTGGCGTCCGCCGTGTCCGCCCCGCCCGAGATCAGCGCGCCAGCGTGGCCCATGCGCTTGCCCGGGGGCGCCGTCACGCCCGCGATGAAGCCGACGACCGGCTTCTTCATGTTGTCTTTGATCCAGTAAGCGGCATTCGCTTCGTCCGGACCGCCGATCTCGCCGATCATGATGACGGCGTCCGTCTCCGGATCGTCGTTGAACATCTTCATCACGTCGATGTGCTTGAGACCGTTGATCGGATCGCCGCCGATACCGACCGCCGACGACTGGCCGAGGCCGAGCGCCGTCAACTGACCGACCGCTTCATACGTCAGCGTGCCCGAACGCGACACCACGCCGATGCGGCCCTTCTTGTGGATGTGACCCGGCATGATGCCGATCTTCAGCTCGTCCGGCGTGATCGTGCCGGGGCAGTTCGGTCCGAGCAGCAGCGTCTTGCGGTTTTCGCGGCGCATGCGGTCCTTGATTTCGAGCATGTCGCGAACCGGAATGCCTTCCGTGATGCAGATCGCGAGATCGAGATCGGCCTCGACGGCTTCCCAGATCGCAGCGGCTGCGCCTGCGGGCGGCACGTAGATCACCGAAACGGTGGCGCCCGTTTCAGCCTTCGCTTCCTTGACGGACGCATAGATAGGAATGCCTTCGAAGTCCTCTCCGGCCTTCTTCGGGTTCACGCCCGCGACGTACGCTTCGCGGCCGTTCGCGTATTCGCGGCACGCCCGCGTGTGGAACTGGCCGGTCTTGCCGGTGATGCCCTGCGTGATGACCTTCGTGTCTTTGTTGATCAGAATCGACATGTAGTGACCTCTGTTCGTTTGGCGTCGCTCAGGCTCGCGCCCGGCGCCGCCATTCGTATCTGGTGGAACGCTCTCTTAGGCTCGGTAAGCGAAAACGCGCTTACTTGCCTTCGGCTGCCGCGACGACCTTCTGCGCGGCTTCTTCCATGCTGTCCGCCGAGATGATCGGCAAGCCCGAATCAGCCAGCATCTTCTTGCCGAGGTCTTCGTTCGTGCCCTTCATGCGCACGACGAGCGGCACTTGCAGATGCACTGCCTTCGACGCCGCGATCACGCCTTCCGCGATCACGTCGCAGCGCATGATGCCGCCGAAGATGTTCACGAGAATCGCCTTCAGGTTCGGATTCTTCAGCATCAGCTTGAACGCTTCGGTCACCTTCTCCGTCGTCGCGCCGCCGCCGACGTCGAGGAAGTTGGCCGGCTCGCCGCCGAACAGCTTGATGGTGTCCATCGTCGCCATCGCCAGACCCGCGCCGTTCACGAGGCAGCCGATGTTGCCGTCGAGCGAGATGTACGCAAGGTCGAACTTCGACGCTTCGACTTCAGCCGGATCTTCTTCGTCCAGATCGCGGTACGCGACGATTTCCGGGTGACGGAAGAGCGCATTCGAATCGAAGTTGAACTTGGCGTCGAGCGCGATGACCTTGCCTTCGCCGGTCACGATCAGCGGGTTGATTTCCGCGAGCGATGCATCGGTTTCGTAGAACGCCTTGTACAGGCCTTGCAGGATCGCGCGCGCTTGCGGGATCGATGCGTCGGGGATGCCGATCTTGCGTGCGAGGTCATCCGCGTCTGCGTCCTGCAGACCCGTCGACGGCTCGACGGCGAACTTGTGCAGCAGCTCGGGCGTCTTTTCCGCGACTTCTTCGATGTCCATGCCGCCTTCGCTCGACGCCATCACGACGACCTTCTGCGAAACGCGGTCGAGCACGAGGCCGACGTACAGTTCCTTCTTGATGTCCGCGCCTTCTTCGATCAGGAGGCGATTCACCTTCTGGCCTTCGGGGCCGGTCTGGTGGGTGACGAGCTGCATGCCGAGGATCTGGTTCGCGTACTCGCGGACCTGCTCGATCGACTTCGCGACCTTCACGCCGCCGCCCTTACCGCGGCCGCCGGCGTGAATCTGCGCCTTGACGACCCAAACCGGGCCGCCCAGCTCTTCCGCGGCCTTGACCGCATCATCCACCGAGAACACGGGTTTGCCGCGCGGGACCGCGACGCCGAATTTCCGCAGGATTTCCTTACCCTGGTACTCGTGAATCTTCATGCGTGATTCCTTCAGTCTGAGAGTTGGAGTGAACTTCTATGTGTTTGAACCGCTGATCTTCTTCGATTCTTGTTTGAATTCCGTGCGTACGCGCAAGCGCAGCCTGCGCGCTACGAGGCGGACTTTGTCTCCGGCCTGTCCTGTACCGTTGTGCCGGTATCCGTTTGCCCGGCGGGTGCGTGACCGAACCAGCGCGGGTAATACTCCTTGACTGCGGGACCGTCGAAGCGCAATGCGTGGCATCGGCCGAGCTGAAACGGCGGCTCGTCCCGCGCTGCGGTCGTGGAGGAATGAACTGCGTCGGATTGATTGAACGGATTGCCGTTCTCGATCTTCCAGACGCGCCGGCGAATGCCTGAATGGCTGCGGTCGGCAAAACGCCGCACAATTCGGTGAGATGCGTGCAGCCGGCCGCGCCGCGCAGCAGCTTGTTGGCTTCGCGGCGAAAACTTTGGAGGAGATTGAGCCCGATGAGCTTGCGATAAACCGGATTGGACTCGGCGCACAGACCGCCATAGGGCGACCAGTCCGACGATGCTTCGACGTCGACGATGGTGAGCTTGCGGTCGATGGTGATGCGCAGCCAGAGTTCATGGATCGGCAGGCCGTGTGGCCGGACGCCCGTCGCGAGGCGAAAGTCGCGCGGCTTCTCATCGGTTAGACAGGCTTCGATATCCCACAGGCCATCGTCACGCTCGAACGCTTCCAGCCGAATCGCGCGACGATGGCGCAATTGTCGGGGAGCGGGAGGCGAGAGAGGCATGCTGAAAGTGAGCCGGTACGGGGAAAACCGTGGAATTTTAGCATATTGGGTATTTGGAGCCGGGCATACGCGTGACGAATGAAACGCGCGTGCGGTTCGCAGGAGATGGACGGCGCTCAGTCGTCGACGATCTCTTCGCTCCAGTCTTCCTCGCCGCCTTTCAGGATCTTGCCGATCGTGCCGCTCGAAAAACCCCGCGCGGCCAGGAAACGGGCCTGCTTGGCGCGCTCGGCAGGCGTCTCGGGCGGCATGCCGTATTTCTTCTCCCAAACGGCCCGGGCGCGCGCGGTCTCGGATTGCGCGAGCTTGTCGGCGGTTTCGCTGATGAGCGCATCGCCGACGGCGTGACGCTTCAACTCGTCGATGATCCTGCTGCCGCCCATGCGCGACGCCCGCCGATGCACGACGCTTTCGACAAAGCGCTCATTCGACAGCCAGCCGTCGCGCTCGAGGCCGTCGAGAAGGGATTCGAGCGAATCGGCCTCGTCGACGTACGGGCGCAGTTTGCGCGACAACTCCGCGCGGCTGTATTCGCGCCGCGAGAGAAACGCGAGCGCGCGCCCCTTCAGGGAGCGTTGCGGGCGTTTGGAATTGCCGACTTCGGTAGCCGAAGTCTTTCGAGTGCGCTGACTGGAGCGGCTGTAGACCGGCTCGGCCGATTCGGCGTGCGGTCCTTCGCAAGGCACGCACTGTTCGAAGGGCTCGAAAGGATCGGCGTCTTCGAACGGATCCGTGAAGGGAATGGGCTCGGGTTCGGACGGTTTGCTTGCAGGCTCGGCGGGCTGCGGCGCGCGATCAGTGGGACGCGCCTTCGGCTGCTCGGTTGCCTGTTTCAGCAGAGCGCGCGCTTGCGCCAGACGCGCCGCGCGATCACTCTGGTCCGCGCCACTTTCACCGTCTTTAGCGCGGTCAAAAACGCGACGCGCCGACGCGAATGACTTCGCGTCGGCGCGCTGCTTGTTACTGCGTTTGAAGCCGCTGGACTTCGACGATGCACCCCGTCGCTCGCTGCTTCGTTCGTAGCGATCGGCGGATTCGGAACCGTTATCGGTTCCGTCATCCGCCGTGTCAGCCTTCGCTCCGAACCGACGCTTCTGCATCGCCCTTCAGGCCCGATGCTTACTCGTCGTCGGCCGTTGCGGCGCCTGCGACAACAGCCTCGCCCAACGCGGCCACACCCAGCGATTCGCGGATCTTGTTCTCGATCTCGCGTGCGATGTCCGGATTCTCGCGCAGGAATTCACGCGCGTTGTCCTTGCCCTGACCGATGCGATCGCCGTTGTAGCTGTACCAGGCGCCAGCCTTGTCGACCAGCTTCGCCTGCACGCCGAGATCGATGATTTCGCCCTGACGCGAAATGCCTTCGCCGTACAGGATGTCGAAAATGGCTTCGCGGAACGGCGGCGACACCTTGTTCTTCACGACCTTCACGCGCGTCTCGTTACCGATGACTTCGTCGTTCTTTTTGATCGAGCCGATACGGCGGATATCCAGACGCACCGACGAATAGAACTTGAGCGCGTTACCGCCCGTAGTGGTTTCCGGGTTGCCGAACATCACGCCGATCTTCATGCGAATCTGGTTGATGAAGATCACGAGGCAGTTCGTGCGCTTGATCGTACCGGTGAGTTTGCGCAGCGCCTGCGACATCAGACGCGCTTGCAGACCCGGAAGCGAATCGCCCATTTCGCCTTCGATTTCCGCCTTCGGCACGAGTGCCGCGACCGAGTCGATGACGATCATGTCGATGGAGCCGGAGCGCACCAGCGCATCCGCGATTTCCAGCGCCTGCTCGCCCGTGTCCGGCTGCGAGATCAGCAGATCCTGCGCGTTCACGCCGAGCTTTTGCGCGTATTGCACGTCCAGCGCGTGTTCCGCGTCGATGAACGCCGCCGTGCCGCCGAGCTTCTGCATCTCCGCGATCACCTGCAGCGTGAGCGTAGTTTTACCCGAGGACTCCGGGCCGTAGATTTCCACGACACGGCCGCGCGGCAGACCGCCGACGCCGAGCGCGATGTCCAGTCCGAGCGAACCGGTGGAGACCACCTGAATGTCTTCGACCGCCTCACCTGCGCCGAGCCGCATGATCGACCCTTTGCCGAATTGCTTTTCGATCTGCGAGAGCGCGGCGGCCAGGGCTTTGCTCTTTTCCGCAGTCATTCCAGCCGGGCCTTTCTTGCTTTCTTCCATGAATCGTCCTTTGCTATGATGAACGGCGTCTGAGGCAGTGTTCACGGGCTTTTCCGCTGCTCGATCGAGCATACGAAACCGCGCTTCCACTCACGCAGACACTGTATAAAAAAACAGTAGTTTTTGCAAGCACAGATCGGCGTGACGCAACTTTTTTCCACGCCGCGCGAGACGCGCAAAGACTATGAAACACCTGGAGACCGCCGCGCCGGGCGACACACGGTGCCGGCAATGCCGATGCGCTTCATCGCGCATGCACGGCGTAAAAAAGGCGCACACGACGATGCGAATCCTCATTGCCGAAGACGACAGCATACTCGCGGACGGCCTCGTCCGATCACTCCGCCAATCGGGATACGCCGTCGACCATGTGAAGCATGGCGTCGAGGCGGACACCGCTCTTTCCTTGCAGACGTTCGACCTGCTGATACTCGATCTGGGCCTGCCGCTCATGCCCGGTCTCGAAGTCCTGCGCCGCCTGCGCGCGCGCAACTCGCAGATGCCCGTGCTGATTCTGACCGCCGCCGACAGCGTCGATGAACGCGTCAAGGGCCTCGATCTCGGCGCGGACGACTATATGGCCAAGCCTTTCGCGCTGAACGAGCTCGAAGCGCGCGTGCGCGCGCTCACACGGCGCGGCGCGGGCGGCGGCCCGACGGTCGTGAAGCACGGCTCGCTTTCTTTCGATCAGGTCGGACGAATTGCGACGATCGGCGATCAGGTCATCGATCTGTCCGCGCGCGAGCTCGGTGTGCTCGAAGTGTTATTGCAAAGAACCGGCCGGCTCGTGTCGAAGGAACAGCTCGTCAATCATCTGTGCGAGTGGGGCGAGGAAGTCAGCAATAACGCGATCGAGGTCTATGTGCATCGGCTTAGAAAAAAGATCGAGCCGAGCGGCGCGAAGATCATTACGGTACGCGGCCTGGGTTACACGCTCGAGAAAGCGGGCGCGGCGACACCTGGCGCAAGCGGCACGAGCGGCACAAGCGGTACGAGCGGTACCAGCGGCACACACGGCGCGAACGGCGCGGGCCCGCAACCGTCGGGCGTCGCCACCGGCCATCACTATAAGTAGAGTGCATGGCGTCGCCCGTTTCCACCGAACCGCCCGAGTCGAAAAGCCAGGCACAGGCGAACGCCGACGATTCCGACGCCCTGCGCGACGCGCGCTACGCCAATCCCTTCGCGCCGCCCGACGAACTCGAGCCCGACAACGAGACGCATCCGCGCTCGCTCTTCGGTGAAATTCTCGACTGGATGCTCGCGCCGCTTCTGCTGCTCTGGCCGATGAGCATCGCGGTGACGTATCTCGTCGCAAAATCGATCGCGAACGGGCCGTTCGACCGCGCGCTCGAAGCCGACGCCTACGTGCTCGCGCGCCAGATTCAGCCTGTCAATGGCGTCGCCGAATTGCGCCTGCCCGATGCGACGCGCGATTTCCTGCGCGCCGATAACGTCGACAGCGTGTTTTTCCAGGTGCTCGGCACGCGCGGCGAGCTGGTCGGCGGCGACCGCGACATGCCCTTGCCGCATGACGACGATCGTCCGCAGCCGGGCATCGTCGAGTTTCGCGACGACGTGCTGCGCGGCAACGACATTCGCGTCGCCTATACGACCGTCTATCTGCCCGGACTCGCGCCCGGACGCGATCCTGACAGCGCGCAGCCGGTGCTCGTGCAGGTGGCCGAAACGCTCGACAAGCGCAGCCAGCTCGCCAACGACATCATCAAGGGCGTGATCCTGCCGCAGTTCGTGATCCTGCCGCTCGCCATCATCCTCGTATGGTTCGGACTGTCGCGCGGGCTCGCGCCGCTGCATGCGTTGCAGTCGAACATCCGCGCACGCCGCCCCGACGATCTCTCGCCGCTTCAGGCGGGCAGTGCGCCGCCGGAGATCGCGCCGCTCGTCGCGTCGTTCAACGATCTGCTCACGCGCCTCGAGCAGAACATGGAGTTCCAGAAGCGCTTCATCGCCGATGCCGCGCACCAGATGAAGACGCCGCTCGCGGGCCTGCGCATGCAGGCGGAACTGGCGATGCGCCAGGACGTGTCGACGGAAGTGCAGCGCTCGCTCGAACAGATCGCCATGAGCTCCGAGCACGCGGCGCGCCTCGTGACGCAACTGCTCGCGCTCGCACGCGCCGAGAATCGCGCGACGGGGCAGATATTCACCCCCGTCGTGCTGACGGACCTCGCGCGGCTCGCCGTGCGCGACTGGGTGCAAGCCGCGCTCGCCAAGCGCATGGACCTCGGTTATGAGGAGCCGCCGTTTCCGGTCGAAGTGGAAGGCAACGTCGTGATGTTGCGGGAGATGCTGTCGAACCTGATCGACAACGCGATCCGCTACACACCGGCGGACGGGCGCATCACCGTGCGCGTGCGGATCGACGACCACGATCTCGATCTCGTTCATCTCGAAGTGGAAGACACGGGCCTCGGCATTCCGGTAGCGGAGCGCGAGCGCGTGGTCGAGCGCTTCTATCGGATACTCGGGCGCGAGGGCGACGGCAGCGGACTCGGCCTTGCGATCGTCAAGGAGATCGCGACGATGCATGGCGGCACGCTCGCCATCGAGGATCACGTCTATCAGGAAAGCCCGAGGCTCGCCGGAACGCTTGTAAGGGTCACTCTTCCGCGGGTTTTTCCTGCCCGGGACAAACCCTGAGCGCAAGCGTCGCATAGCCGTTCTGCGCACGTGAGAAGAACGAAGTTAGAAGAAATTAAACGACCGTTCGAATAACATGCCCGACAATGGCGTACAGATACTCGTTCAGTCTTTGTGTGGCGCGTCATCCACCGCGTCAGAACGCCGTAAGTTTTCGTTCCAATAATCGTTGCACCGGAGCCGCCTAATCGCGGACCGATGTATTCGAAAATCAAATCAGGAGACGATACATGGCTACGGTTGAGGGGCGCGTGTCACACGCACCGATGACGGCGGAGGAGAAGAAAGTCATCTTCGCCTCATCGCTCGGCACGGTGTTCGAATGGTATGACTTCTATCTGGCGGGCTCGCTCGCCGTCTATATCAGCAAGACTTTCTTCTCTGGCGTCAATCCGACGGCCGGCTTCATCTTTACTTTGCTGGGCTTCGCCGCGGGCTTCGCGGTGCGTCCCTTCGGCGCGATCGTGTTCGGCCGTCTCGGCGACATGGTCGGGCGCAAGTACACGTTCCTCGTGACCATTGTGATCATGGGTCTGTCGACGTTTCTGATCGGCTTCCTGCCGGGATACGCGACGATCGGCATCGCGGCGCCGGTCATCTTCATCGCGATGCGGCTGTTGCAAGGTCTCGCGCTCGGCGGCGAGTACGGCGGCGCGGCGACGTATGTTGCGGAGCACGCGCCATCGAACAAGCGCGGCGCGTGGACGGCGTGGATCCAGACGACGGCGACGCTCGGCCTCTTCATCTCGCTGATCGTGATTCTCGCGGTGCGCACGATCATGGGCGAAGAGCAGTTCGGCGCGTGGGGCTGGCGCATTCCGTTCCTCGTGTCGATCCTGCTGCTCGCCGTGTCCGTGTGGATTCGGATGAAGCTGCACGAGTCGCCTGTGTTCGAGCGCATCAAGGCGGAAGGCAAGACCTCGAAGGCGCCGCTCACGGAAGCGTTCGGCGAGTGGAAAAACCTGAAGATCGTGTTGCTCGCGCTCTTCGGTCTGACGGCGGGCCAGGCGGTCGTGTGGTACACGGGCCAGTTCTATTCGCTCTTCTTCCTTACGCAGACGCTCAAGGTCGATGGCACCAGCGCGAACATCATGGTCGCGATTGCGCTCCTGATCGGCACGCCGTTCTTCGTGTTCTTCGGTTCGCTCTCGGACCGCATCGGGCGCAAGCCGATCATCATGGCCGGCTGTCTGATCGCCGCATTGAGCTTCTTCCCGCTCTTCAAGGCGCTCGCGCACTATACGAACCCGACGCTCGAAGCCGCGACGCAGAAATCGCCGATCGTCGTCATCGCCAATCCGGACGAGTGCTCGTTCCAGTTCAACCCGGTCGGCACGTCGAAGTTCACGACGTCGTGCGACATTGCGAAGAGCGCGCTGTCCAAGGCGGGCTTGAACTATGAGAACGTGGCGGCGCCCGCGGGCACGCTCGCGCAGATCAAGGTCGGCGAGACGGTGGTGAACACGTACGACGGCAAAGCCGCCGACGCCAAGGCGCAAGGCGCGGCCTTCGACAAGACGCTGGCGGGCACGCTGAAGAGCGCGGGCTATCCGGCGAAGGCCGATCCGGCGCTGATCAACTGGCCGATGGCGATCGTGGTTCTGACGATCCTCGTGATCTTCGTGACGATGGTGTATGGACCGATCGCGGCGATGCTGGTCGAGATGTTCCCGGCGCGGATCCGCTATACGTCGATGTCGCTGCCGTATCACATCGGCAATGGCTGGTTCGGCGGCTTCCTGCCGGCGACGGCCTTCGCGATCGTCGCGGCCCGTGGCGACATCTACTCGGGCCTGTGGTATCCGATCGTGATCGCGCTTGGGACCTTCGTGATCGGCATGCTGTTCGTGAAGGACACGCGCAAGTCGAATGTCTATCACGAGGATTGATTGTGGCTTCACCTGCCCTTCCATACGGTTCTTAAGAATTTGCGTGGAAGGGCTTGACAGTCTGTACGACGCTCGCCATAATCTCGTCTTCTTTCGGCGAATTAGCTCAGTCGGTTAGAGCGACGGAATCATAATCCGCAGGTCCGGGGTTCGAGTCCCTGATTCGCCACCAGCTTCAAGAAAAAGCCGCTGTCTCAAAAGGACAGCGGCTTTTTGCTTTTCTCCTCACGCGCCCGTTCCGCAACGCGCTCATGCTTAAATAGCGCATCCGCTTCCTCAAGCATTCAGAACGTGCCCACCTTCGACCAACTCGCCGCGACCATCCGCGACCGTTTCCCCGATCTGAGCCCGCAATTCCAGGCCGGCGCCGCATTCCTTCTCGACTATCCCGATGAGGTCGCCGTCCTCTCGATGCGCAAGGTCGCCGAACGCGCGAAGGTGCAGCCCGCCGCGATGGTCCGTCTTTCGCAACAACTCGGCTTTCCCGGCTGGAACGAGCTGCGCGAAATCTTCGTGAGCCGCGTACGTACGCGTCCCGAACCGCTGACGACGCGCGCCCGCTCGCTGGTCAAAAGCGGCGCCGACAATCACCTGAGCCGCGATCTCGCAGAAGCGCAATCGCACAACCTCGATCTCACGCTCGCGCAAAACGCCGAGCGCGTCGTCGATGCAGCGAAGACTTTGAAGAAAGCGCCGCATGTCCACGTCGCGGGCTTTCGGTCGTGCTATCCCGTCGCGTTCAGCCTGCTCTATGGATATCGCCTGTTCCGCCCGTCCGTGAGCCTCGTCAGCGGCGAAGCCGGCACGCTCGAAATGCAGTTGCGCGGCATCGAGAAACGGCATGCGGTGGTCGTCGTCAGCTTCGCGCCGTATTCCGTCGAAGCGGTGCGCGTCGCGCAAGCGGCAATCGAGCGCGGCGCGAAACTCATTGCGCTCACGGACAGTGCCGTATCGCCCATCGCGTTGAATGCGGATCACACGCTGATCTTCTCGCACGAATCGCCATCATTTTTTCCGTCGCTCGTCGCGGCATCGGCGCTGGCGGAAATGCTCGTCGCGCAACTGCTCGCCCTCGAAGGCAAGGACGCCGTCGCGAATCTGGAGCAGGCCGAAGCCGCGCTGCACTCGCAAGGCGCCTACGCGGCGAGCTAGCCGAACGACGGCATCATCGTGGGCTGAGTGCGTCATTGACAACATATGTTGTTATTTGGTTAGAATGACACATCGCGTGTTGTGAACGCACTCAACAGGCAGAAACCATGACCACGGTATTTCATCGCGCGCCGCGCGCCAAACTTCCCGTCGCCGTGCGCGGCGACGGCATCGAGATCGTCGATTCGACCGGCAAGCGCTATATCGACGCATGCGGCGGCGCGGCCGTCTCGTGTCTCGGTCACAGCCATCCGCGCGTGATCGACGCCATCCAGCGCCAGGTGCAGCAATTGCCCTACGCGCACACGTCGTTCTTCACGACGGAGCCGGCCGAAGCGCTCGCGGACCGGCTCGTCGAAGCCGCGCCAAAGCATCTCGGTCACGTCTATTTCGTCTCCGGCGGTTCGGAAGCGATGGAAGCCGCGCTCAAACTCGCGCGCCAGTATTTCGTCGAGAAACGGCAGCCGCAACGGCGGCATTTCATCGCGCGCCGGCAGAGCTATCACGGCAACACGCTCGGCGCGCTGGCCATCGGCGGCAACGCGTGGCGGCGCGAGCCGTTCCTGCCGATCCTGATCGAGGCGCATCACGTCACACCCTGCTTCGCGTATCGCGAGCAGCAGGCGGGCGAAAGCGATGAAGCCTTTGCGCAACGCCTGGCCGACGAGCTCGAAGCGAAGATCCTCGAACTCGGCGCGGAATCGGTGGCGGCGTTCGTCGCGGAAACGGTCGTCGGTGCGACGGCGGGCGCGGTGCCGCCGGTGCGTGAGTACTTCCGCAAGATCCGCGCGGTCTGTGACAAATACGGTGTGCTGCTGATCCTGGACGAAGTGATGTCCGGCATGGGCCGCACCGGCTATCTGTTCGCGTGCGAGGAAGACGGCGTGTCGCCCGATATTCTCGCGATCGCGAAGGGTCTCGGCGCGGGTTATCAGCCGATCGGCGCGACACTCGTCAGCAACGAGATCTTTGACACGATCGTCGGCGGCTCGGGCTTCTTCCAGCACGGGCATACGTATATCGGTCACGCGACGGCGTGCGCGGCGGCGCTCGAGGTGCAGAAGGTCATCGCCGAAGACAAGCTGCTCGACAACGTGATGGCGCGCGGCGAACAACTGCGCGCACTGCTGCGCGAACGGCAGGCGAATCACCCGTTCATCGGCGATGTGCGCGGGCGCGGTCTCTTTACCGGCGTGGAACTGGTGCAGGATCGCGCAAGCAAGACGCCGTTCGACCCGAAACACAAACTGCACGCCGTCATCAAGAGCGAGGCGATGAAGCGCGGCCTCATGGTCTATCCGATGGGCGGTACCGTCGATGGCCGGATCGGCGCTCACGTGCTTATCGCGCCGCCGTTCATCACGACGAGCGAACAGATCGAGACGATTGTCGAGCGTCTTTCCGACGCCATCGACGGTGCGCTTTGCGCTATCGCATGAGAACAAACATGAGCAAACGACTTCCCGACTTCCAGCCCGCGACCGCATCCGACGAGCAGAAAGCCGTCTTGCACGACATCCTGAGCGGCCCGCGCGGCAATCTCAACGGCCCGTTTCTCGGCTGGATCTTCAGTCCCGAACTCGCGCAGAACGCGCAGAAACTCGGCGCGTTCTGCCGCTACAAGACGGGCCTGCCGCTGCGTCTTTCGGAACTCGCGATTCTGGTGACCGCGGCGCGCTGGCGCTCGCAGGCGGAATGGCACATTCATCATCCAATCGCGCTCGATGCCGGCCTGCCCGCCGATATCGCCGAAGCCCTGCGCACCGGTGAGACACCAACTTTCGCCGACGCCGACGACGAACTCATCTTCGATTTCGCCACCGAACTTTACGAAACGAAGCGCGTGAGCGATGCGACGTACGAGGCCGCCGTCGCGCGCTTCGGTCATACGGTCGTGGTGAATCTCGTCGGCTTGCTGGGCTATTACGCGCTCGTCGCGATGACGCTCAACGCCTTCGGCATGCGCGCCGAAGGGCAGACCGACCTGCCCTTCGCCGAGTAAGCCGCGCCGGTCACATCGTCATTCGAACGCCTTGTCGTTCGGCTGCGCGTAGAGCTTCTGCATCGTCTCGCTCATCGGAAAATCGAAGTTGATGTTCTTCGGCGGGACGGGCTTCATGAACCACTTGTCGTACATCGTCCTGATCTCGGGGCCCTTCATCACCTGGCTCATTGCGTCATCGACGAGCTTTTTGAATTCGGGATCGTCCTTGCGCATCATGAAGCCGTACGCCTCCGACGACTGCGGCGTGCCGACGAGCACCCAGTCCGAAGGCTTCGAGGTCAGCGAGCGCGTGCCCGCGAGCAGCACGTCGTCCATCATGTAGGCGACCGCGCGGCCCGTTTCGAGCGTCGCGCGCCCTTCGCCGTAATCCTTCGCGCTGATGATGCTCATGTTCATCTTCTTCTCTTCGTTCATCTTGCGAAGAATGCGCTCGGACGTCGTGCCCTGATTCGTCACGACGGTCTTGCCCGCGAGATCGGGAAAATCCTTGATGCCCGAATCCTTCTTCGTGAGCAGGCGCGTCGTCGCGATGAAGAAGGTGTCGGAAAACGCGACCTGATTCTGCCGCGACGTGAGATTGGTCGTCACGCCGCATTCGAGATCGACCGTGCCGTTCTGCACGAGCGAGATACGGTTCTGCGACGTCACCGGAATGAAGCGCACGCGCAAATCCGGATGCTTCGTCTTCGCCTTCACCGCGTCGATCACCTTGTTGCACAAGTCCTGCGAAAACCCGACGACATCGTTGTTCGCATCGACATACGAGAACGGCACCGACGTTTCACGATGGCCGATCGCGATCAGGTTGACGCTCTGGATCTTGGCGAGCGTCGGCTGTCCGTTCTGGCCGTAGCTCGGCCCCGTAAAGAGCGATAGCGCGGAGAGCACGACAGACGATGCAAGCAGCGACGTGGATTTCATGACGACCTCGTTTTCTCGTGTGGAATGATACATATGTTGCCATTAACAATATTTATGCAACATATGTATTCGCCCTAGGCCGACGTAAAACCGTCCGCGATGCGACGTTTGCTTACAAATGTCACAGCAATCGCGTGCACCGTCTGCGTCGCACGGCGTTATAGCTGGCAGGCATCTACAGGAGTCGCTGCCATGAACGCCGTTCCCGAGATTCAAACGAAGCCGTCCCGCATTCATCCGCTCGTCGCGGCAGCCGCCGTGTCGATCATCCTCGCGTGCGGCACCGGCGTCGCCGCGATGACGGGCCTTCTGCCGTCGTCCAAAGCGACTGCCACGACGGTCACGGCTTCGCCGCTCGTCGATGCCCAGACCGCCCGGCCCGCGGCCGCCGAGCAGGCGTCGCCGGCGGCGGCTCGGCAACCCGCATCGCTGCCGCGCGCGGTGCGCGGACATCATCCGACGCCTGTGCGCAAGCCCGCGCCGGCTCAGGAAAGCGCGGCTTACGCGCCGAACCCCGCGCCCGCCTACGATCCCTACGCCGGCGAAGTGACCGCCGTCAACGCCGTCCAGACCGCACAGCCGACGACCGGCATCGGCGCGATTGGCGGCGCGGTGGTCGGCGGGCTCGCGGGCACGCAGATCGGCAACGGCCGGGGACGCACGGCGGCGACGATCATCGGCGCGATCGGCGGCGGGCTCGCGGGCAACCAGATCGAACACGTGGTTCACAAGGCGACGACTTATCAGGTGCAGGTCCGCATGAACGACGGCAGCGTGCGCAGCTTCACCTACGAAGCGGCGCCGGGCGTGGCGGTCGGCCAGAAAGTGCACGTGTCCGGCGAAACGCTGACGCCCGCCTGAGCAAGCGGCCGCGCGCCTTAAGAAACAGCTAATTTTCCGGTGCGATGATGCTTCCCACGTCCAGCGCATCCAGCGATACAGCGTCCCGGCGCGACAGACCGCCCCGGCCCGCGAACACCTCTTTCGGGAGTACTGCCGTGAAGAAGAAATCGACGAACATGAAATCCGCCCGTCCCCCGATGTCGCCGCTGCTGCGCGCGTTGACATACAGCCGCGCGGCGCGCGAACCGATGATCGACGCGATGCTGCTGCATTGCTATGCGGCGCTCGACGCGTTTCATCGGGGGCACGGCTCGCAGCCGCTTTTCATGACGCTGTGCCGTCACATGCTGGTTGCCGAGGAGTTGTGTCAGCTCGGCCACGCGCCGGAATTCGAAGACGACATCACGCTCGCGCACGAGGCGCTGGTCGAACTGGATGCGCGTCATTCGGCCAACGCCGTCTGGACGCTCGACGCCGGCGAACACGCGCGTCTGTGCACGGCGCTCGCCGTGTTCTCGGCGCAACTGGAGGACGCGACGCTCGAGCACATTGCGCAAGCCGAAGCGCGCATGGTCACGCAATCGCTCGTCGCGGCGAACATGCGCTCGGGCATCGGGCGCGCACACGCGGTCTCGTCAGCCGGCTGAACATCGAGCCGGGCTCAGTGCTTTCCCTCAATGGGCTTATCAATTGCGGATGTGTTTGCGAGCGTACATTCTTAGGAATGGCCTTTCGCAATACTTATTCCAGCGCACGGGGGGAAGTAGTAAAACGCGCCGAGAGACCGACGAACAGGATGGGCGGCACTCAACCGGGTGGCGGGTGAAAGCAAAGCGCGACAAAAAAACCAAAGCGCGAGTTTTTGCCAACGACGCGGCGAGTCGCAGGCGAAGAAGGCCAGCGCCCCGACAAAGAAGCTCAAAAGCCGGCAGCCGCCGGCTTTTCTTTTGCTGTGGCCGGGGCGTCGCACGATTTCGGATGCCTGCCACGACCCGCGCGTAACATGAGACGGCGCGCGTTCACGCGCTTTTCATTGTTGCGAGCGGAGACAGACGATGAGCGCCTATCCGAAGGACCGCACGGCTCTGCTGTTCGTGGACCCCTACAACGACTTTCTCGCCGAAGGTGGCAAGCTCTGGCCGCGCGTCGCGCAGACGCGCAATGCGGCGCATCTGCATGAAAACCTGAAGCGCATGACCTCGGCCGTGCGCGCGCTCGGGCTACCGGTGTTCATCGTGCCGCATCGCCGCTTCGAGCCGGGCGACGTCGATAGGTGGGCGCATCCGTCGCCGTATCTGCAGACGGCGGCGAAATCGCTCGTGTTCGGCAAAGGGACGTGGGGTGGCGAGTGGTTTCCCGACTTCGCGCCGCATCCTGGCGACACGATCGTCAAGGAGCACTGGATGAGCAGCGGCTTCGCCAACACCGACCTCGATTTCCTGCTGAAACAGCGCGGCGTATCGCACGTAATTCTGATCGGGCTCGTCGCGAACACATGCATCGAGGCGACGGGACGCTTCGCCGCCGAACTCGGCTATCACGTAACGCTCGTGCGCGACGCGACCGCCGCTTTCTCCGATGAAGCGCTGCACGCCGCGCATGAAATCAACGCGCGCACCTACGCGCACGCACTGCTGACGACGGACGAACTGGTGATGGCTCTGAACGGCGCTTGACGAAGGATCAGGGAAAGGCGGTCAGCAAGGTCCGCGCGCAATCGACACACCAGTGGCGCGACGCCTTCTCAGGAAGCGCGTCCCACACGTGGCCATGGGCGCATTGCCAGCGCAGCGGCGTCGCGGCATCCACATAGCGGCGCGAGAGCAACGCGCCGCCGCGCACCTGCGCCACGTCGCGCAGGCGCTTCGTTTCCAGTTCGAGCCGTTCGGCCGCGCATTTCATGCAGCGCACGTTCTGCGCGACGCCCAGCGCCTTGTCCCAACGATGGCCGCGGTCGCACTCCCAGCGAGCGATCGCCTGCTCGTCGGCGTCGTGCCGCATCTGATCGCGATAACGCGACGCCTCCTCCAGCAGGCGAAGGCGCGTCTCGCAGATAGCGGAATCGCTTATCGATCTCATGCTCGGGCGTCAGCGCTGACCACCGCGAATCGCTTCGGAGCGCGAGGTCGTCACGACGATGCCGTCAGGCCCGAAATGCGCGTTGAACATCGCGTCCTGATTCACGCCGTCTTCCAGCCAGTGCCAGCTCCAGACGCGCTCCTTCTTCAGGCGGTACTCGGCGATCTCGGTCGGCTTGCCGAGCAACCTGCGCACTTCATCCATCGTCATGCCGGGCCGCACCCTCGCGAAATTTTCAGCGGTCAGCACTTGCGTCACGGAGACGAAGAGACCGTTCGCATCGAGATCGACCATGTACGTATTGGTTCCCGCCGGACCGCGCGGATACTCGAGACGCTTGCTTCCGTCGGTAAAGGTGCGCTCGGTCTCCGGCTCGCCCATTTGTTCGCGGATCTGCGCCTCGGTCGTAACGCCGGGCTGCAGGTTCTTGAGCAGCAGGTTATCCGGCTTCACTGCATTGAAGAACGCCTTGAGCTTGTTCAACCCTTCCTCGCTCTGCTGTTGATCGCATCCGGTAAGCAGCGATGTCAACGAAGCCGCGGCCAGCGCGGCGATCACGATCTTTTTCACCTTCCTTCCCCTTCCTGCACGCACCGCATCAGCCGCCCGCCGCGCCGAGCAGCGGCACCGGGTCGACTGCGGCACCCGACTTTCTCACTTCGAAATGCAAGGTCGGCGCGCCGCCCGGCCCGGTGCCCATGTCCGCGATGGTGGCGCCCTGCTTGACGGTGTCGCCTTCCTTCACGAGCAGCTTTTCGTTGTATGCGTAGGCGGTCAGATAGTCGTTGCCATGCCTGACGATGATCATGCGCCCGTAGGAACGCAAGCCGCTGCCCGCGTACACCACCTTGCCCGACGCCGCCGCCTTCACGGGCTGTCCGACCTTGCCCTCGATATCGATACCCTTGTTGCCGCTCACGCCGAACTTGCGCACGACTTCGCCGTGGGCCGGCCAGACGAACGTGCCCTTGGGCGCGGTCGCGGTGACTGCCGATGGACGCTCCTCGTTCGCTGCGACGGGCTTGTCGGCCGAGGGCTTCTGCGCCGCCGATTTCTCGGGCGTCGGCAAAAGCGGGGGCTGCGCCGTCTTCGATGTAGCCGCCGATGTGCTCGCCGTCGTCGAAGCCGGCACCGATGCGCCAGGCGGCGCGACACGCAGCACCTGCCCGACGTTCACCTGCTTGCTTTCCGGCAGCGCGTTCCACCTGGCCAGATCGGCGGGCTTCTGCTTGAAGGTGCGCGAAATGGCATAGAGCGTGTCGCCCGGCTTCACGCGATAAAAGCCCGGCTCGACCGGCGCGGCAATGGCCGGCCCGAGCGGCACGACCGGTGCGGGCGTCACGCCCGGAGACGTGCCTTGCACGACCGGCGGCGCGCTCAACGCCGAATTTTCGATGATCGGCGCGGGCGTGCGCGGCGTCGACGTGCAGCCCGCCAGTCCTGCCGCCATCGCCGCCACGAGCGCCATGCCCGCGATCGCCCCGCGCGAGTCGGATCTAAAATCTTCCTTGTGCCCCACCAGCTTTCCCATGCTTGTCGTCTTGAACTTTTTCAACTCGCCGGCCGCGTTCGTCCGCGGCGTTTTGATTACGCGCAGACGCTTATCGCTACGCCGTACACCGCCGTTCCACCGCATCGGAGAATGCCACAGCCGGACGCCAACGCGATGAATGCCAGCGCGATCAATACTCCGGACACCGCGCGCACCCGCTCGCCCCACACAAATCTCAAATTCTGAAAAAACACGATTCCGCCAGCATAAAACATTACAGAAACAAATTCGCCTCAGTGACCTAAACGACACACCTCGTTAAACAGTCGACAAATCCTTTGGCATTCTAAATTTTTGACGTAAACCGCCGCACCCACGCGTCGTCTGCCGTACGGCAAATCGCGGGCTGGCCGCCTTGACAATCTTTGACGGTTGACGGACCCCCGCCACGGTCATTTCCGATACATTGCCCGCGCCCGGATGCAGGTTTTGCCTGCGTCCCGCAACTCTCAATTCGACAGGAGCCTCACCCCATGCAAATCATGCAACACGGCATCATCCTCAGTCTGATCATCGGCGGCGTGGCCGGCTGGCTCGCCGGTCTCATCATGAACGGCAGCGGCTTCGGCGTGATCGTGGACATCCTCGTCGGTATCGTCGGCGGCGTGATCGGCGGATGGATCTTCGGCACGCTAGGCCTCTCGTTCGGCGGCGGCATCCTCGGCACACTGCTTACGGCCGTGATCGGCGCGGTGGTGCTGCTTTTCATCATCCGCCTGTTCCGCCGCGCCTGACGCGGCTGCGCAGCGCCCGCGAGGCCGGCGTTCGGCGGCCTCGCGGGCCGCCCCTATCTCAAGCCTTCGAATTGCGGCGGCTCATCTTCCAGAGCGCGCCGATCGCGATCGGCACGATCGCGGCACCGATTCCCACCAGCACGATCACGTTCAGATACTGCTTGATGAACGGAATGTTGCCGAAGAAAAAACCGAGCAGCACCAGCAACAGCACCCAGACGAGCGCGCCCAGAATATTGAACAACTGAAAGCGCGCGTGACTCATCGACGATACCCCCGCGACGAACGGCGCGAAGGTCCGTACCACCGGCACGAAACGCGCGATCACGATCGTCTTGCCGCCGTGCCTCTCATAGAAGTTATGCGTCTTCTGCAACGCGGCCCGGTCGAGAAAGCGCTCCAGCACGGGAATGTTCGTGTCGAAGACTTTCGGTCCGATGGCGCGGCCGATCCAGTAATTCACCGTGTTGCCGGTCACCGCCGCGATGAGCAGCAACGCGATCAGCGCGAGGAGATCCATCTCGTGCGACGCGGCGAAGGCTCCGCCGATGAACAGCAGCGAATCGCCCGGCAAGAACGGGAACACGACGAGTCCGGTTTCGCAGAACACGATCAGGAACAGCACCGCGTAGACCCAGGCGCCGTAATTCTGGATGAAGACACCGAGCGACTTGTCGATGTGAAGAATGAGTCCCAGGAATTGCAGCAACGTGTCCAAAAATCTTTCCTCGAAAAGTTGCGCCGGCGCCGGAAAAGCGGCGCATCGGCATCGAAAGCGGGAGTCGCGCCATGATACCGAAGTGGTACATCGAGCCGGTTAAAAAAACCGTATCCAGGCGTCATTGTGCGGCGCGTTGGCGGGCATGGACGGATGCGCCCGGTCGAGCCAGAGGCGAAACGGGCGAAACGTTGCGAATCGTTATAATTTCGGCATGTCCGACCTCAACGAACCCTCCGCTGGCGATTTGACCGCCGACAGCGTGCGCCGTTCGCGCGCGATCGCCCCGCTGCCCGACCAGCTCATCAGCCAGATCGCCGCGGGCGAGGTGGTGGAACGGCCGGCGTCGGTCGTCAAGGAACTGCTGGAAAACGCGCTCGACGCGGGCGCGACGACCTTGCGCATCACGCTCGACGAAGGCGGCGTGAAACGCATCGTGGTCGCCGACGACGGCTGCGGCATTCCGCCGAACGAACTTCCCCTCGCGCTGATGCGCCACGCCACGAGCAAGATCCGCTCGCTCGCCGAGCTCGAAGCCGTCGCAACACTGGGGTTCCGCGGAGAGGCGATCGCGTCGATCGCATCAGTGGCCGAGCTGTTCATCACGAGCCGCACGGAAAGCTGCCCGCACGCCACGCGCATCGACGCGCAGACCGGCGCGATCTCGCCGGCGGCCGGCACCGTCGGCACGACGATGGAAGTGCGCGAGCTGTACTTCAACACGCCCGCGCGCCGCAAGTTCCTGAAGAGCGAGCAGACCGAGCTCGGACATTGCCTCGACGTGATCCGCCGCACCGCGCTCGCGCGGCCCGACGTCGCGATTTCGGTGATGCATAACGGCAAGGCCGTGGAGCACTGGAACGCGAGCGATCCGCAAACGCGCGTCGCGAAGATTCTCGGCGAGGTGTTCGAAACCGCGCATCTGCCGCTCGACGAACGCGCCGGGCCGCTCGCCGTCTACGGCTGCGCGGGCCTGCCCACCGCGAGCCGCGGCCGCGCCGACCAGCAGTATTTCTTCGTGAACGGCCGCTTCGTGCGCGACAAGCTGCTCACGCACGCGGTGCGCGCCGCGTATGAAGACGTGTTGCACGGCAATCGCTATCCGGCGTACGTGCTGTTTCTCGATCTGCCGCCCGAATCCGTCGATGTGAACGTGCATCCGTCGAAGATCGAGGTACGCTTTCGCGATTCGCGCTCGATCCACCAATATGTCTTCCATGCCGTGCAGCGCGCGCTCGCCCGGCATGCGGGCGCTTCGCCGGAGACGACATCGGGCGGCCACGCGGCGCAGTTGCAGCCGACCGGCCCGGCGTCGTTCAGTGCGAAGCCATTTGCCGGTGCGCCGGACACACTGCATCTCAAAAGCGAGAACGGCACGAACTGGATGCGCCAGTCGCGCATGACGCAGGGCACGCTGCCGGTGGCGCAGCCGCTCGCGCTGTATGACGCGCTGTTCGGGCGCAAGGACACCGGCGCGGGCACGCCGAACGCGACGACTTCCATCGACACGCCTTACCCGAGCGCGGACGAGCGGCCCGCGGCGCCGGTCATGGCAAACGACAGCGCACTCGATCACGCCGGCGAACAGCCGCTCGGATTCGCCGTCGGCCAGATTCACGGCATCTACGTGCTGGCGCAAAACGCGCGCGGCCTCGTGATCGTCGACATGCACGCCGCGCACGAGCGCATTCTCTATGAGCAGTTCAAGCACGCGCTCGCCGACCGGGCGATCGCGGTGCAGCCGCTTTTGATTCCCGTGTCGATGACGGCCGAGCCGGTCGAGATCGGCATCGTCGAGGAAGAGCGCGACACGCTCGATGCGCTCGGTTTCGATCTCGCGGTGCTGTCGCCGACATCGATCGCGATCCGCGCCGTGCCCGCGCTGCTGAAGGACGCCGATCTGCAATCGCTCGCACGCGCCGTCCTTGCCGACCTGCACGCCTACGGCGGATCGCGCGTGCTCACCGAGCGTCAACACGAATTGCTGGGCACGCTCGCGTGTCACAACGCGGTGCGCGCGAATCGCCGGCTCACGCTCGACGAGATGAACGCGCTCCTGCGCCAGATGGAAGCGACCGAGCGCGCCGATCAATGCAATCACGGCCGGCCGACGTGGTATCAGCTCACGCTCGCCGATCTCGACCGCCTTTTCATGCGCGGACAATGAGCGATACCGCTTTGCGTGTGGCGTGTCTGCTCGGGCCGACGGCCTCGGGGAAAACGGCGGCGGCGCTCGCGTTCGCGGCGCGGCATCCGGTCGAGATCGTCAGTGTGGATTCGGCGCTCGTCTATCGCGAGATGGACATCGGCACGGCCAAGCCGAGCGCTGAGGAGCGCGCGGCGGCGCCGCATCATCTGATCGACATCATCGATCCTGCCGAGAGCTATTCCGCCGCGCAGTTTCGCGCGGATGCGCTGCGGCTGGTCGGCGAGATCATCGCGCGGGGCAATGTGCCGTTGCTGGTCGGCGGCACGATGCTGTACTACAAGGCGCTGACGCAAGGCCTGAACGATCTCCCCACCGCCGACGCCGACGTACGCGCGACGCTCGACGCCGACGCCGCACGCGACGGCTGGCCCGCACTGCACGCGCGGCTCGCGGCGGTCGATCCGAAAACGGCCGCGCGGCTCGCACCGAACGACTCGCAGCGTATCCAGCGCGCGCTCGAAATCTTCATGCTGACGGGACAACCGATGTCCACGCTCCTCGCCGCACCGCGTACCCAGCACGTGGATGCGCCGTATCGCTTCGTGCCGGTCGCGCTGGAGCCGTCGGATCGCGCGGTGCTGCATGCACGCATCGCCGCGCGCTTCGATGCGATGCTCGCGCACGGTTTCATCGACGAAGTGAAGCGGCTGCGCGAGCGCGGCGATCTCGATCTGTCGATGCCGTCGATGCGCTGCGTCGGTTATCGGCAAGCGTGGGAATACCTCGACGGCGCAACGCGCTACGACGAGATGCGCGACAAGGGCATCTTTGCGACGCGGCAGTTATGCAAGCGGCAGTTGACGTGGTTGAGAGCGATGCCGGAGCGCGTCGTGGTGGATTGCTGCGCGGGGGATGCGACCGAGCGGGCAATGGAGGCACTCGTTCGCGTTCCGAAAGTCTGAAAAAGCAGACTGAAATATTGCGTGTAATCGTTTCAAAAGGCTAGCATTTTCCAATCCGCCTGATAGTGCAAAAAATGCACTATCAGGCGGAAACGCTACACGGCTCAAACCGAAGTCCTTCGCGTCGATCTTTCGAAAGTTCTATTCGACGGAACCATGCAAGACTTAAGAAAAAAGAGCGCCGGCCGTCCCATATATGACGTCAAAACGCTCGGCGGGTACCAAATCTCGAGACCAGCAGGCGGGGGCGCTGACAGCGGCCGATTCCTGACTGCCGATGACATGTATGTCGAGTATCAAGGTAAAGTTTATCCAGGCGACCTGATCTCTTCCGGAACGCGTTTGACCGCACCCGTTTCCGAATCCTCGACAACATTCCACTATCATCTGACGGCTCCGCGCCCGGCCTTCAACAAAATCGCCGCCGCGTTCCTCACAAGACAACTTGGATCTACTCCCGAGCAGACCATGACGTTATGTACATTCCTGGTAGTTGTTATCAGACGATGTATTTAGATGGGGATTCGGCATACCAAAGTCGCTGCGGCTATTGAACCAATTGATAGGCCAAGGCAACCGTAACCGCCCCGCCCAAAAAACAAAAACCCTCGCGCAAAGCGAGGGTTTTTGCCTTCAAATCAGCCCAATCGCGCGGCGCTCATACCACCACCGTCTGCGCCTCCCCTTCCTTGCTCTCGCGCACGACGCCGATCTTCCACACCTGCTCGCCCGCAGCCGACAGCAAACCGGTAGCCGCATCGGCATCTTCCGCCGCGACGATCACCGCCATCCCGATGCCGCAATTGAACACGCGATGCATCTCCGCATCCGCGACGCCGCCGTGCTTCCGCAGCCAAGCGAAGAGCGGCGGCAGCGGCCACGCGCGATGATCCAGCTCGGCCGTGAGCCCTTCGCGCAGCACGCGCGGAATGTTTTCGACGAGACCGCCGCCCGTGATATGCGCCATGCCCTTCACGGTCACGCTTTGCATCGTCGAAAGCAGCGGCTTCACGTAGATGCGCGTCGGCGCCATCAGCGCGTCGGCAAGCGAGCGGCCGTCGAAGTCGGCGTTCAGATCGGGATTCGCGCGCTCGATGATCTTGCGCACCAGCGAATAACCGTTCGAATGAATCCCGCTCGAAGCCAGCCCGAGCACCACGTCGCCCGGCTTGATCGTGCTGCCGTCGATGATCTTGCTCTTTTCCACCGCGCCGACCGCGAAGCCCGCGAGGTCGTATTCGCCATCGGGATACATGCCCGGCATTTCCGCCGTCTCGCCGCCGATCAGCGCGCAGCCCGCCAGTTCGCAACCCGTCGCGATGCCCTTCACGACGTCGGCGGCGGTGTCCACGTCGAGCTTGCCGCACGCGAAGTAATCGAGGAAGAAGAGCGGCTCGGCGCCCTGCACGAGGATGTCGTTCACGCTCATCGCGACGAGATCCTGGCCGACGGTGTCATGACGGTTCAGCGTGAACGCGAGGCGCAGCTTCGTGCCTACGCCGTCCGTGCCCGACACGAGCACCGGCTCCTTGTACTTCTTCGGCACTTCGAAGAGCGCGCCGAATCCGCCGATGCCGCCCAGCACGCCGTCGCGCAAGGTTTTCTTGGCAAACGGCTTGATCCGGTCGACGAGCGCGTCGCCCGCGTCGATGTCCACGCCCGCGTCGCGATACGACAAACCTTGGGCGTCTGGAGCGGATTTCGGTTGATTCATGGGGAGGGAAGCAAGAAGGTCGGTAAAATGCGATTTTACCCGATGATGACCCGACGACGGTCGGCAGGCCGGATTTTCCCGCGTTCGCCGGAAATCGCGAAGGCGCTCTTTTCGAGATCGAAGCCGGTCTGAAAAGCGCCCGAGCCACGGCCGCACAGGGCGCTCCGCTGCGGCTTTGCGCGTATACCCGTGGCTCATCCGGCAGTTTTCAAGATATGCCCGACTCAAGGCCCGACGACACCGATCTCCCGTGCAACGCCAACTGACGCTCGATCTGGGCACGCCGCCGCCCGCCACCTTCGACAATTTTTTCGCCGCCGGCAATCACGAACTGATCGCGCGGTTGCGCGAGCTCGAAGGCGCACTCGCGGCCGGGCCGGTCGCCGACCGCACGTTCTACGTGTGGGGCGAGCCGGGCAGCGGCCGCAGCCATCTGCTGCAGGCGCTCACGCACGAGGCGAACGGCCATGCGCGCTACCTGAGCCCGCAAAGCGCGCTCAACGCGTTCGGCTTCGATCCGCGCGTGACGCTTTACGCCGTCGACGATTGCGACCGCCTGTCCGCCGCGCAGCAGATCGCCCTCTTCAATCTCTTCAACGAAGTGCGCGCGTATCCGTCGAGCGCGCTCGTCGCCACCGGCAACGACGCGCCGCTCGCGCTCACCGTGCGCGAAGATCTGCGCACACGGCTCGGCTGGGGCCTCGTGTTCCATCTGCAGCCGCTTTCCGACGAAGCGAAGGCGTCGGTGCTGAAGCACGCTGCGCGCGAACGCGGCATCGTGCTCGCCGAGGACGTGCCCGGCTATCTGCTCACGCACTTCAGGCGCGACATGCCGAGCCTCATGGCCCTGCTCGACGAGCTCGACCGCTTCTCGCTGGAGCAAAAGCGCGCGGTGACGCGCCCGCTCCTGCGCACGATGCTCCAGCAAACGGGCCGCGCCGCGCCGCTCGTTCCCGTGTCGGCGCAAGAACGGCCGTCCGGCGCGCCGTCCGATCTCCCCGGCGATCCGCTCGACCCCGATCCCCGCGCGGCCGCGCCGGACAACGCCCCGACCCGCTTCAAGTAAAATGCGCACCCATGAACCTCGCCCTCTTTGATCTCGACCACACGCTCATTCCCACCGACAGCGACCATGAATGGGGCCGCTTCATGGTGAAGCTCGGCATCGTCGACGGGGAATCCTTCGCGCGTCAGAACGACGCCTTCTACGCCGATTACAAGGCGGGCGTGCTCGACATCAACGCGTATCTGCACGCGATGCTCGCGCCGCTCGCGAAATACTCGCGCGAGCAGCTCACCGACTGGCACGCGCAGTTCATGCGCGAGGTGATCAATCCGCGCATCGTGCCGGCCGCCGTCACGCTGGTGCGCGAGCATCAGGACAACGGCGACCTTTGCTGTCTCGTCACGGCGACCAACGCGTTCATCACCGCGCCGATCGCGGAAGCCTTCGGCATCGAAACGTTGATCGCATGCGAAGTGGAAACCGTGGACGACCATCCGCACGGCGCGCTCACCGGCCGGCCGACCGGCACGCCGAGCTATCGCGAAGGCAAGATCGTGCGGGTCGAGCAATGGCTCGCATCGATCGGCAAGACGCTGTCCGACTTCAGGCACAGCTATTTCTACAGCGACTCGCACAATGACATCCCGCTGCTGGAGCGCGTCACCGATCCAGTCGCGACCAACCCCGACGACACCCTGCGCGCGCATGCGCAAGCCAAAGGCTGGCGCATCCTGAACCTGTTCGACACACGTGATTAAAAAACTCATCCGCAAGCTGTTCGGGCAAGAAAGCGCCGACTCCAACGAAAGCGCAGCGAACGACACGACGGCGGCTTCGCCCGACGCCAAGCCCGCTCGCAAGAGCACGCGCAAGAAAGCCGCCGCGCCCGTGAAGCGCGACCCGAATGTGCCGGTGATCCTGTCGTCGGACATTCACGGCATCGATCCGTCGCTGATCTCGAAGAACGCGGTCCGCGTGACCGACGGCTTGCAGCACGCGGGGCACCGCGCGTTCATCGTCGGCGGCGCGGTGCGCGATCTGCTGCTCGGCGTCGCGCCGAAAGACTTCGACGTCGCGACCGACGCCACACCCGATCAGGTGCAGAAGCTCTTTCGCCGCGCGCGCATCATCGGGCGGCGCTTTCAGATCGTGCACGTGCAGTTCGGGCAGGAGATCATCGAGACTTCGACGTTTCGCGCGTTGATGGACGCCCCGCCCGAGCCGGTGTCGGAGCCGCCGCGCCGCCTTAAACGCGGCGAGCTCGATGGCCGCACGCATGCCGTCGATGCGAGCGGCCGCGTGTTGCGCGACAACGTCTGGGGCGAGCAGCACGAAGACGCCACGCGCCGCGACTTCACTATCAACGCGATGTACTACGATCCGGCCACGCAAACCGTGCTGGACTATCACGACGGCATGGCCGATATCCGCGCGCGCCTGTTGCGCATGATCGGCGATCCGGCCACGCGTTATCGCGAAGATCCGGTGCGCATGCTGCGCGTCGTGCGCTTCGCGGCGAAGCTCGGCTTCGAAATCGACGAGGCCACGCGCGCGCCGATCAAGGATCTCGCCGACCTGATGAACAACGTGCCCGCCGCGCGTCTCTTCGATGAAATGCTGAAGCTGCTGCTCTCGGGTCATGCGCTCGCGTGTCTCACACGGCTGCGTCAGGAAGGCTTGCATCATGGCGTGCTGCCGCTGCTCGACGTCGTGCTCGAACAGCCGCACGGCGAGAAGTTCGTCACGCTCGCGCTCACGAGCACCGACGAGCGCGTGCGCGCCGGCAAGCCGGTTTCGCCGGGCTTTCTCTTCGCCACGCTCTTGTGGCACGACGTGCAGACGCGCTGGCAGCAATACACCGCGAACGGCGAGTATCCGGTGCCTGCCTTGCATCGCGCGATGGACGATGTCCTCGACATGCAGACCGAGAAGCTCGCGATCCACAAGCGCTACTCGTCGGATATGCGCGAGATCTGGAGTCTTCAGCATCGGCTGGAAAAGCGCGGCCGCAGCGCGCTGAAGCTGCTGGAACACCAAAGATTCAGAGCGGGGTATGATTTCCTGCTACTGCGTTGCGAATCGGGCGAACTCGATGCGGCCATCGGCCAGTGGTGGAGCGACTTCATCGACGGCGATCATGCCGAGCGCGAAGCACTGTTGTCGCAAGGCGGCAAGGAGCGCAACGGCCCGAAGAAGCGCAGGCGCCGCAGCAACGCGAAACGCCGCTCGGGCGAGCCGGGTGCGCCGGTCGAGCAGGCTGAACAAGGAAACGATGGCGACACGATCTCGAGTGCGGCGAACAAGCGCGAAGACGCCGACAACGAGTAACGCCGGTTTTGGTTACAGTAGCGAAGAGCGACGTTGCTTTCCTCGCTTTTCGCTGTGACCCACGCGTAGGACTTCTGCCATGACGATTGCTTATCTGGGCCTGGGGGCGAATCTCGGCGATGCGCGCCAGACCCTGAAAGACGCAGTCGTGTGTCTCGCTCAGCAACACACGATCACCGTGCTCGCGAAATCGAGCCTCTATCGCACCGCCCCGATCGATGCATCGGGCGACGACTATTTCAATTGCGTCGTCAAGCTCGAAACGAGCCTGCCGGCGCGATCGCTTCTGCGCCTGTGTCATCACATCGAAGAGCAGTTCGGGCGCGAGCGGCCGTATCGCAATGCGCCGCGCACGCTCGATCTCGACATCCTGCTGTACGGTGCATCGAGCATCGACGAAGCGGATCTCGTCGTGCCGCACCCGCGCATGACCGAGCGCGCCTTCGTGCTCGTGCCGCTCATCGAACTCGAGCCGGATCTCATTCTTCCCCAACGCGGCCGCGCGGATGCGTTCATCGCGGGCGTCGCCGATCAGCGCATCGAAAAAGTCGCGACATGCCAGTGCATGGTCGGAACGAACCCGCGCGACGCCGACGCAACCGCCGTCTCATCCAACCACAAGACAGACTGCCGATGAGCGCTCCACCACTCACCGTGACCGCGCCGCAACTGCGGCCGCCGCATCGTTACATCGCGATCGAAGGGCCGATCGGCGTCGGCAAGACGACGCTCGCGACGCTGCTCGCCGAACGCTGGTCGATGCGCACGCTCTTCGAGCGTCCGCAGGACAATCCGTTTCTCGAACGCTTCTATCGCGACACCACGCGACACGCGCTCGCCACGCAATTGAGTTTCGCGTTACAGCGCGCATCGCAGACGCAGGAAGCCGCCGATATCGTGACGAGCGGCGCCGCGTTGATGACCGACTTCCTCACGCAGAAGAGCGATCTCTTCGCGCGCCTCACGCTCCCCGACGACGAGTTCCAGCTCTACAAGGAGGTCGCCTCGCGCATACGCTCGAGCGGCCCCGCGCCCGATCTCGTCGTCTATCTGCAGGCGAGCCCTGAAGTGCTCTTCTCGCGCATCCAGAAACGCGCGCTGCCGATGGAGCTGCAAATCTCCGATTCGTATCTGCGCGCGCTCTGCGATGCTTATAACGACTTCTTCTATCACTATGACGCGACGCCGTTGCTCACCGTGAATGCGGAGCACCTGAACCCGCTCGAATCGGACGACGATCTCGCGCTCCTGATCGAACGCATCGAATCAATGCGCGGACGCAAGGAATTCTTTGTCAAAGGCGTATCGGTTTGAGCGCGTCGCGCGGCCCCGCCCTCTTTAGCGACTCTTTAGTGAAACGATCATGACGTATCTGCAGGAAACGAATCGCTCGACGATCACCGTACCCAAGCTTCAATCCATGCGCGAGGCCGGCGAGCGCATCGCGATGCTCACGTGCTACGACGCGAGCTTCGGCGCGCTGCTCGACCGCGCGGGCGTCGATGTCATGTTGATCGGCGATTCGCTCGGCAATGTGCTGCAAGGGCACAGCACGACGCTGCCCGTCACGCTCGCCGACATTGCCTATCACACGGCATCCGTCGCGCGCGGCAACCGGAGCGCGCTCATCGTCGCGGACATGCCGTTCGGCACGATCGGCTCGAAGGAAGATGCCTATGCGAACGCCGTGCAACTGATGCGCGCGGGCGCCCAGATGGTGAAGATCGAAGGCGGCGAATGGCTCGCGGACACCGTGCGCTTCCTCGTCGAGCGGTCGATTCCGGTATGCGGGCACGTCGGGCTCACGCCGCAATCGGTGCACGCGTTCGGCGGCTTCAAGGTGCAGGGCAAGTCCGAAGCGGCGGCCGAACAGATGAAGCGCGACGCCATCGCGCTGCAGGAGGCGGGCGCCCAGCTGCTCGTGATCGAAGCGGTGCCGACGCTGCTCGCGCGCGATGTCACGCAGGCGCTTGCGATTCCGACTATCGGCATCGGCGCGGGCATCGACTGCTCGGGACAAGTGCTCGTGCTGCACGACATGCTCGGCATCTTTCACGGCAAGCGGCCTCGCTTCGTCAAGGACTTCATGCAAGGCCAGCCGAGCATTTTCGCGGCCGTCGAAGCGTATGTGCGCGCCGTGAAGGACGGCAGCTTCCCGGGTCCCGAGCACACGTTCTGAGCGATGCCGTGAACGCGGGCCACGCCTTTCGATGTCTGCGCCCACGAACTGAGTTTTTTCGTACATACTGCCGAGCTTCCTGCGCGTACCCTTGCCCATAGTCACTAAAAAGAGCGAGAACGATCATGTGGCACGTCCTTCCCGATGAATATGTCCGAGCCCAACTGGCCGTGGGCTCGCTCGTCGCGCTGGGCGTGGCGCGTGTGGTGGCGGCGGGAATCGGTGCGCAGCATCACTGGCGCATTGCGGCGGTGACGCGCTGGTTCATCGGCGCGGCGTTCGTATTCTGCCTGCCGCAGTTGCTCGAAGTGCTGTTCATCGTGGATTCACATACCGCGTTCGTCGAACTGCAGGGCAAGATCATCGGCTGCGCAGTGGCGCTCTTTTGCGCGCCGATCGTCTCTCACAAACTCGGCTACGAATAAGCGCGCGCTCAGCCCGCCAGCGCCGATCCCGGCACGCTGTGCGACAGCACGGCCGCTGCCACGAACACGCCGGCCATCATCACTGCTTCCATGCGCAGGACGTTGATGACCGTGTGAGCGTCCATCGTCGATGCAGAGCGTTGCAGACGCGGCAACGCCGACCATCGATTCAGCGCGCCGAACGCGAGCGCCGCCGCGACCAGCGCGATCTTCACGATCAACGCGTGGCCCCAGGTGCTCGCAGTGAGCGTCGCGAGAGAGCCGGCGGCGCCGCGCCACGCATTGAACACGCCCGTCAGGACGACGAGCACGACCGCCAGCGACGCCGCTCGCGACATGCGCGCAACCGTGCGGATCAAAGCCGCGCGCGCCACCGAGGTATCGAGCGCCGGCAACACGAACGCGCCCGCGATGACGATGCCGCCCCACGCCGCGGTCGCGAGCAGATGCAGCGTTTGCACACCTTCGGCGAAGGAGAACGCGCCCGCGTCGGCTGCGTGGCCGATCGCCGACTTTCCCGCAGCGACGATCAGCGCGGCGAGCACCGTCGATACAATCCGCGAAATCGATAGCGGCGCGCCGCTCGCCGCGAGCAACAAAAGCACGCTGCCCGCGAGCGCGACCGACCAGCCGATGCCCACGTGCGTGCCCGTCGCGACGAGCCACAACGACGCGCCCGCTTGCAGGATGGGCACGCCGCTCATCGCCGCCGACTGCAGCCACAAAGAAACGAAGTTGAACGAAACCAGCGCGATTGCAGCGATCAGCCCCCCGCGCGCGGCACGCCGACATCCCTGCGGCGCGGGCAAAACGGGCGAAGGTGGCGCGAACGCCTGTTCGCGCGACAGCCAGCCGGCCAAGAGCAACGCGCCGAGCGTGCAGGCAAAGGCGAGATCGGCGAGCGCCGCGAATGCCGTCTGCGCAAGCCAGAGAGGATCGTCGTTCATCATGCGGGACCGGTCGCGGCGCGAACGTGCATGGCAGAAGGGAAGCTCATCGAAGGAAATCTGCGGAGTCTAAACGAACGTCCAGGTTGCAGCACAGCATCGAACGTCGACGAAACGCCTTGAATTTTTGTCGGCCGCTTCCGAAACTGCATGAAGCGCATCGATCGGGCGTCTTTGCGTCGAGTCGATTATTTGTCGAAAGGCAATGGACGACTCGTGCCTATTAAGTTCGTCGCGGGTGGTCAATAGCCACGCGGCAAATTGTCGCGAATGCGCTGCAGCGGGACTTAGAGCGAGATTGTGTCAAATAGTCATCATCATGCATCGATGATAGAATGCCGCGTCGCATCAGAGGCTCGTCGAGCCGCTGTGGCCGTGGTCCGCCACCCACCGCCCCCTGCGTGGCCGTGGTTCGCCACCTTCGCACCGAGCCGCACGAAGCTCGGCAGGTCCCCGAATTTCATGGAGTGTCGCGTGTTTTCAAGACGCATTTTTCGTCCGCTGCTCGCTATGGCTTTTGCCTCGGCTCTGGTAGGCAGCGCGGGCGTTTTCAGCTCCGCCGCGCAGGCGCAAAACCAGCCGATCGCACCGGACACGATGGCCGCGCGCGTGCAAGGCTGTACGGCGTGCCACGGCGTTCATGGTGAAGGCACGGACAACGACTACTTCCCGCGTCTTGCCGGCAAGCCGGCCGACTATCTGTACAACCAGCTCCAGAATTTCCGCGAAGGCCGGCGCAAGTACCCGCCGATGAACTACCTCGTCACGTATCTCTCGGACGATTATCTTCATCAAATCGCGACGTACTTCTCGAATCAGCGGCCGCCGTATCCGCCGCCTGCCAAGTCGAACGTCTCCGCAACGACGCTCGCGCGCGGCCAGCAGATCGTCCTGAACGGCGATGCATCGAAGAACATTCCCGCGTGCGCGGCCTGCCACGGCAAGGGTCTGACCGGCATGCAACCGGCCATTCCGGGCCTCGTCGGTCTGCATTCCGACTACATCAGCGCGCAAGTCGGCGCATGGAAGTCGGGCACGCGTCACGCGAAGGCGCCCGATTGCATGCAGCAGATCGCCTCGCGCCTGACGGATGACGACGTGACCGCCGTCGCCGCCTGGCTGTCCACGCAACAAGCACCCGCCAACCCGGTGCCCGCGCCCGCTGGCTCGTTGAAGATGCCGCTCAAGTGCGGCAGCGAACCGCAATAAGGCGTCTGGAGCGACAACAAAATGAAACGCAAGTCCCTGTTCGCACTTTCCTCGGCTGTCGTGGTGGCAGCCGTCGCAGCCGGCGCCGTTCTCTGGTCGGGCGGCGACAACCTGCATTCGGGCGGCGCCATCGCGGCGACGCCGGCCGACAAGGCCGCGCTCATCAAGCAAGGTGAATATCTCGCGCGCGCCGGCGACTGTATCGCGTGCCACACGGTGCGCGGCGGCAAGCAATTCGCGGGCGGCCTGCCGATGGCCACGCCTTTCGGCACGATGTTCACGCCGAATATCACGCCTGACGATCAATACGGCATCGGCAAGTGGACCTCCGACGACTTCTATCGCGCCATGCACACGGGCCGTTCGAAGGACGGCAGCCTGCTCTACCCCGGCTTCCCGTTCACGAGCTACACGAAGGTCACGCGCGCCGACTCCGACGCGATCTACGCGTACCTGCGTTCCGTGCCGCCCGTTTCCGAGCCCAGCCGTCCGCATGAACTGCGCTTCCCGTTCAACAACCGCAACCTGCTGATCGGCTGGCGCACCCTCTTCTTCAGCGAAGGCGAATACAAGCCGGATCCGACCAAATCGGTCGAGTGGAATCGCGGCGCGTATCTGGTCGAAGGCCTCGGCCATTGCGCCATGTGCCACACGTCGATCAACGCGATGGGCGGCCCTGTCAGCTCTGCAGCCTTCGCCGGCGGCCTGATTCCGTTGCAGAACTGGTACGCGCCGTCGCTCACGTCGAACAAGGAAGCGGGCCTCGGTGACTGGGACCTGAAGGACATCAACGATCTGTTGAAGACCGGTGTGTCGCAGCGCGGCGCGGTGTTCGGCCCGATGGCCGAAGTGGTTCACAACAGCCTGCAGTACATGACCGACGCGGACGTCAACGCGATTTCGACGTATCTCAAGTCGATCCCGCAGAAGAAGGAAGCGCCGGAAGTCATGCAGCTCGAGACGTCCGAGAAATTCGGCGGCGAACTGCTCACGCTCGGCAAGAAGGTCTACACCGAGAACTGCGCGAAGTGCCACCAGGAAAACGGTCTTGGCAAGCCGCCGGCTTATCCGCCGCTCGCCAACAACCAGTCGATCCAGATGCCGTCGGCCGTCAACCCGATCCGCATGACCTTGAACGGCGGCTATCCGCCGAGCACGGAAGGTAATCCGATGCCGCACGGCATGCCGCCTTTCGCGCAGTCGCTGTCGGACACGGAAGTTGCTGCAGTCGTGACATACATCCGTATGTCGTGGGGCAACCACGGCACGCCGGTGTCGCCGCAACAGGTGAGTAATCTGCGTTCGGCGCCGCTCGACTGAGGTCCGCGGCGGCCTTCCGCCAATAGAGCGTACAATACGCATTTGGGGCGCAGCCTTCGTAGTTGGGGCCGCGCCCCTTGTTTTTTGGCGGATCGATCATGCACACAGGCGAGCGTTTCAACAGCATCAGCCATCTGATCGGCGCGCTGCTGTCGGTGGCAGGCCTGGCCGCGCTCGTCACGATGGGCGCGCTCGACGGAGACGCGTACAAGGTCGTCAGTTTCGCGGTGTATGGCGCGATGCTGTGCGCGCTCTACATCATCTCGACGCTGTATCACTGCGTGCGCACGCCGCGCATCAAGGCGATACTGCAGAAGTGCGATCACTCGGCCATCTACTTGTTGATAGCCGGCAGCTATACGCCGTATACACTGGTGACCTTGCGTGGTCCCTGGGGCTGGTCCCTCTTCGGCGTGAGTTGGGGGCTTGCGGTGCTCGGCATTACGCAGGAACTGACGCTCGGGCGCCGAACCCGCAGCGTATCGATGGTGCTGTACGTGTTGATGGGATGGCTCGCGCTCGTAGCCATTCATCCGCTCGTGACGGCGCTACCACCCGCGGGAACCGCGTGGCTGGTGGCGGGCGGCGTCGTGTACACCGCGGGCATCTGGTTTTTCATCAACGACGAGCGTATTCGGCACGGACACGGAATCTGGCATCTGTTCGTGCTCGCAGGCAGCCTGTGTCAGTTTGTGAGCGTCGCGCGCTACGTCGCGTGAGCGTCGGCTGAAACGGGCGCCGCCGCGTCGAAGTGTCCTTCGATGCAACTTGGCGCCAGATGACGTGTCTTGATAGCACGTCGACCCTCGCGGCAACGTCCGGCAATCGCTGATCGCCGAATGACCCGCCGCCCGATTTTTCTTCGAGCGATGCACATGCGCTCTGCCGGCCGAACCATGATTCGCCGCAGCCTGATTCGCATGCGCGCCGTTCGACACAACGAACAAGTATCCAATCTATGTCTTTTGATTCACTCGGTCTGTCGGAACCTCTGCTTCGCGCCGTCAACGAACTCGGCTATTCCAGTCCCACTCCCATCCAGCTTCAGGCGATTCCCGCCGTTCTGAAAGGCGGCGACCTGCTCGCGGGCGCGCAGACCGGCACGGGCAAGACCGCCGGCTTCACGCTGCCGATCCTGCAACGCCTGTCGCAACTGGCACCCGCCACGGGCGGCGCGAAACGCCCGGTGCGCGCACTGATCCTCACGCCGACGCGCGAACTCGCCGCGCAGGTCGAGGAAAGCGTCCGCGCGTACGGCAAGTACCTCAAGCTCAAGTCGACGGTGATGTTCGGCGGCGTTGGCATCAATCCGCAGATCGACGCGCTGCGCCGTGGCGTCGATATCGTCGTCGCGACGCCGGGACGTCTGCTCGACCACATGCAGCAAAAGACGATCGACGTTTCGCAGCTCGAAATTCTCGTGCTCGACGAAGCCGATCGCATGCTCGACATGGGCTTCATCCACGATATCAAGCGCGTGCTCGCGCGCCTGCCGGCGAAGCGCCAGAATCTGCTGTTCTCGGCCACGTTCTCCGACGAGATCAAGGCGCTCGCCGACAACCTGCTCGATTCGCCCGCGCTGATCGAAGTCGCGCGTCGCAATACGACGGCCGAGAAGGTCGAGCAGAAGATTTACCCCGTCGATCGCGATCGCAAGCGCGAACTGCTCACGCATCTCATCCGCGGCAACAACTGGTTCCAGGTACTCGTCTTTACGCGCACGAAGCACGGCGCGAATCGTCTCGCCGAGCAATTGACGCGCGACGGCATCAGCGCGCTCGCGATTCACGGCAACAAAAGCCAGTCGGCGCGCACGCGCGCGCTCGCCGAATTCAAGGATCAGACGCTGCAAGTGCTGGTCGCGACGGATATCGCGGCGCGCGGCATCGACATCGATCAACTGCCGCATGTCGTGAACTTCGACTTGCCGAACGTGCCGGAAGATTACGTCCATCGCATCGGCCGCACGGGGCGCGCGGGCGCGGAAGGCGAAGCGGTATCGCTGGTATGCGTGGACGAGCATCAACTGCTGAAGGACATCGAGCGCCTCATCAAGCGGCCGATTCCGTGCGAGGTGATTCCGGGCTTCGAACCGGATCCGAATGCCAAGCCGGAGCCGATCCAGCGCCGCAGTCAAGGGCGCGGCCAGGGACAAGGTCAGGGGCGCCAGAATCCGCGCAACGGCGAAGGACGTCCGAATGGCGAATCGCGTCCGAAGGGCGATGCACGCCCGAGCGGTGAAGCGCGCCGCAACGGCGAGCCGCGCCGCGAAGGCAGCCGTCCGAGCGGTGAGGCCCGCGGCGCGCGGCCGGCGAAAGCAAACAATGGCGGCGCTCAGCCTTCGCGTGAAACTCGCAATCACAGCAAGCCGAACGTCAACACGACTTCGGCGCCGCGACGTCAGGAGCCGGCGCAGACGGGTCACGCCGCGAACGCGCGCAAACCGGGACCGGGGGGCAACCCTGGCGCGCTGCTTAGTGGCCGGCGTGATGCGTTGCGATCGGGCGATCGCAGTCGCTAATACGTTCGATGCAAGCTGGCGCGACGCTCGAATGCGTCGCGTCGAGGTTTCAGGCGGCGGCGCTCGCCGCCCGCTTCAGCCATTCGAGTTGCTCGCGCCAGCGTGCGAGCGCCGGTTGCGCGTCAGTCAATTCGAAGACGATTCCATTCGTGAGTCGCGCATATCCCACCCGCTGTATTTCACCGCTCTCAATAGTCCCGACGAAGCACGCCAGCGGCACATCGTCGAGCGGCACGCGGCGCGCGTCCAGATGCACCTGATAGAACGCGTCGTCGAATACGAAGGCGAGAGTCGCGCGTCCGGTCGCGGTGACCGCCTGCGCAGTCCGTGACGACGGCCATAGTGCGAAGGCGAGTGTGCGCGCATCGGGCGCAAGCAGTTCGCCGGCGCCGAGCAGCGCCGTTCGCACGCGATGGGCGCGATCGGCAGCGCATAGCGATGCGGTAAAACCAGCATCGGCGTCGGCGAGCGTGCCGTCGAAAAGCGCGCGCAACTCGGGCGGCCACTCGTCGAAAACGGTGTGCGATGACAGCGATGGCTGCGGCGTGTCGTGATCGGACATAGAAAAATGCCGGCTTTGAACCGGCATCGTCGAGAAAGATTAACGGAAGAACAACTGCGTCATCTTCGAGAGCGGATAGTGCACGCCCGGCTGAATGCGCGCGGGCAAGTCGAGCGGCTTGAGCAGCATCTTGATGGCCTGATCCGCGGACAGATTGCGCCGCACGAGCGCATTCACGCGCGCGGACAGTTCGCGGTTGTACTCGGCATCCTGCGCACGCTCCGGGTAACGAATGGCGAACACGTGCCGCAACGCGATTTCCGAATCTTCGCTCTTCAATTCGATCACGCGCCGCACAAGAGCGCCGAGCACGGCGATGCGGCCATTGCCTTCGATCTTGTTCCACTTCTTGAAGAAGTGAAAGAAGTGCTTATAGTGCCGCACTTCGTCCGTACGGATATTGTCGGTGATCTCCTTCAGCACCGGTTCATCCGAACAATCGTTGATCGCGCGGTAGAGCGTGGCCGTCCCCGTCTCGACGACACAGCGCGCCACCATTTCGAGCGCGCGCTTCTTCTCGAACTCCTCGTAAGAGCACGTCAGCGAATATTCATCGAAGAAATTCCTGAACGCGGTGTCCCAGTCGAACTCGGGCCACACATGATTGATGTATCTCTTGAGCGCCCGGCCGTGCTGCATCTCTTCGGGCTCCCACTCGTTATTCAGCCACGCCGATATCTCGGGGTCGTCATGAAAATACTTGCTGAGGTTGCTCGTATAAAGATCGGTGCCGCTCTCGATGAACGAGCAGGCACACAACAACAAAAGAAGATGCTCGTTGGATGCCGCCTTCTGGCGATCGATCCGCGTGAGATCGATATCTTCGATGCGCCAAGGCATCACGTGTGTACTGTCTGTATGCATATATCGCGCTCCCAGGCTGGACCGAACGCGCCATCGGCCAACGAGAGACGGCCGACGTTCAGGCGACGCCGTGAACGGTTCGATCCTGGCGTCCTTAAATTCAAGTGTTAGCGGCTGCTTTTTCATCTTAGCCGCCCTGCAACGAGTTTGCAGACATGGGGACAGACTCACGTGCGGCGCGCCGGTTCCGTGCGTGCCGATCTCTTACAACGTCAGGCGAGCGGCAGCCGGTGCGCGAGCATGAAACGCGCCGATATTTGAGTGCTGTGTGCTGGAAATGAAAAAAGGCGGCCGAGGCCGCCGATTCTTACGCGTTCGAGGTATTAGTGTGCGGTTCTTACGCAGCAAGACGTGCCACACGCATGCGCCAGGCGACGATAGCCAGCGAAACCCCGGACAGCGCGGCGGCCAGCAACACGTAGTAACTCGGCGCGAGTTTGTCGCCGGTGACGTGAATGAACGCTTCGACGATCGTCGGCGCGAAACCGCCGAACAGCGTGACACCGAGCGCATAGCCGATCGACAGGCCTGTTGAGCGCACCCGCGTCGGAAAGATCTCGGACATAAGCGCCGGCATCGGACCGGAGTATGCCGCCTTCAGAATGCCCGCCGCCGATTGCAGCACGACGAGCGACGCGACCGTCGGATGCGCCTGAAGCCACGCAAACATCGGATAAATCGTTACGCCCATGAAGATCGAGGTGCCGAGCATGATGCGGATGCGCCCGAGCCGATCGGAGAGCGCGCCCATCAACGGGGAAAAAATGAACTGAAGTCCGCCATTGAGCACCACGACGGCGAACGATGCCGTCGCCGGAAGATGCAACTGCTTGACCGCGTACATCGGCATATAGAGTTGCAAGACATAGACGCCGACAGTCGATTGCGCCACGATGCCCACGGCAAGCAGCAGGTTCAGCCATTGATTCGCGAACGAGATGCCGGGGTCGCTTGCCTTCGCGCTGGCACGCGTCGCGAGAAACTCCGGCGTTTCGTCCAGGTGCGAACGGATGTAATAGCCGACCGGCCCGACAAGTAGACCGAAGACGAACGGGATGCGCCAGCCCCAGCTTTCGAGTTGCGCTGGCGGCAGCCAGGCGCTCAGAACCGAGCCGAACGCCGCAGCCATGATCGCGGCGAGCCCTTGGCTCGCGAACTGCCAGCTCGCGTAATAGCCACGCCGCGCTTCGCTGTGCTCGACCATGAACGCGGTCGCGCTGCCGAACTCGCCGCCGACCGCGAAACCTTGAACAAGGCGCGCGAGCAGGATCAGCAGCGGCGCCGCGATGCCGATGTGCTGATACGAAGGCATCACGGCCATGGTGAGCGTGCCGATCATCATCAGCAGAATGGCGAGCGTGAGCGCGGCTTTGCGCCCTTTGCGGTCGCCGTAGATACCGAGCACGATCGCGCCCAGTGGCCGCATCAGGAACGAAATGCCGAACGTGCCGATGGCCAGCATCGTCGAGAGCCATTCGTCGTTCGACGGAAAGAACGCCTTCGCGATGACCGTTGCGAAATAGCCGTAGACGAGAAAGTCGAACCACTCGAGTGCGTTGCCGATCGACGACGAGAACACGATGCGGCGGATCATCGCCTTCGATGGCGCTGCTTTCGGGGCCAGCGTTTCGGCGTTCGTGGCCGCCGCACTCGGAGCATCGGGCGCTCCATATATTCGTTCGTTCATGAATTCTCCTCCCCTTCCCTGATCCTGGTTTCGTGCCGGATGCGGCTGGAACAAGCGTGCACATCCCGCTCGCTACCGAAACTCAGCGATCGTTGCGCATTTTTTGGAAACGGAGACCGCCGCGTGGCCGGTCTCCGAAAGTGGCTTTAGAAGCCTGCTGCGAGCCCGTCGCGCCGGCTGTCACTCGCCGCGACATATCCACGCTCGGGATCGTTGGGGTCGAGCTTCCAGATGTATTGGCCCGAGCCGAAGTCCATATACGGATCGTCGACGGACTTGATCGTATGGCCGAGGCCTTCGAGCGCACGCGCGGTTTCGAGATCGAGCGTGGCTTCGATATCGATGGTGAAATCGCGATTCACCTTCCAGCGGGGCGCGTCGCACGCCGCTTGCGGCTGCTGGCCGTAGTCGAGCATCCGCACGATCGATTGCAGATGACCTTGTGGCTGCATGTCACCGCCCATCACGCCGAAGCTCATGACGGCTTGGCGGTTGCCATCGATTTCCTGCGTGAGGAACGCCGGAATGATCGTGTGGAACGGGCGTTTGCCGCCTTCGACCACGTTTGCGGACTTCGGATCCATCGAGAAGCCACAGCCACGATTCTGCAGCGCGATGCCCGTGTCAGGCACGACCACGCCCGAGCCGAAGCCCATGTAGTTCGACTGGATGAAGCTCACCATCATGCCGCGCTCGTCGGCGACCGACATGTAGATGGTCCCGCCCGCCTTCGGCATGCCGAAGTCGAACTGCGTCGCCTTCGACGGATCGATGAGCTTCGCGCGTTCCGCCAGGTACGCGTCGTCGAGCATCTGCTCGGGCGTCACCTCCATCGAGCGAGGATCGGCGACGTAGCGATAAACGTCGGCGAAGGCGAGCTTCATCGCCTCGATTTGCAGATGTTGCGACTCGATGCGATCGACGCTCAGGGCGCTCACATCGAATTTGTCCAGAATACCGAGCGCAATCAGCGCCGCAATGCCTTGACCGTTCGGCGGGATCTCGTGCACCGTGTAGCCGCGATAGTCCTTGCTGATCGGCTCGACCCAGTCGGCGCGATAGCCGCGCAAGTCGTTCATGGTCAGCGCTGCGCCGCCCTCGCGCGCGAACGCGGCAATGCGCTCGGCGATCTCGCCTTCGTAAAACGCGCGCGGACCATGCTGCGCGAGCATGCGCAGCGTTTTAGCGTGGCCGGGAAAGCGCACGAGCTCGCTCACATCAGGCGCGCGGCCGTGCGGCATGAACACATTCGCGAAGCCCGGCTGATCCTTGAGCTCGGGCACCGCCGCCGCCCACTTGTAAGCGACGATGCTCGCCACCGCATGACCGCGTTCGGCGATCTCGATGGCGGGTTCCATCAGGTCCGCGAAGGGCAGCGAGCCGAACTTCGTATGCAGCGCCTCCCATCCGGCAATGACGCCCGGCACGGTGACCGCGTCCCAGCCGCGCTTGGGCTGCCGTGCGAGTCCGTTCTCCTCGCCGTACTTGCGGCGGAAATAGTCGACGTTCCAAGCCGCCGGCGACACGCCCGACGCGTTGAGGCCGTGCAACTTCTCGCCGTCCCATACGAGTGCGAAAGCGTCGCCGCCCAGGCCGCACGACACCGGTTCGACCACGGTGATGGCGGCCGCCGCTGCGATCGCTGCGTCGACGGCATTGCCGCCCTTCCACAGCATGCGCAGGCCAGCTTGCGCGGCCAACGGATGGGACGTCGAAACGATGTTACGGGCGAACACCGGCAGGCGCGGCGTGGGATAGGGGTTTTGCCAGTTGAAGCGAGTCATTGAATGAAGTCCGAAATACGAGGAGGCAGCATGCCGGGCAATTCTGTAGGCCAGCGGGAAAAGGGGGATATTGCATTGTCCACTTAATCCAAAACAAATTCATTTATCGTATAAATTAATGATTAATCTGCATGAATACGTCGTGCACGTCCGCCCGTTTGCGCGTACTTGGGCGCCCTCGTGTTTGTGTGCGCCGCCGCACGCACTTCAAGTCGAATCTCCGAATTCCCGTAAGCGATGGACCGCTTCCTCGAGTAAAAAAAGTCAAAGCCAAAATTTTCAACGCGAATTTGGCACTTGTCAGACGCTTGCCTACAATCCCAATTCCCGGCATCCGCAATACAAAACTCCACGCGTTTGCCCGGCGGTTTTTCAGTTTCCCCGTACAACGTTTCGAAGCAAAAAGATCCGGCTTACAAAGCCGGCTGCTTATGCCGTTCGGTCGTCATGGAGAACACACAATGCTGAGTCCGCACGAATTTGCCACGCTGCTACTGGTACAGGAAGCGCCCAATCAGGTCGACATGGAACGCCAGGAACTCGACGCTCTGCTCGAACGTCAGTTGGTCCAACTCGAAAATCTCGCATCAGGACGCCAGCAATGGCGCCTCACCGCCACCGGCGATTCCACCGTCAAAGCTTTCAAGCGTTACTCGTAGCACGCGTAGCAGGACTCGGGGCGCGGCCCGCGGCCGCGTCCCTCTCCGCCTCTCCCTCGTATCAAATCATTCAGCCGGCACGCAGTGTCGGGTCGACTGCGGCGCGCCAGCTCAGTGCCTGTGCTCGCTGATCCAGGAAGAAGCTCGCCCATGCGCTCTGCGCCTCAGGGCTGGGATTCGACCGGTACATGCGATAACGCTCCGCGATCGCCGTCTGGAAAGCGCAAAAACGCTCCCTCGTCAGCCCGCCTCGCCGCTCGGCCACATAGGCGTCGTAGAAGGCCGAATAAACCGATTGCGCGTCCGCCCCGTAATCGACCGGAGACGACGTCCCGCACATGCCCTGCAGCGCATTGAACGAGGGCGCGCCCATCGTTCCGTCCAGATTGGGTGTTCCCACGCAGCCCGCCAGCAACGCCGCACTCAAAACGCCTGAAACACACAGCACTCGCATCGCGCTCACCTTCGATCGATTTCGTGACGCCAGTATCGGACGAACGGAACTGCCGCGCCACTCGGCCGAATGGCATAGGCCGATCGACGTTCGAGCGCGACATGTCACGCGGCTTATGCCGTTTGGCCAGGTTGTCCGCGGCGCCTCGCTCCGATAGATTGCGCAGAAGGACATCGCGTCACGGCTCGACGCGTCGATGTCAGCTCTAATCGGAGAAGACCATGCAGGATCAGTACATTCTCGCGCTCGACCAGGGCACGACCAGTTCGCGCGCCATGCTGTTCGACAGAAACGGCAACGTCGTGTCCGTGGCGCAGAAGGAATTCCAGCAGATTTATCCGGAAGCGGGCTGGGTGGAGCACGATCCGCAGGAGATCTGGTCGACGCAGGCCAGCGTCGCCGCAGAAGCCGTCACGCGCGCCGGCGCAAGCGCCTCATCGATTGCGGCGGTCGGCATTACGAATCAGCGCGAGACCACGATCGTCTGGGACCGCGAGACGGGCAAGCCGATCTACAACGCAATCGTCTGGCAAGACCGTCGCACGGCCGGCTTCTGCGACGAGCTCAAGGCGCGCGGCCTCGAAGCCATGGTGCGCAGTAAGACCGGCCTGCCCATCGACGCGTATTTCTCCGCGACGAAAATCCGGTGGATTCTCGACAATGTCGAGGGCGCCCGCGACAAGGCGAAACAAGGACGGCTCGCCTTCGGCACGGTCGATAGCTGGCTCGTCTGGAATTTCACGCGGCACGGCCTGCATGTCACGGACATCACGAACGCATCGCGCACCATGCTCTTCGACATCCACGAGCGACGCTGGGACGACGAGTTGCTCGACGCGCTCGGCATACCGCGCAACATGCTGCCCGAAGTGCGCACATCGTCCGAGGTGTATGCCACCACGCAAGGCACGGTGTTCGCCGCGGACGTCCCGCTCGCCTCGCTTGCCGGCGACCAGCACGCCGCGCTCTTCGGACAGATGTGCACGGATCCCGGCATGGTGAAGAATACGTACGGCACCGGCTGCTTTCTCGTCATGAACACAGGCGACAAGCCGATCGAGTCGCGCAATAACCTCGTCACGACAATCGCCTGGCAGATCGGCGATCAGGTCAATTACGCGCTTGAAGGCAGCATCTTCATCGCGGGCGCGGTGGTGCAATGGCTGCGCGACGGGCTCGGCCTCATTCGCCAGGCAAGCGAAGTCGAGACGCTCGCGCGCGGCGTGCCGCATAGCGATGGCGTCTATCTCGTCCCCGCGTTCGCCGGGCTCGGCGCGCCGCACTGGGACGCGCGCGCACGCGGCACGCTCTTCGGCGTCACACGCGGCACGACATCGAGTCATATCGCGCGCGCGGCGCTCGATTCGATCGCGTATCAATCCCTCGACGTGCTCAAAGCAATGGAAGCGGACTCGGGCATGCGCATCGGCGAATTGCGCGTCGATGGCGGCGCCTGCGCGAACAATCTGCTGATGCAGTTTCAGGCCGACATCCTCGGCGTCGATGTCGCGCGGCCGCGCATCGCTGAAACCACGGCGCTCGGCGCGGCTTATCTCGCGGGGCTCGCGGTCGGCTATTGGAAGGATGTCGATGAACTCAAGGCGCAATGGCAACTGGAGCGCCGGTTCAGTCCGTCGATGCCGCAACCGGAGATCGCGTCCTGTCTCGCCGGATGGCAACGCGCGGTCAATGCGGCGAAGGCATGGGCCGACAGCTAGCTGTACCGATCCGCCGATGTCATTTTCCGGAACGCGGCGCCATGCGGCGGTGCAAAAACCGGCGGCGTGCTGTATCCTAAAAAACCTGTCGAGCTTTTGGCTCGGCGGTATTCAGTACGTCTTCAGGGCGGGGTGCAATTCCCCACCGGCGGTAAGTGGCGAGGCCTCGTGGCCAGACCACGAGCCCGCGAGCGCCCGCGCCGGCAACGTGCGCGGGGTCAGCAGATCTGGTGAAACGCCAGAGCCGACGGTCACAGTCCGGATGAGAGAAGATGTGCAGATGGTCATGTCCGTTCCCCTTGGCGATCCTTGCGTCGCGCCGAATCGGACGACGCCGCGCCTTCGGGCGTGTCGCCGCGGGGTGTCGTTCTGTCTGTTTGCAATGCCCTGAAACGTTTTTCGCTTAATTTTCTCGCGAGAGCGTTTCACATGTCCCAGACCCAAGCTACCAGCCTTTCGTTCGCCGCACCCGCCGTCATCGCCGACGACGCCTTTGCCGACCTTCCCCAACTCGCTTCCTTCGACGTTCCGCCGCGCATTGCCGCTGCGCTCGACGCCATGCGCGAAGGCCGCCCGGTCGTCCTGCAGGACGATGACGATCGCGAGAACGAGGCCGATCTGATCGTCGCCGCCGAGAAACTCACCGACGCCACCATGGCCCTTCTGATCCGTGAGTGCAGCGGCATCGTGTGCCTTTGCCTGCCCGACGATAAAGTGCGCGCGCTCGAGCTTGCGCCGATGGCCCCAGCCAATGGCAGCCGCTACGGCACCGCGTTCACGGTGTCGATCGAAGCGCGCGAAGGCGTGACCACGGGCGTATCGGCGGCGGATCGCGTGACGACGATCCGCGCGGCCATCGCCGATCATGCGAAGCCGGGCGATATCGTCCGGCCGGGCCACGTCTTCCCGCTGCGCGCGATGCCGGGCGGTGTGCTCGCGCGGCGCGGCCACACGGAGGGCACCGTCGATCTGGCGATTCTCGCGGGACTCAAGCCCGCAGGCGTGCTGTGTGAACTGATGAACCCGGACGGCACGATGACGCGCGGCGAACAAGTGGCGCGCTTCGCACAGGAACACCGTCTGCCGATGCTGACCATCGCGGAACTCGTCGAATTCCGCACGGCGCTCGCAGCGGCGCGTGAGACCGTCGAAGAAACGGCCTGAGTCGCAAGACGCTCAGGACAGCACGTCGCCGAAATCCCCTCGCACGCCCGCGGCAACCAGCGCGGGGAGTTCGTCCATGTGCTCCATGATCCGTGTGATGCCGGTTTCGCGCAGCACCTGCGCGTAGCCCGACGGAATATGGCTCGCGCCGACGAACGCGATGGTCTTCATGCCCGCCGCGCGCGCCGCCGTGAGTCCGGCGACGCTGTCTTCCACGACGAGGCAGCGCTCGGGCGCGACATCGAGCGTGCGCGCCGCGAGCAGGTAGACATCGGGATAAGGCTTCGGCCGCTCGACCTGCTGCGCACTGAATACGCGCGCGCCCACGACTTCGTCCAGACCCGCGCGTCGCACCGAGGCACGCACGCGCTCGAGACGGCTGTTCGACACAACCGCGACCGGCAAGCCGCAACCTTCCAGCGCGGCGCGCACGCCGGCAATCGGTCCGACCGAGCGCGCGAGTTCCACCGCGACGCGCGCCTCGATCGTGTTGACGAAATCCGGCGGCATCACGATGCCGAAGTTCGTCTCCAGATGCGTCAGGAAGCGCGAGGTCTGCTGCCCGAAAGCCGTCTTGACGGCCGGTTTGAAGTCGATGCCGGGAAACGTCTCGGTCAGGACGTCCAGCATCACGCGATCCGCGATGACTTCGCTATCGACGAGCACGCCGTCGCAATCGCAGATGAGATGATCGATCATGTTGGCTCGAATTACGTTGAGCCAACATCATAAGCGTTCAGCAAGCGTCGGCTGCTTTTACTTCGGATGTAACGCGCGGCGCGTCCAGCCGCGCCGCGAACCATGTCACCGCGAGGGCTGCGAGCGCGACCGCCGCGGCGGCCCACGGCAGCGCATCGGGTCCGTGACCGTGCGTCAGCACCGCGCCGCCGAGCCACGCGCCGCCCGCATTGCCGACGTTGAACGCGCCGATATTGAGCGTCGATGCAAGATTCGGCGCATCCTTCGCCTTCTCGACAACGCGCGCCTGCAGCGGCGGCACCGTCGCGAACGCCGCGATACCCCACACGAAAATCGTGACGATCGCGCCGATCTGACTGTGGCTCGTCTTTGCAAACACGGCCATGACGATCGCGAGCGCGAACAGAATGCCCATCAGCGAGGGCATCAGCGCGCGGTCGGCGAGCTTGCCGCCGATCGTATTGCCGATGGTGAGACCGAGGCCTAACAACACCAGGATCAGTGTGACGGCGCGCGGCGAGAAACCGCCGACCTGTTCGAGAATCGGCGCGATATAGGTGAACACGACGAACACGCCGCCGAAACCGAGCACGGTCATCGTGAGCGCGAGCCAGACCTGGCCGTCGCGCAGCACGCGCACTTCGCGTGCGAGTCCGCTCGGCGCGGCATCGTGGCGATTCGGCACGAGCGCGGTCACGCCGAGTGCGGAGAGCACGCCAAGCCCCGCGACGATCCAGAACGTCGCGCGCCAGCCCAGTTCCTGGCCGATGAACGTCCCAAACGGCACGCCCAGCACGTTCGCGAGCGTGAGGCCAGTGAACATCAGCGCGATGGCGCTCGCGCGCTTGTCCGCCGGCACGAGCGACGCGGCCACGACCGCGCCGATGCCGAAGAACGAGCCGTGTGCGAACGACGTGACGACGCGCGCGGCCATCAAGAGTCCATAGCCCGGCGCGACCGCGCACAGCACGTTGCCGACGATAAACACGAGCATCAGCCCTTGCAGCGCAAGCTTGCGCGGCAGCTTGCTCGTCAGCACGGCGAGCAGTGGCGCACCGACCGCGACGCCGAGCGCGTAGCCGGTGACGAGCAGGCCCGCTGATGGAATCGACACGGAAAGATCGTGCGCGACGTTGGGCAGCAGGCCCATGATGACGAACTCCGTCGTGCCGATGGCGAAAGCGCTGATCGCCAGCGCGAGAAGCGGGAGAGGCATGGTGGCTCCGAATCAGAATTGAGCGGTCACGAATTCGACGACGACACCTGGCGCCAGCCGCACGAAGAGCTGAAGCTCGCGGGCGAGCGGCACTTCGGCGAGCTGGTGGGCATAGCCGTGGCAATCGAGACGTTCGAGCAAAGCACGCCACTCGGCCTTGTCGTCGATGCGCAGCGCCAGATGGTCGATGCGCGTCGCGCCTGGCCGCTCGGCGGGACGCGAATCCGCGGCACCCGAGGCAATCAGATGCACCGCCGGCCGCGCGCCGAGATAGAGCCAGTAACCGCCGACGCCGAACGGCGGCCGCGGCCCGACGCGCATACCGGCGATATCGACGAAAAAGCGCATGAACGCATCGCAGTCGGGTGCGACGAGGGTGACGTGGTCGAGTTGCATGACGTGGATGCTCCTCAAGGGTTAACGCTAGCCGGCATTGTGCGAGGTATGCATTGCTTTGAGAATGGGTCTACGCTTTGAATCATTATCAAACCGGATTTGAAAATGACGATGGATCGACTCGGGGACATGCGCCTTTTCGTTGAAGCGGCGGCGGCCGGCAGCCTGTCGGCGGCGGGGCGCAAGATCGGACTATCACCGGCCGCAGCGAGCGCGCGGCTCATCAAGCTGGAAAAAGCGCTGCACACGCGGCTTTTCGAGCGCACGACGCGCCAGCTGCGTGTCACCGACGAAGGCCGCATGTATCTGCAGCACTGCCGGATCGCGCTGCACGCAATCGACGACGCCGAAGCCGCGCTGCAAGCCGGCCAGAACGTCGTGCGCGGCAAGGTGCGCATTTCAGCGACGTCGAATTTCGGCCGCTCGATGCTGCGGGGCTGGATCGACGAATTCAGCGCGCTGCATCCGGACGTGAGATTCGCGCTGACGCTGTCGGACTCCGTGTCGAATCTGCTGCAGGAGGAGATCGATCTCGCGATTCGCTTCGGCGCGCCGCCGGACAGCGGACTGGCCGCCCGCGCGCTCGCGCCGAATCGACGCGTGCTGTGCGCATCGCCCGACTATCTCGCGCGCAAGGGCGAGCCCACAACGCCCGCGGAGTTGGTGGGTCACGATTTCGTCGTCGTGGTCACGGCAGGCGGGCCGCTCAACGAACTCGCTTTCGTGCGCGGCGACGAGCGCTACGCGTACACGATTCCGCTCGCGGACGCGTGGGAAACCAACGACGGCGCGATGACCCGCGCGTGGGCGCTCGCGGGCCACGGCATCGCGCATAAATCGATCTGGGATATCGCCGCCGACGTGCGCGCCGGCACGCTGAAGATGGTGTTGCCCGACTGGTGCACGCACGAGGCGGCCGTTCACGCCCTCTTCCACGCGAACCGCTACATGGCGCCGCGCGTGCGCGTGCTGCTGGATTTTCTGGTCGAGCGTTTCGAGAAAACGACGCACGAACTGCTCGGCGATCTGGCGTATCCGCCCAACAGGCGCCCGTCGCGTCAGGAATGGTCGTCGGCGCTATAATATCGGGCTAAATTACAGCAGAAAGCGGGCAGATCGCTGTAGAAGTCCGCGAAAACTCCCTCAATCCTCTTACCTGCGCCCCCAGATCAACCACTGCGACCGGCGACGATTCATGACCAAGAAAGTTTATGTAAAGACCTTCGGCTGCCAGATGAACGAGTACGACTCCGACAAGATGGTGGACGTGCTCGGCGCGGCGGAAGGACTCGTCAAGACGGACACGCCCGAAGACGCGGACGTCATCCTGTTCAACACGTGCTCGGTGCGCGAAAAGGCCCAGGAGAAAGTGTTCTCCGATCTCGGCCGCGTGCGCGAGCTGAAGGAGGCGAATCCGAATCTGCTGATCGGCGTCGGCGGTTGCGTCGCGAGCCAGGAAGGCGCGTCGATCGTCGCGCGGGCGCCGTATGTCGATCTCGTGTTCGGCCCGCAGACGCTGCATCGCCTGCCCGCGATGATCGATCAGCGCCGCGCCACCGGCCGCGCGCAGGTCGACATCACGTTCCCCGAAATCGAGAAGTTCGATCATCTGCCGCCCGCACGCGTCGACGGCCCGAGCGCGTTCGTGTCGATCATGGAAGGTTGCAGCAAGTACTGCAGCTACTGCGTCGTGCCCTACACGCGCGGCGAGGAAGTCTCCCGCCCACTCGACGACGTGCTCACCGAAATCGCCGGCCTCGCCGATCAGGGCGTGCGCGAAGTCACGCTGCTCGGCCAGAACGTGAACGCCTATCGCGGCGCGCTCACGCTCGGCTCGCACGACATCGCGGATTTCGCGACGCTCATCGAGTACGTCGCGGATGTGCCCGGCATCGAACGCATTCGCTATACCACATCGCATCCGAAGGAATTCACGCAGCGCCTCATCGACACTTACGCGAAAGTGCCGAAGCTCGTCTCGCATCTGCATTTGCCGGTGCAGCACGGCTCGGATCGCATTCTGATGGCGATGAAGCGCGGCTACTCCGTGCTCGAGTACAAGTCGGTCATCCGCAAACTCCGCGCGATTCGCCCGGATCTGTCGCTATCGACGGACTTCATCGTGGGTTTCCCCGGAGAGACCGAGGACGATTTCAACAAGATGATGGCCCTCGTCGACGAGATGAGCTATGACACGAGCTTTTCGTTCATCTACAGTCCGCGCCCCGGCACGCCGGCCGCGAACCTGCATGACGACACGCCGCGCGAAGTGAAGCTAAAGCGTCTGCAACATCTGCAGGCGACCATCGAGGAAAACGTGCAGTGCATCAGCGCGTCGATGGTCGGCAAGGTCGAGCGTATTCTGGTCGAGCGGCCCGCGCGCAAGGACCCGAACGAGCTCGCCGGGCGCACGCAGAACAACCGCGTCGTCAATTTCCCCGCGCCGGCCGAGTCGCACGCGCGTTTGATCGGCCAGATGATCGACGTGAAGATCGTGCATGCGTATCCGCATTCGCTGCGCGGCGAACTGGTCATGGCGCCCGAGTTGACGCACTAAGGAAAGGAACCCAGGTTCATCTTGAAGAACGCTCCTACGCAGCATCTGGAATTCACCGCGCCGCGCGACGACAACGCGCGGCTCGCCAACCTCTGCGGCCCGCTCGACGAAAACCTGCGGCAGATCGAGCAGGCGCTCGATGTGACGCTTTCGCGTCGCGGCCACAAGATCGCGATTCGCGGCCGTGGCGCGAAAGTCGCGCTCGCGGCGCTCGAGAACTTCTACAACCGCGCGCGCGATCCGATTTCCGTCGACGACATTCAACTCGCGCTCGTCGAGGCGAGCCATGCGACGCGCCGCGCGAAGGATGCGCGCGAAGCCAACGGTGAAGAAGGCGAGATCGATCCGCGTTTTCGTGGCGATCCGGATCATCCGTTCGATGAACCGAGCGCGACGATCGACCTCGGCGAAGACGAAGACCACGGTCCGAAGCTCTACACGCGCCGGGCCGATCTGCGCGGCCGCACGCCGGCGCAGCGCGAGTATCTGAAGCAGATCATCGCGCACGACGTGACGTTCGGCATCGGGCCGGCGGGCACGGGCAAGACTTATCTCGCGGTCGCGTGCGCGGTCGATGCACTCGAACGCGATCAGGTGAAGCGCATCGTGCTGACGCGTCCGGCCGTCGAGGCGGGCGAGCGGCTCGGCTTCCTGCCGGGTGATCTCGCGCAGAAGGTCGATCCGTATCTGCGTCCGCTCTATGACGCGCTTTACGATCTGCTCGGCTTCGACAAGACGGCGAAGATGTTCGAACGTCAGATGATCGAGATCGCGCCGCTCGCGTACATGCGCGGGCGCACGCTGAATCACGCGTTCATCATTCTCGACGAGGCGCAGAACACTACGCCCGAGCAGATGAAGATGTTCCTCACGCGTATCGGCTTCGGCTCGAAGGCGGTCGTCACCGGCGATACCACGCAGGTCGACCTGCCGCGCGGCCACAAGAGCGGGCTGATCGAGGCGCAGCACGTGCTCTCGGAAGTGCGCGGCATCGCGATCACGCACTTCACGTCGGCGGATGTGGTGCGGCATCCGCTCGTCGCGCGCATCGTCGAGGCTTACGACGCGCAATCGCAGAAAGATGCGGCGCTCGCCGAGGCCGCGCGCGTCGCTCAGCAGTCGCAGCAAAAGCCCGAATGAAGCCGCGCCTCGCATTGACGATGCAGTTCCCCGCCGCAAAAGCGTACCCGTCGCACAAGGCGATCTTGCCGCGCGCGACGGTCGCGCGCTGGATCAGGGCCTCGCTTTTCGCCGACGCCGAGCTGACCGTGCGCTTCGTCGACGAGGAAGAAGGCCGGATGCTCAATCGCACGTATCGCCAGAAGGATTACGCGACGAACGTGCTCACGTTCGCCTATGCGGAATCCGAGGACGATCCCGTCGCGGGCGATCTGATTCTGTGCTGCCCCGTCGTCGAGCGCGAAGCCGACGAACAGGGCAAGCCGCTCGCCGCGCACTACGCGCATCTGATCGTCCACGGCACGCTCCATGCGCAGGGCTACGACCATGAAGTCGAAAGCGAAGCGCAAGAGATGGAATCCATTGAGACGGATATCATGCAGTCTCTGGGATTTTCCGATCCTTACGTGCCTTTGACCTGAAGCCGGTCCGATGTCCTCGATGTGTTGAAAGCGCCGTGAACGACAAGACGCCCGAACCCGCGCAAGCCGCACCTTCCGAAGCCGATCCGCCGCCCGCGCCCTGCCCGGACTATCCGCCCGCGCTCGGCGAATCCGCGCTGCTGACGGACGAGGAACTGGCCGCGTCGCGCGACGCGGCGCTCGCTCACTGGGACCGGAAGTCGGATTTGTGGCTGTTCGGGTACGGCTCGCTGATCTGGAACCCCGGCTTGCCGACGCTCGAAGCCGTGCGCGGCAAGGTGCATGGCTACCATCGCGGGCTTTATTTGTGGTCGCGCGTGAATCGCGGCACGCCGGAACAGCCTGGCCTCGTGCTGGCGCTGGATCGCGGCGGCTCGTGCACCGGCATGGCGTTCAGGCTCGCGGGCGCCGATGCGATCGAGCATCTCCAGGTATTGTGGCGGCGCGAAATGGCGATGGCGTCGTATAGGCCCGCGTGGCTGCCCTGCACGCTCGCGGACGGACGGCGCGTGGAGGCGCTGGCATTCGTGATGCGCCGGGATGCGACTTCCTATACCGGCAAACTCTCCGATCCGATCGTGCGCACCGTGCTCGGCTGTGCGAGCGGCCGCTATGGCACGACGCTGGATTACGTAAGCCGGACCGTCGAGGCGCTGCGCGAGAGCGGCATGCCGGATCGCGCCCTCGAAGCGCTCCTGAAACGCTGTCAGGAACAAGGAAATAAATGACGCGCGTGCTTTTCGCATCCGTACGATTTTTTACCGCGCGTCGTCCGTTCGGACAACGCTCATCGCCGGACATACTCCTCGCATATTTATCGGCTAGCATGGCTCATGACATGCGCACTGCGCCACGCAGTCCCCGTTTTTCCTTGGTGTATGCTTGAACTTCCGCTAACCCGCGCCCGGGAACTCCCGGGCGCTCCGCTATGAACGAACCTTATCCCAGTCGACGCCACACCGACAAACCGCCGGAAAAGCGCTCTTTGCTCGAACGGCTGACCGATTTCATCTCGCACGAGCCCGAATCGCGCGACGAACTTCTCGAAGTGCTCCAGGATGCGCACGAGCGCAACCTGCTCGATGCCGATTCGCTCTCGATGATCGAAGGCGTCTTTCAGGTGTCCGATCTCTGCGCGCGCGACATCATGGTTCCGCGCGCCCAGATGGACGCCATCAACATCGCGGAAACGCCCGCCGAATTCATCCCGTTCGTGCTCGACAAGGCGCATTCGCGCTATCCCGTGTACGAGGGCAATCGGGACAACATCATCGGCGTGCTGCTCGCGAAAGACTTGCTGCGCTACTACGCGGAAGAGGAATTCGACGTGCGCGGCATGCTGCGCCCCGCCGTCTTCATCCCCGAATCGAAGCGCCTGAACGTGCTGCTGCACGACTTTCGCGTGAACCGCAATCACATCGCGATCGTCGTCGACGAATACGGCGGCGTGGCGGGTCTCATCACGATCGAAGACGTGCTCGAGCAGATCGTCGGCGACATCGAGGACGAATACGACTTCGACGAAGAAGCCGGCAATATCATCGCGACGCCTGACGGCAAGTATCGCGTGCGCGCGCTGACCGGCATCGAACAGTTCAACGAGGAGTTCGGCACCGATTACTCCGACGACGAGGTCGATACCATCGGCGGTCTCGTCACGCATCGCTTCGGGCGCGTGCCGCATCGCGGCGAGAAAGTGCGCATCGACGATTTCGCGTTCGAGATCCTGCGCGGCGACGCCCGGCAGATTCACGTTCTTCTCGTGCGGCGCGTGCCGAATCTCGCGCAGCAACATCACCACGCAGGCGACGACGAAGACGAATTGCGCGACTAAGCGCGCCGCGGGCGCCGGAGCGAATCCGGCGCCCGCCATCACCCCTTCGCCCGCCTACGTTTCATCTCGACCGTCATTAATGGCCGATTCATCGTTTCGTTTCCTCTCCCGTCAACGCGACGCATCCCTCATCTCCGAGTCGCCGCGCGCATTGCCCTTCTGGCATTACCTCGTGGCCGCCGTGCTCGGCGCCATCAATACGCTCTCCTTCGCCCCGACGCCGCACGGCGGCTGGATCGAGCTCGTCATCTTCGCGCTCTTTTTCGCGTGGCTCACGCGCACCGGCAACTGGCGCAGCGCCGCCGCGACCGGCTGGGCGTTCGGCTTCGGCAACTTCGTCACGGGCGTGTGGTGGCTCTACGTGAGCATGCATGTCTACGGCGGGATGGCCGCGCCGCTCGCCGCAGCGGCCGTCGCGCTGTTTTCGCTTTACCTCGCGATTTATCCGGCGCTGGCGAGCGCGGTCTGGTCGTTCGTCGCGGGCCGCGCGCGCTTCGGCGATGAAGACACGGCCACCGCACGCGACATCGACGCCTCGCCGCGCTTTGCGCCGACATGGCACGGCGCGTTTGCGTTCGCGAGCGCGTGGGCGCTCGGCGAATGGCTGCGTGGACTCGTGTTCACGGGCTTTCCGTGGCTCGCGAGCGGTTATGCGCAAGTCGACGGACCGCTCAAGGGCTTCGGCGCGCTCGTCGGCGTGTACGGTGTCGGCTGGGTGCTCGCGCTCGTCGCGGCGCTGATCGTGCAGACGCTGTATCACTGGCGACATGCGGGCCGTGGCGCGCGTGCGCTGATCCCCGCGGCTGTTGCCATTGCGCTGATCGTCGGGGGCATGCTGCTATCGTTCGTCGAATGGACGACGCCCGCCAACGCCCCTCTCGATGTGCGTCTCCTGCAAGGCAATGTGAAACAGGAAATGAAGTTCGAACAAGCCGGTGTCGATGAATCGCTCGCGCTCTACCAGCGGCTCATCACCGAGAAGCCCGCCGATCTGATCGTCACGCCGGAAACTGCGCTGCCCGTCTTGTCCGTGCAGATTCCTCGAGACTTCGCCGTCACGATCCGGAACTTCGCGGACGACACGAACTCGTCGATTCTCTTCGGCGCGATCGGCGTCACGATTCTCCCCGATGGCCGCGCGACCGATTACACCAACAGCCTCTTCGGCGTCACGCCGCACGTGAACGGCGTGTACCGCTACGACAAGCATCATCTCGTGCCCTTCGGAGAATTCGTGCCGCTCGGCTTTCACTGGTTCGTGCGCATGATGGGCATTCCGCTCGGCGATCTTGCGCGCGGGCCGATCGCGCAGAAGGCGTTCATCGTGCACAACCAGCCGGTCGCCGTGGATATCTGCTACGAGGACATCTTCGGCGAAGAGATCGCGCGCACGATCCGCGAGCAGGAAACGCCTGCGGGCATTCTGGTCAACTCGACAAACCTCGCGTGGTTCGGCAATACGATTGCGCTCGATCAGCATCTTCAGATCGCGCGCATGCGATCGATCGAAACCGGCCGGCCGATGCTGCGCGCTACCAACACCGGCATGACGGCGGTGATCGCGGCGAACGGCGATGTCGTCTCGAAGCTGCCGACCTTCACGACCGGCGTGCTCGAAGCGCGCGTGCAAGGGACGTCGGGCAGCACGCCGTATGTGACGAGCGGGAATATGACGGTGATCGCGATGTCGCTCTTGTTGCTCGCGTTCGGGTTTGCGTTTGCACCTGACCGGAAACGTTCGGACGCGCGCTGAACATCGACTGAAACGATGCCGCGTTGCGCCATGCGACGCGGCCCGCGCGTCTGTTTCCGCAGGCGCGTCGATTCCCAAAAAGCCGCAGCCGCCCTGCCGTTCGGCTAAAATTCCCGGTTTCAGCACTTTGGCCGAGCCTCCGAGTCGCGTCGTCCCGACGATGGCCGCGCCGCGTCCGCCCCGCAAAAGGCAATCATGCTCACATTCCAGCAAATCATTCTGACGCTGCAGTCCTACTGGAACGAGAAGGGCTGCGCGCTCCTCCAGCCGATCGACATGGAAGTCGGCGCGGGCACCTCGCACGTCCACACGTTCCTGCGCGCGATCGGCCCCGAGCCGTGGCGCGCGGCCTACGTTCAACCGTCGCGCCGCCCGAAGGACGGCCGCTATGGCGAGAATCCGAACCGCCTGCAGCACTACTATCAGTATCAGGTTGTGCTGAAACCCGCGCCTGAAAACATTCTCGATCTGTACCTCGGCTCGCTCGAAGCGCTCGGCTTCGATCTGAAGCAGAACGACGTGCGCTTCGTCGAGGATGACTGGGAGAACCCCACGCTCGGCGCGTGGGGCCTCGGCTGGGAAGTGTGGCTCAACGGCATGGAAGTGACGCAGTTCACGTATTTCCAGCAGGCGGGCGGCATCGATTGCAAGCCGGTGCTCGGCGAAATCACCTACGGCCTCGAACGTCTCGCGATGTATCTGCAAAAGGTCGAGAACGTGTACGACCTCGTCTGGACCGAATGGGAAGAAGACGGTCCGAACGGCCGCGTGCTGCGCCGGCTGACCTACGGTGACGTGTATCACCAGAACGAAGTCGAACAGTCCACCTATAACTTCGAGCATGCGAACGTCGACCTGCTCTTCACCTTCTTCAAGAGCTACGAAGAAGAAGCGAAGAAGATGATCGACGCAAAGCTCGCGCTGCCCGCATATGAACTCGTGCTGAAGGCGGGCCACACGTTCAATCTGCTCGATGCGCGCGGCGCCATTTCCGTCACGGAGCGCGCGGCGTACATCGGCCGCATCCGTGCGCTGTCGCGTCTCGTCGCGCAGGCTTACTACGATTCGCGCGAAGCGCTCGGCTTCCCGATGCTCGGCAACCCGGTGCGAGGCGATCGCGACCTCGTCACCGACGAGCAGGAAGCGCAGCGCCCCGCGTGGGCGCCGCCGCTCAAGCCGGAAAGCACGCCGCCGGGCGAACGCAGCAACAACGAACAGGTTTGACGAGGCTCGACAGAACAATGACGCAATCCAAACACGCTTCTCTGCTCGTCGAGCTGCTCACCGAGGAACTGCCGCCGAAGGCGCTCGCGCGTCTCGGCACCGCTTTCGCCGACGGCATCGTCGAACGTCTCGCCGCACGCGATCTGATCGACGGCGCGCCCTCGTTCGAAAAGTACGCGACGCCGCGCCGCCTCGCCGTGCTCATCCGGAACGTGCGCGATGTCGCGCCGCAAAGGCAGGTGCGCGAGAAAGTGCTGCCGGTGACGGTCGCGCTCGACAAGGAAGGCAACCCTACAGCGCCGCTCGCGAAGAAGCTCGCGGCGCTCGGCTTCCCCGACTTCCCGCTCGCCGAACTCGAACGCGCACAGGACGGCAAGGCGGAAGCGTTCTTCCTGCGCTATGCCGCGCCCGGCGCGACGCTCGCCGACGGGCTGCAAGCCGCGCTCGATGAAACACTCGGCAAGTTGCCGATTCCGAAGGTCATGACTTACCAGCGTCCGGACGGCACCAGCGTGCAGTTCGTGCGTCCGGTGCAGCGCCTGACCGCCATGCACGGGCGCAATATCGTGCCGGTCAGCGCGCTTGGCGTCGATTCGGGCGATACGACCATCGGCCATCGATTCATGTCGGAAGGCTTCGTCGCGATTCCGCACGCAGACGATTACGCCGACACGCTGCGCAGCAAGGGGCATGTGGTCGCCAACTTCGAGGATCGCCGCGAGTCGATTCGCACGCAACTTCTCGCGTTCGCAGGAGTTGACCGCGTCGTGATGCCCGAAGCGCTGCTCGACGAAGTGAACGCGCTCGTCGAATGGCCGGTCGTCTACGAATGCCGCTTCGACGAGGAGTTCCTGCAGGTGCCGCAGGAATGTCTGATCCTCACGATGCAGACCAACCAGAAGTACTTCGCGCTCACCGACCAGCACGGCAAGCTGCGCTCGCGCTTCCTGATCGTGTCGAACATCGATACGAAGACGCCCGGCGAGATCGTCGAAGGCAACGAGCGCGTCGTGCGCCCGCGCCTGGCCGATGCGAAGTTCTTCTTCACGCAGGACAAGAAGAAGCGTCTCGAAGATCGCGTGCCGCTGCTCGCGAACGTCGTCTATCACAACAAGCTCGGTTCGACGTTGCAACGCGTCGAGCGTCTCGAGGCGCTGGCAGGTGAAATCGCGCCGATGGTCGGCGTCGATGCCGCGCTCACCCGCCGCGCCGCGCGCCTCGCGAAGGCCGACTTGCTGACCGACATGGTCGGCGAGTTCCCGGAGCTGCAAGGGACGATGGGCACGTATTACGCACGTCACGACGGCGAGCCGGAAGAAGTCGCGCTCGCGTGCTCGGAGCACTATCAGCCGCGCTTTTCGGGCGATGAAACGCCATCGACCGGCGTCGGCGCCGCGGTCGCGCTCGCGGACAAGCTGGAAACGATCGTCGGTATCTGGGGTATCGGTCTCGCGCCGACCGGCGAGAAAGATCCGTTTGCGCTACGCCGTCACGCGCTCGGCGTGCTGCGCATCCTGCTGGAAAAGAAGCTGCCGATCGATCTGCGCGATCTCGTCGGCGTGGCGCAACGCCAGTTCGCAGGCATGCCGCAAGTCGCCGATTCGACCGACGCCATCTACGCGTTCTTCCTCGATCGCCTGCGCGGTCTGTTGCGCGAACGCGGCTTCGAAGCGAACGATATCGAAGCGGTGCTGAGCCTGAACCCGACGCGTCTCGACGACATCGTCGCGCGCCTCGATGCCGTGCGCGAGTTCGCCGCGCTGCCCGAAGCGGCGGCGCTCGCGGCGGCCAACAAGCGCATCTCGAACATCCTGAAGAAGTCGGAGCAAGGCGCGCCTTCGTCGGTGAACAAGGCGTTGCTCGTCGAAGCGGCGGAAAAGAATCTCTACGCGCAGATCGAGCAGGTGACGCCGCGCGTGCAGAGCCAACTCGCCGCGCGCAACTATACGGAAGCGTTGAGCGCGCTCGCCGCATTGCGCGAGAGCGTCGACACGTTCTTCAACGATGTGATGGTGAACGCGGAAGATCCCGCGCTGCGCAACAATCGGCTCGCATTGCTCAACGCATTGCATCAGCAGATGAACTGCGTCGCCGATATTTCGAAGCTCGCTGCCTGAAGCGCCGCCATGGTCATGAACCGAAAACTGGTCATCCTCGATCGAGACGGCGTCATCAACGTCGATTCCGATGCGTTCATCAAGTCGCCGGACGAATGGGTCGCCATTCCCGGCAGCCTCGAAGCCATTGCGCGCCTGAATCAGTCGGGCTATCGCGTCGCGATCGCATCGAATCAGTCGGGCATCGGGCGCGGTCTCTTCGACATGGCCGCGCTGAACGCGATGCATCAAAAGATGAATCGCGCGGTCGCGGCCGTCGGCGGGCGCATCGACGCGGTGTTCTTCTGCCCGCACACGGCGGAAGATCAATGCGATTGCAGGAAGCCGAGGCCCGGCATGTTGCAGCAGATCATCGACCGCTTCGAGATCGATCCTGAAATTACGCCCGTCGTCGGCGATTCGCTGCGCGATCTGCAGGCGGGCGCGGCGCTCGGCTTCCCCGTGCATCTCGTGCTCACCGGCAAGGGCGAAAAGACGCTCAAGGAAGGTCAGTTGCCCGAAGGCACCGTCGTTCACAAGGACTTGCGCGCGTTCGCGCTCGACTTCCTCGCACGGCATCAGGACCGCTCCGCGGCCCAGTAACACCGAGACGCCATGCGCTTCATCCGTTCTTTGCTGTTGATGCTCTACTTCATCGCGTACACGACGCCGTACGCGATCGCCTGCTTCATTGCGTTTCCGTTCATGCGCGCCGACAAGCGCTACTGGATGGCGGCCGGCTGGTGCAAATCGACCATCGTAGTGTTGCGACATCTGATCGGGATACGCTACACGATCGAAGGCATGGAGAACCTGCCGAATGGGCCGGCCGTGCTGCTGTCCAAGCACCAGTCCGCGTGGGAGACGCTCGCGTTTCCCGCGCTGATGCCGCGGCCGCTCTGCTACGTGTTCAAGCGCGAGCTGCTCTACGTACCGTTCTTCGGCTGGGCGCTCGGGCTGCTCAAGATGGTGCACATCGATCGCAAGCAGGGCCGCGACGCGTTCGCATCGGTCACGCGCCAGGGCCGCGCACGCATGGAAGAAGGCGCGTGGGTCATCATGTTTCCCGAAGGTACGCGCACGCGAGTCGGCAGCCAGGGCAAGTACAAGACCGGCGGCGCGCGCTTCGCCGTCGTGACCGGCGCACCGGTCGTGCCCATCGCGCACAACGCGGGGCACGTCTGGCCACGCAATTCCTTTATCAAATATCCGGGTATAGTCACGGTGTCGATCGGCAAGCCGATCGATACAGCCGGCCTCACGCCCGAGGAAGTGAACACGCGCGTCGAAAGCTGGATCGAGGCGGAAATGCGCCGCATCGATCCGCATGCTTATGCCGCGCCGAACGCGCAGCCGGGTGAAGCCGGCGCCGCGGGCGCGGGCCGCTGAAGCGGCGGCGTTCGGATCGAGCCGCGGCGTGCCTTACTCATTCTTCTCGTCATTCCTGCGCCGTGAGCGCAAAGCCGAGCCGATGCAGAAAGCCCCATCGCGACAGCGTCCCGCCGTCGCGCTCGATACCCTGCAGCTCGATCTGCCGTTCGAGCATGCGCCGGCATACTCCGGCGCGCCGCCCGCGAGCGCACCCGCTCCGCTGCGTGGCGACGTCCCTGCCGCCGATCCCCTCCCCGTCCTGACACCAGCAACTCCGGCGGCGCCGCTGCCCGATGGCGTGCGCCTGCGCCGCATCGCGCTCAAGGCGGGCGCGCTCGAGTATCGGCTGAGGCGTTCGTCGCGGCGCACGATCGGCTTTTGCATCGACGGCACCGGGCTCGCGATCACCGCGCCGCGCTGGGTGACGATCGCGGACATCGAAAGCGCGATCCTCGACAAGCAGAACTGGATCGTCAAGAAGCTCACCGAATGGCAGACGCGCGTCGAGCAGCGCGCACTGCCGCGCATCGACTGGAAGGACGGCGCTCAGTTTCCGTATCTCGGCAAGACGATCAGCGTGTCGCTCGGATCGGCGGCGAGCGCGCTGTCCTTCGACGACGCCACCAACGTGCTCTCGCTCGCCATGCCCGCCTTCGCCGACGCGCAGCAGATCAAGGATCGCGTGCAAGGCTGGCTGCAATCGGAAGCAAAGCGCATCTTCGGCGAGCGGCTCGCGGTGTATGCGGCGAAGCTCGGCGTCGAGTATCGCGCGTACGCGTTGTCATCGGCGGCGACGCGCTGGGGCAGTTGTTCCAGCGACGGCAAGATCCGCCTGAACTGGCGGCTCATTCATTTCCCGATGTCGATCATCGATTACGTCGTCGCGCACGAGCTCGCGCATCTGCGCGAGATGAACCACAGCCCGCGCTTCTGGCAGACGGTCGAATCGATCTTCCCGGAGTTCCGCGAGGCGCGGCATACATTGAAGCATCATCCGCCGGATCTGCTTCCGGCGCTCTGACGCATCGTCAGCGGGCGTCCGGCGCCGACGGTACAATTTCTTTCCTGTCCCCCGCAAACCACACACAACAGGAACCCCACCATGCGACTCCTCCATACGATGCTGCGCGTCGGCGACCTGCAGCGTTCCATCGATTTCTATACGCGCATTCTCGGCATGAAAGTGCTGCGTCAAAGCGAAAACACGGAGTACAAGTACACGCTCGCTTTCGTCGGCTACGGCCCGGAAAGCGAGAACAGCGTGCTCGAACTCACCTACAACTGGGGCACCGACAAGTACGACCTCGGCACGGCATATGGCCATATCGCGCTCGAAGTCGACGACGCCGCCGACGCATGCGAGCGCATTCGCCAGGCGGGCGGCAAGGTCACCCGCGAAGCCGGTCCCGTGAAGGGCGGCACGACCGTGATTGCGTTCGTCGAAGATCCGGACGGCTACAAGGTCGAACTGATCGAAAAGCATTCCTGATTCACGCATGAACTCGCGCCGCGCATTCGTCGCGGCGCGCAATCTCCACGGGCTCATCGCGACCTTTCGCTCATCAGGGCCCGTTCGCTGGCACAATCGACGCTCCAAATCAGTGCATGGCCTCTGCGGCCACGTTCAAGAGCCAGCCAATGAACACGCCGTCCCTCGCCCTGCGCCGCGCCCCCGACACCACCGCCATCGTCGTGATGATCGCGCTGTGCGGCGCATGGGGATTCCAGCAAGTCGCGATCAAGGAAGCGAACGCGTCGATTCCGCCAATGCTGCAAGCCGGCATCCGCTCGCTCATCGCAACACTGCTTGTATGGATCTGGACGCGCACGCGCGGCGTGCCGCTCTTCCAGCGCGACGACACGTTGCCCGCCGGCTTGCTCGCGGGCCTGCTCTTCGGCGGCGAGTTCGTCTGCATATTCTTCGGCCTGAGTCTCACCACCGCAACGCGCATGGCCGTGTTTCTCTACACCGCGCCCTGCTTCACGGCGCTCGGCCTGCACGCATTCGTGGCCGGCGAGCGGCTCTCTCGCACGCAGTGGTGCGGCATCGTGCTCGCGTTCTGCGGCATCGCACTCGCGTTCGCCGACGGTTTTCTGCACGGCAATCCGAATAGCGCATCGACGTTGCAGGGTATCGCGGGCGATGCGCTCGGCATCATGGCCGGCATCTTCTGGGCCGCGACGACCGTGGTCGTGCGTGCGTCGTCGCTGGCGCGGGCAAGCGCGAGCAAGACGCTGTTCTATCAACTGGCGGTGTCGGCGGTGCTGCTGCTCGCGCTCGCGGCAGGCATCGGGCAGACGCACGTCGAAGCCGTCTCGACGCTCGCGATCGCGAGTCTCGCGTATCAGGCGATCGTCGTCGCGTTCATCAGCTATCTGACCTGGTTCTGGCTGCTCACGCGCTATATGGCGTCGCGGCTTTCGGTGTTCTCGTTTCTCACGCCGATCTTCGGCGTCACCTTCGGCGTGCTTCTGCTCGGCGAGCATTTCACCGCGCGTTTCATGGTCGCCGCGGCGATGGTCCTCGCGGGCATCGCGCTGGTGAACCGGCCGGCGCGCCGGACGTAGATCATTCGGGCGCGGTCGCGCGAATCGTGACCATGTCGTGATCGATGTCGTCTTGGTCGGCGGCGGCGTGAAGGTGCTCCGCCGGCATCGGTTCGACCGGATAGCCGTGCTTCTCCCACGCATCCAGCCCGCCCTTCAGCGGCCGCACGTGCCTGAACCCCTTCGCGCGCAACTGCCGTGCGATGGTCTTCGCGGTCGCCTCGTTCGGGCACACGCAATACACGACCACCTCGTGCTCCGAATACAACTGATCGACGCGATCGGGCGAATCGAGATCCAGCGCGATCGCGCCCGCGATGCGATACGGCTCGCGGCGGCGGATCTCCGCCGGGCGCGCGTCGTAGATCACGGGCGGCGTGTCGGAACGCATCATCGCGTCGAGTTGATCCGGCGTGATGTGATACTTCGCGAGCCACTGGCGAAATTGCTCGCGGCGGATCCATCGATACAGCATGAAGCCGAGCGCGACCATCACGAGAATGTCGATCACCGTCGTGCCGTTGGCGCGCACCAGGATGACGAGCCGTCCGATCTGTTCCTGCAGCGCCGCGCCGCCGAGCATCCAGAAACTCGCCCACGCCGTCGCGCCGATCAGATCCCACAGCAGAAAGACGCGCACTTCGATCTGCGTGGTGCCGAGCAGCGGCGCCGACACGAGCCCGAGCCCGGGCACAAACTTCGACAGCGCGAGCAGCGGCACGCCGAAGCGCTCGAACCAGCGGCGCGCGGTGCGCAACGTCGTATCGATCGACAGCGAGAAGCGCACGAGCGAATTGAGAAAGCGCCGGCCGTAGAGTCGGCCGGCGGCGAACCAGAGCGAATCGGCGATGAGCACGGCGAGCACTGCCGCCGCGAGCATCTGCCAGAACGGCGCGTTGCCGGCGGCGACGAGCGTGCCGGCGAGAATCAGCATCGGCGCGGCGGGGACGGGCACGCCGAGCTGCGTCGCGAGGACGCTGACGAAGACGGCCCACGCGCCCCACGACGACGCGAGCGAAGTCGGGACGTGCGGCATTCGAACCTCTTGATGGAGCTTCCGTGGAGATGACCGCCGGCGCGTTCGGGTCCGGCGCAAAGGGTTACACTGTATCGCGATCCTGACAAACACGCCCGATCGATCAGGGCGACGAGAGCACGACGCGAGTCGACGCGCCGCACGGCAGCCGGGGGAATCAGCGTGCAACCCATCATTCAGCCTTTCTTCGATATCAACACCGGCACGATGACGTATGTCGTCTACGCAAAGGCCGGTTCGGCGGCCGCGATCATCGATCCCGTGCTCGACTACGACCCCAAAGCCGCGCGCACGTCGACGCAATCAGCCGATGCGGTCATCGAGTTCGTGCGCGAAGAGCGGCTTGCCGTCGAATGGATTCTGGAGACACACGCGCATGCCGACCATCTTTCGGCGGCGCCGTATCTGAAGCGCATGCTCGGCGGGAAGATCGGCATCGGCGAATCGATACGCGCCGTGCAGGGCGTGTTCAAGAAGATCTTCGATCTCGAGCCGGAGTTTCGGCTCGACGGCTCGCAATTCGATCATCTCTTTGCGGACGGCGAGCGCTTCATGATCGGCGAGCTCGAAGCCACCGCGCTCTTCGTGCCGGGCCACACGCCCGCCGACATGGCGTATCGGATCGGCGATGCGGTGTTCGTCGGCGACACGCTCTTCATGCCGGACGTCGGGACCGCGCGCTGCGATTTTCCCGGCGGCAGCGCGCGCCGGCTGTATCGATCGATCCAGCGCCTGCTCGCGCTCGATCCGGACACGCGGCTCTTCGTGTGCCACGACTATCCGCCCGACACGCGCGCCCCGCGCTGGCAATCCACGGTGCGCGAGCAGCGTGAGCAGAACATTCACGTCGGGGGCGGCAAGACCGAGGACGAATTCGTCGCGATGCGCGAGGCACGCGACGCGACCCTCGGCATGCCGACGCTCATTCTGCCGGCGATCCAGGTGAACATCCGCGCCGGCCACTTTCCTGAAGCGGCCGGCAACGGCACGACGTATCTGAAGATTCCGCTGAACGCTTTTTAGCCTTCAATCCTGCTGCGCGTCATGCCGAGCAGATCGGCCATCGCGCGGCGCGCACCGGTCGAATCGCGCGCGATGATCGCCTCGAACACGGCCGTATGCTCCGCGAGCGACGCGTTGTAGACATCGGCGCGTTTGGCGTTCAGGCGCAACTGGCCTTCCAGCGTGCGCTCGATGAGCGCGCCGAGCGGTATCAGCAATTCGTTGCTGCAGGCGGCGAGCACGCACAGATGGAAATCGAGGTCCGCGCGCACCCATTCTTCGACATTCTGTGCGCCGGCCATCGCCTGATGCGCGCGCGTGAGGCGCTCGCGCGTGCGGTCCTCGTGGTTGCCGGCGGCAAGCGCGGCGGCGTACGGCTCGATCATCTCGCGCATTTCCTGGAGCTTGAGCGCGAATTGCAGCGGCGGCGCGACGCGCGAGTACCAGTCGAGCATATCGACGTCGAGCAGATTCCAGGCATCCTTCGCGCGCACGCGCGTGCCGACCTTCGGGCGCGACTCGATCAGCCCTTTCGATGTGAGCGTGCGTAACGCCTCGCGGAGCACCGTGCGGCTCACGCCGAAGCGCTCCATCAATTCCGCTTCGCGCGGCAGAGGCGAACCGGGCGCGAAGTCCCCGCGCAGAATGGCCATGCCCAGTTCATGCGCGACGCGGCCATGTAGATCCCGGTGAATGATCGTCTCCTTTAGTGTGGGCACGATTATGGGCTATTCGACTGATGTTTCGTAGAACCCGACTTAAATACAATAATACTATTAATATGCCTTGATCGCGGCTTTTTGCTAACATGGATGACCCTTCAGGAGACGCTCAATGAAAATCACGAAGCTCGAAACTTTTATCGTTCCGCCGCGCTGGTGCTTCCTCAAGATCGAAACGGACGAAGGCATCACCGGCTGGGGCGAGCCGGTTGTCGAAGGCCGCGCACATACGGTGGCCGCCGCAGTGGACGAACTCGCCGACTATCTGGTCGGCAAGGACCCGCGTCATATCGAAGACCTGTGGCAGGTGATGTACCGCTCCGGGTTTTATCGCGGCGGTCCTATCGGCATGAGCGCGATCGCGGGCGTCGATCAGGCGTTGTGGGACATTCTCGGCAAGCATCACGGCGTGCCGGTGCACGCGCTGCTCGGCGGCCAGGTGCGCGACAAGATCAAGGTGTATTCGTGGATCGGCGGCGACCGTCCGAGCGATGTCGCGAATAACGCGCGCGCGGTGGTCGAACGCGGCTTCAAGGCCGTGAAGATGAACGGCTCGGAAGAGTTGCAGATCATCGATACCTTCGACAAGGTGCAAGGCGTGATCGACAACGTGCACGCGGTGCGCGAGGCCGTCGGTCCGAATGTGGGGATCGGCGTCGACTTTCACGGACGCGTGCACAAGCCGATGGCGAAGGTGCTCGCGAAGGAACTCGATCCGTTCAAGCTGATGTTCATCGAAGAGCCGGTGCTGTCGGAGAACGTCGAGGCGCTGCGCGATATCGTCAGCCAGACGAGCACGCCGATCGCGCTCGGCGAGCGACTCTACTCGCGCTGGGACTTCAAGCACATTCTGGCGGGCGGTTACGTCGACATCATTCAGCCGGATGCGTCACATGCGGGCGGCCTGACCGAATGCCGCAAGATCGCGACGATGGCTGAAGCCTACGACGTCGCGCTCGCGCTGCATTGCCCGCTCGGGCCGATCGCGCTCGCGACCTGCCTGCAGATCGACGCGGTGAGCTACAACGCGTTCATTCAGGAGCAGAGCCTCGGCATTCACTACAACAAGGGCAACGACCTGCTCGATTACATCAAGAATCCGGAAGTCTTCAAGTATGACGACGGGATGGTTTCGATCCCGCAGGGACCGGGGCTCGGCATCGAGGTGGACGAGGAGAAGGTGCGAGAGATGGCGAAGGTCGGGCATCGCTGGCGCAATCCGGTTTGGCGTCATGCGGACGGCAGCGTCGCGGAGTGGTGATGCTTAGCGCCGAAGCCTTGCCTTCAGGCCACCGCGTAATGCGTTGCTGATGAGCAGGGCTTCGGCTTTCTGCAAGTCATCCATCGTCAGCGTGCGTTCGGCGGCACCGAGTTCTTCGATGAGCACCGCGCGCATCACGCCTGGCAACACGCCGGCGTCGACGGGCGGCGTCCACCACTTTCCGTCGAGCTGCACGAAGACGCTCGAACGGCCGCCTTCGGTCAGCTCGCCGCGTTCGTTGACGAAGAGCATGTCGAACGCGCCTTCGGCTTCGGCGGCTTTCCATGCGCGATCGTAGTCAGCGCGGCGTGTCGTCTTGTGACGCAGCAGCGGATCGCCGGACGATTGTGGTGCGAAGCCGCGATCGGACGCGAGCAACACTTCCACCGTATCCGATGGCAACGGCGCCAGCGGCGCGCTCGTGATCGTGATGCGTCCGCGCTTGTCCAGCGCGATACGCATACGATACGGCGTGCCGGCGTCGAATTGCGCGCACTGCTTCTCGACTTGAGCCGCGAGCGCGCGCTCGTCGAAAGCAAAGCCGAGATAGGCGGCGCTTGCCTTCAGTCGCGCGGCGTGGCGCGCGTAGTAGCGAATGCCTTCGTCGCGCGTCGCATAGGTCGTCTCGAAGAGTTCGAAGCCAGGGTCCGCGCCGGTCAGGAAGCGTGCTTTCAACAGACACTCCTCGTATTCGTCTGCCGCGACGCTATCGAGCACGATGCCCGCGCCGATGCCGAGCACGCCGCGTTTTCCCGCGGCATCGACGACGAGTGTGCGAATCGCCACCGACAGACAAACATCGCCGCTCGCATCCAGCCAGCCGATTGCGCCCGTATAGAGGCCGCGCGGCGAGCTCTCGATTTCGTCGATCAGTTGCATCGTCCCATACTTCGGCGCGCCGGTGATCGAACCGCATGGAAAAAGCGCGCGCACGATGCCGGCGAACGACGTGCCGGGAATCACGCGCGCTTCGATCGTCGAGGTCATCTGCCACACCGACGCATAAGGCTCGACCGCGAACAGCACGGGCACATGCACCGAACCCGTGACCGCCACGCGCGACATGTCGTTGCGCAGCAGATCGACGATCATCACGTTCTCGGCGCGATTCTTCGGATCACGGCGCAGCGCTTCGGGATCGGTGTCGCGCGGCGCGGTGCCTTTCATCGGCCGGGCGCGCAGCAGATCGCCCTGCTTCTCGACGAATAATTCCGGGGAGCACGACACCACCGACCTGCCATCGGGCAACGCAATCAGCGCGCCGTAATGCACGGCCTGCCGCTTGCGCAAACGCCGGTACAGCGCGAGCGGCGTGCCGAACACGTCGAAGTGCAGACGGAAGGTGTAGTTGATCTGATATGACTCGCCCGCGCGCAACGCATCCTGCACAGCGGCGATCGACGCATCGAACTCATCGCGCGTGACGCTCGATTCGATGCCCGCGATGCCTGCCGTCAGGTCATCGCCTTCCGAGGCGAGCCAGGCGTCGACCTCATCGCGCGAAAGACGCGCGCACTCGCGGAACATGAGCACGCGCAGCGCATGATCGTCGCCGCGTCCGGTGCTGCCGAACTGGAGATTGCGTCCGAACTCGTAATCCGCGACGACGACCGCATGGAGACCGCATTGCAAGTCGCGTTCGATGTCGCCGCAGACCGCGTCGAGCTCACGCGCATCCGCGCACGCGCGTTCGTGCGCGAAGTCCGTGTACAAACGACTCGACCGCCTTTCGGCGGTCGCATCGCAATCGTCGAGCAGCGCGAACACCGCGCTGCGCTCTTCGGTTTTCATCGTCATGCTCGCACGACGTTTAACGCGTTCAACCGCATCAATCGAAGAAGCTCTTCACACGGTCGAACCAGCTTTTGCTTTGCGGACTATGCCGCGCGCCGCCCTGCTCCAGCGACTTTTCGAACTGCTTCAGCAGATCACGCTGCTGTTCCGTGAGCTTGACCGGCGTTTCCACCTGCACATGCACGTAGAGATCGCCGGCGATGCTCGAACGCAAGCCCTTGATACCCTTGCCGCGCAGACGGAACGTCTTGCCGGACTGCGTGCCTTCCGGCACCGTGAAGCTCGCGCGACCCGCCAGCGTGGGCACTTCGATCTCGCCGCCCAATGCCGCCGTCGTGAACGGAATCGGCATCTGGCAATGGAGGTCGTCGCCGTCGCGTTCGAACACCGTGTGCTGCTTGATGTGGATTTCCACGTACAAGTCGCCGGCCGGTCCGCCGTTGATACCCGGCTCGCCGTTGCCCGCTGAGCGGATGCGCATGCCGTCGTCGATGCCCGCCGGAATCTTCACTTCCAGCGTCTTCGTTTCCTTCACCTTGCCCGCGCCGTGGCAATTGGCGCACGGATCGGGAATGTAGCTGCCGCTGCCGTGGCACTTCGGGCATGTCTGCTGGATGCTGAAGAATCCCTGCGACATGCGCACCTGGCCCTGGCCATGACAGGTCGGGCAGGTTTCCGGCTTGGTGCCCGGTTTCGCGCCCGAGCCGTGACATACGTTGCAGTTCACCCAGCTCGGTACGCGGATCTGCGTGTCGTAGCCGTGCGCCGCCTGCTCCAGCGTGATCTCCATGCTGTAGCGCAAGTCCGCGCCGCGATACACCTGCGGGCCGCCTCGGCCGCCGCGAGCAGCACCGCCGGCCGCCTGTCCGAAGATGTCGCCGAAGATATCGCCAAAGGCATCGGCGAAACCGCCGAATCCCTGTGCGCCCGCACCCGCCATGTTCGGATCGACGCCCGCGTGGCCGTACTGATCGTACGCGGCCCGCTTCTGCTGGTCGGAGAGCATTTCGTAGGCTTCCTTCGCCTCCTTGAAATTCTCTTCCGCCTTCTTGTTGTCCGGATTGCGGTCAGGGTGATACTTCATCGCGAGCTTGCGATACGCCTTCTTGATCTCGTCGTCGCTCGCGTTTTTCGCGACGCCCAGAACGTCGTAGTAATCCCGTTTCGCCATGTCGGTTCGATGCCGCCGCGCTTACCCGCGACGGTTCCTGTCAGATGCTGCGAGTCCGTTGCTTCGACTCGCGCGTAAAACTTCGCGCGCCTCGCCTAAATCAAGACGCCTCTGAAAAAACAACGTGCCCGGAGAGCCGTGAGGCTCGCCAGGCGCGTTACACGTAAGACGCGTCACGCGTCCCGGTGATGCCACCGAAAAGCGCGTGAGCGTTGCCACTCGCGCGCCCTCACGGCTTAGTCCTTCTTCACTTCCTTGAAGTCGGCATCGACGACATCGTCGTGATGCTGGCTCGCGCCCGCATCCGCCGAAGCGCCCGCGCCCGCGGCACCCGCCGCCGCGCTCGCCGCGCCCTGCTGCGCCTGCATGTCGGCGTACATCTTTTCGCCGAGCTTCTGCGACGCTTGCGCCAGCGCCTCGACCTTCGCTTCGATCGTGGCCTTGTCGCTCGAACTGCTCTTCAGCGCGTCTTCGAGGTCCTTCAGCGCCGCTTCGATCTTTTCCTTTTCCGAAGCGTCGACCTTGTCGCCATACTCGGCAACGGCCTTCTTCGTGCTGTGGACCAGCGCGTCACCCTGGTTGCGGGCATCGGCCAGCTCGCGCAGCTTGTGATCTTCCTCGGCGTTGGCTTCGGCGTCCTTCACCATCTTGTCGATTTCCGCGTCCGTCAGACCCGAGTTCGCCTTGATGGTGATCTTGTTTTCCTTGCCCGTCGCCTTGTCCTTCGCGCCCACGTGCAGAATGCCGTTCGCGTCGATGTCGAAGGTCACTTCGATCTGCGGCACGCCGCGCGGTGCGGGCGGAATGCCCTCGAGGTTGAACTCGCCGAGCAGCTTGTTGCCCACGGCCATTTCGCGCTCGCCCTGGAACACCTTGATGGTCACGGCGCCCTGGTTGTCGTCGGCCGTCGAATACACTTGTGAGTGCTTCGTCGGGATCGTCGTATTCTTGTTGATCATCTTCGTCATCACGCCGCCGAGCGTCTCGATGCCAAGCGACAGAGGCGTCACGTCGAGCAGCAGAACGTCCTTGCGGTCGCCCGACAGAACCTGACCCTGGATCGCGGCGCCCACGGCCACGGCTTCGTCCGGGTTCACGTCACGGCGCGGGTCCTTGCCGAAGAACTCCTTGACCTTTTCCTGCACCTTCGGCATGCGCGTCATGCCGCCGACGAGAATCACGTCGTCGATGTCGCCAACCTTCACGCCCGCATCCTTGATCGCGATGCGGCACGGTTCGATCGTGCGCTCGATCAGCTCTTCGACGAGCGCTTCGAGCTTCGCGCGGGTGAACTTGAGGTTCAAGTGCTTCGGACCCGACGCGTCGGCCGTGATGTAAGGCAGGTTGATGTCGGTCTGCGCCGTCGACGACAGTTCGATCTTCGCCTTTTCAGCGGCTTCTTTCAGGCGCTGCAGCGCGAGCACGTCCTTCGACAGATCGACGCCCTGCTCTTTCTTGAACTCGCCGATGATGTAATCGATGATGCGCTGGTCGAAGTCTTCACCGCCGAGGAACGTGTCGCCGTTCGTCGACAGCACTTCGAACTGCATTTCGCCGTCCACGTCCGCAATTTCGATGATCGAGATATCGAACGTGCCGCCGCCGAGGTCGAACACCGCGATCTTGCGGTCACCCTTTTCAGCCTTGTCGAGACCGAACGCGAGCGCGGCTGCCGTCGGCTCGTTGATGATGCGCTTCACTTCCAGACCGGCGATGCGGCCCGCATCCTTCGTTGCCTGACGCTGGCTGTCGTTGAAGTACGCCGGCACCGTGATGACAGCTTCCGTGACCGGCTCGCCGAGGTAATCCTCAGCGGTCTTCTTCATCTTGCGCAGGACTTCGGCGGAAACCTGCGACGGCGCGAGGTTTTTCCCGTGCGCTTCGACCCATGCGTCGCCGTTGTCGTGCTTGACGATCTTGTAGGGCATCAGGTTGATGTCCTTCTGCACTTCCTTCTCGTCGAAGCGGCGGCCGATCAGGCGCTTGACCGCATACAGCGTGTTCTTCGGATTGGTGACCGACTGGCGCTTGGCAGGCGCGCCGACGAGAATCTCGTTGTCATCCATGTAAGCGATGATCGACGGCGTGGTGCGCGCGCCTTCCGAGTTCTCGATGACCTTGACCTGGTTCCCTTCCATCAGCGCCACGCACGAGTTCGTGGTGCCGAGGTCGATGCCGATGATTTTGCCCATTTTTTATACTCTCCTAGCTTTGATCGCAGTGGCGTTGCGGCGGCGGTGTGTCGTGCCTGACGCCGGCTTTTGCCGATTTACCGGGCCGAACGCCCAAAATTCATACCTGTACGCAAGATAAGAGCGTCAGTTTCGATTTCAAGACCCTGAACGCGATGCGGTCTATAACTTTTTTTGCGCGGCGCCGATCTTCTCACGGGCCGCCTTGACTGCCGTTTCGAACTGAGCGAGTCCATGCCAGCCGGTCACCCGGCCGAGCCGTTTGCCCCGATGAAACAAGAACCAGGTCGGCACGCCGTGCAGCATGAACCGCCGGCTGAGTTCGCGATGCGCGTACACGTTGCTATGGAACCATTTCAGGCCGAGCGCGCGGATCGCATCGGGCTTCGCGAGCATCGCTTTTTCGGCGATCTCGCAATTGAAGCAGTCGCGGCCCCAGAAGAACACCACGGCCAGCTCGTCGCCCGCCGATGCAAGACCGGCGTCGAGAAACCGGCTTCATCGAGCGCCTGCATGTCGAGGACCACCGCAAAAGCGGCCGAATCGACGAGCACGCTGGCCATGATCGCTCCGGATGCGTTATTTCGGCGCGGCGACGGTCACGAGCGCCGGACGCAGCACGCGATCGGCGATCACATAGCCCTTCTGAAGCACCGTCACGACGGTGTTCGGATCCTGCTCGGCCGGAACCATCGAAATGGCCTGATGACGATGCGGATCGAATTTCTCGCCGACAGGATTCAACGCGATGACGCGGCCTTTCTCCAAGGCGCCCGTCAGCTGACGCAGCGTCAGTTCGACACCTTCGCGAACCTTGGCGAGGTCCGAGGATTGATCCGAAAGCGCCGCTTCGAGACTGTCAAGCACGGGCAACAAGTTTTCCGCGAAATTTTCGATGGCAAATTTATGCGCCTTCGCGACATCTTCCTGGCTGCGGCGGCGCACGTTTTCCGTCTCGGCCTTGGCGCGCAGGAAATCTTCCTTCAGCGCCGCGATGGTCGCCTGCGCCTCGGCCAACGCCGCCTCGGCCTCGTTCGGCGCCGTTTGCGGCGCGGCGGCCGCGTCTGCCGGCGCGGCCTGAGCCGTGCTGGTCGTGTCTGCGGCCTGGCGCGCGTTATCGTCGGCGGGCGTGGGGTTCTGGCTCGCTGAATTTTCTTGCGTGTTTTCCATGTCGCTCAATATGAATTGCTGTTGAGTAGAATCGGCTGCGAAAGCGGCGAACAGAGTTGAGATCGCGTCTTTCGCACTAGCGCCGGAAATTGGGGCGTCGAACGCATTTTCAAGCTTTAAAGGCGAATTTTTGCGACTAGTTTCCGGCCCTCGATGGCACGAAATGGCCTGTAACCCACGCTTCGCCGCACCGCGCAATTTAGAGATTGAGGGAAAGCCCTGACTGGCCTACACTTCAACGAAGCACTGCAGACGCACGTTTACCCTAATCCTACGTATTGCTTCAACCCGCTTTCAGCCCTTGCCCGTTTCCTGAACCGGCCGCTTTCTGACCGGGCAACCCGTTCTCCGGGGGTACCATGAAACTGACCTTTGCTATTGCGGTGGTCGCCCTGGTACTCGTCGCGGGAACGACCACCATCTGCATGTCCGGCGTCGTGACCGACCGTAACACCGAGTACGGCGGCGTTCACGCGACCATCGAAAGCTACTTCAATCCGAACGAGAAAATTTGTCGATGATCCGCCGGTCTCGTTTGGTTGGCCTGCCCTGCATGCCGGCGGCGGGTTCGCGGAACGTCTTGCGACGCTCGGCCTCGGCCATGCGCTTCGCCCGGCCGTCCTCGGTCTCGGCGTAGAGCATTCGCGCGACCGTGGCCGGGCCGCGCACGTCGCACAACCCGAGTACTTCGACCTGCCAGACGAGCCCCTCGATGTCGATCTCGACGATATCGCCGACGCGCACATCCTTCGACGGCTTTACATTCGCCCCGCCGACCTTCACGCGGCCCTTCTCCACCGCATCGCTCGCAAGCGAACGCGTTTTGTAGAAACGCGCTGCCCAAAGCCACTTATCGATGCGCAAACGCGCGCCAGGTTCCGTCGAAATTTTGTGATTCATCGGTGAATGCTTGAAAAGCCTTGTTCAGGCCACCGCGGTGAGCGGCTGCACGGACTGTACGGGCCATCCCTGCAGATGCTGCGCGGCAATCTCGCCGAGCGCCTTGATCCACGCGGAAGCCGAGTTCAGACAGGGAATCCGGTGGAAATGCCTGCCGCCAGCCTTCAGGAATTCGTCACGCACCTCGATGCCGATTTCCTCGATCGTTTCGAGGCAATCCGCCGTGAAGCCGGGACAGAACACGTCCACGCGCGCGACGCCGCCTGCGCCGAGCTCCATGACCGTCGGCGCAGTGTACGGCTGAAGCCACTCCGCGCGGCCGAAGCGCGACTGGAACGTCACGCGACACTCCACCGGCGTGAGCCCAAGTGCGGACGCGAGCAGCGAGCCGGTCAACTGGCATTGGTCGTGATACGGATCGCCGAGATCCATCGTGCGCTTCGGCACGCCGTGGAAGCTCAGGACGAGCTTGTCGCCCGCGGCGAAATCCGGCTGGCCGTGATGCCGCCAGTAGTCGCGCACCTGCTCCGCAAGCGCGGCGATGTATGCCGGATGATCCGCGTAGTGGCGGATCGTGCGGATTTCCGGCTGATTGCGCACGCGCTTGAGCGCGGTAAAGGCATCGTCGAACGCGGTGGCTGTCGTGGACGATGAGTATTGCGGATACATCGGCAAGAGAAGGATGCGATCGGCGCCTTCGAGCTTCAGCTGATTCAGCATTGCGCCGATGCCGGGCGAACCGTAGCGCATCGCATAGTCGACGATCACGTGATAGTCGTTCGCCGCGAACAGCCGCCGCAGGCCCTCGACCTGCTTTTCCGTATGCACGCGCAGCGGCGAGCCTTCGGGCATCCATACTTGAGCGTATTTCTTCGCCGACGCGCGTCCGCGAAACGGCAGGATCAGCCCGCGCAGAATGACCTGCCACACGATCGAAGGTATTTCGACGACGCGCGGATCGGAAAGGAATTGCGCCAGATACTTGCGCACCGCCCGCGGCGTGGGCGCGTCCGGGGTGCCGAGATTGATCAGCAGCACCGCGACGCGATGGGAAGCGCTGGGCTGCGAGGGCAACTCGAGGTCGAAACGCATAGGGCAAGCGGGCCGGAAGGGACGTCGAAAAGGTGAAGACCATTATAGCGGCGGGTCCACGAGCGCATCATTGGCCGAATGGCCTAGTGGCGCAGCCTTGCGTGCCGCGCCAAGATGGCGTTACTGGTGGCTGAGCGACATCGAGAGCAGGCGCGCGGTGATGTCCACGATCGGAATCACGCGGTTGTAGGCCATGCGTGTCGGGCCGATCACGCCGAGCGTGCCGACGATCTTCCCGTTGACCTCGTACGGCGCCGTCACGACGCTCATTTCCTCGATCGGCACGAGATTCGACTCGCCGCCGATGAAAATCTGCACGCCTTGCGCGTGGCTCGAAACATCCAGCAATTGCAGGAGGCTCGTCTTTTGGTCGAACAAATCGAAAAGCTTGCGCAGCCGCGCCATGTCGGACGAAAGGTCCGCCACTTCGAGCAGGTTGCGCTCGCCGGAAATGAGTACGGTGTCCGTGGGATCCGTCTCGGCGGTGCTCGCGACCACGGCCGCCTGCATGAGCGCGGTCATGTCGCCGCGCAACTGATCGATTTCCTCGCGCAGGCGCCGGCGCACTTCGTCGAAGGACAGGCCCGCGAAATGCGCGTTGATGTAATTGGAGGCTTCGACGAGCTGCGACGGCGAGTAGTCGCGCTGCGTCGCCATCATGCGGTTCTGGACATCGCCCTCGGGCGTCACGATGATGAGCAGAATACGCTTGTCGGACAGCCGCATGAACTCGATCTGCTTGAACATGTGGCTGCGGCGCGGCGTGAGCACGACGCCCGCGAACGACGACAGATTGGACAGCACGCTCGCCGCCGCGGCGACGATTTTCTGCGGCTCCTCGCCCTGCAGCCGGGTCTTGACCGCAGTGGTCATGGCTTCGTCTTGCGGCGCTTCTACAGTCAGCATCGTATCGACGAAGAGCCGGTAGCCGCGCGGCGTGGGAATACGTCCCGCCGACGTATGCGGGCTCGCGACGAGGCCGAGCTCCTCGAGATCCGACATCACGTTGCGGATCGTCGCGGGACTCAGTTCGAGACCGGAATGGCGTGATAGCGTGCGCGAACCGACCGGCTGACCTTCGGCGATATAGCGCTCGATCAACGTCTTGAGGAGGGTTTGTGCACGTGGGTCTAGCATGGGGAAATTTTAGCTCAACGAGTCGGGGGGCGGCGAGCCGCGCCGCGTGCGCTGCGTTCAACGTCCGCTCCATTCTAGCGAGAATCGACGGGCGTGCCGCGCAACGTCGCGCGGTCCCGTCGCAGCACGACCGTCCAACCTCGCCCACGGTTCTTTTCGATCTCTGACTATGGTGTAATGCCGGCATGGAAATTGGCCAATTCAAGACCGTCGCCCTCGTGGGGCGCACCAACACGCCAGGCATCGAGGCGCCGCTGAGATCGCTCGCCGGTCTTCTTGCGCAGCAAGGCTTCGAGGTCGTGTTCGAGGCGGGCACCGCGAAAGACGTCGGTGTGACGGAGTTTCCCGCGCTGTCCATCGCGGAGATGGGTGCGCGCGCGGACGTCGCAATCGTGCTCGGCGGCGACGGCACCATGCTCGGCATCGGCCGACAGCTCGCACCCTACAAGACGCCGCTCATCGGCGTGAATCACGGGCGGCTCGGCTTCATCACGGACATTCCGCTCAAGGCGATGCAGGAAATCGTCCCGCAACTGCTCGCCGGCCAGTTCGAGCGCGAGGAGCGCAGCCTGCTCGAAGCGCGCATCGTGCGCGACGACAAGCCGATCTATCACGCACTCGCGTTCAACGACGTCGTGGTGAATCGCAGCGGCTTTTCCGGCATGGCGGAGCTGCGCGTGTCGGTGGACGGCCACTTCATGTACAACCAGCGCTCGGACGGCCTGATCGTCGCGACGCCGACGGGCTCGACCGCTTACGCGCTGTCGTCGGCTGGGCCGATTCTTCATCCTCAGTTGCAAGGCTTTGTGCTCGTGCCGATCGCGCCGCATTCGCTGTCGAACCGTCCGATCGTGCTGCCTGACGATTCGAAGGTGACCATCCAGATCATCGGCGGACGGGACGTCAACGTGAATTTCGACATGCAGTCCTTCACCGCCGTCGAATTGAACGACGCGATCGAAGTGCGGCGCTCGAAGCACACGGTGCCGGTGCTGCATCCGGTCGGCTACAGCACTTACGCGACGCTGCGCAAGAAGCTGCACTGGAACGAGCATCCGTCGCAGGACGCCTCTTCGCTCTGAACTAACTTCTCGTCTTCCCCTTTCCCGAAGCGTCCATGCTCCGTCATCTTTCCATTCGAGATTTCGTCATCGTCGCCACGCTGGATATCGATTTCGATCCAGGTTTCACGGTCTTTTCGGGAGAAACCGGCGCGGGCAAGTCGATCCTGATCGACGCCCTCGCGCTCACGCTCGGCGCCCGCGGCGACGCGAGTGTCGTGCGCACGGGCCAGGCGCGCGCCGATATCACCGCGGAGTTCGGCACCCATCCTTTGGTGACGCGCTGGCTGGACGAGCACGCGTTGGCGCAAGACAGCGACTCGGTCATGCTGCGCCGGGTGATCGATTCGGGCGGCCGCTCCCGCGCGTTCATTAACGGCACGCCCGCGACGCTCGCGCAGCTTCGCGAAGTGGGTGAAATGCTCGTCGACATCCACGGGCAGCACGCGCATCAGTTGCTGATGCGTCCCGACGCGCAGCGCGAACTCTTCGACACGCACGCGCAGTTGCTCGACACCGCCGGCGCGGTGAGTCGCGCGTGGCGGGCCATGCGCGACGCGCAGCAGGCCGTCGAGGCCGCGCAAAGCCGCGACCGCGAGCTGCAACTGGAGCGCGAACGCCTCGCGTGGCAACTGAGCGAATTCGACAAACTCGCGCCGCAACCGGGCGAATGGGAAGAAGTGAGCGCGGAGCATCATCGGCTGTCGCATTCGGCGAGTCTCATCGACGGCGTGCAGGGCGCGCTCGGCGCGCTTTCGGAGTCCGACGAGGCCATGATTTCGCAGCTCGGCACGATCATCTCGAAGGTGCGCGGCCTCGCCGATATCGATCCCGCGCTTAATGACGTGCTCGCGTCGCTCGAACCGGCGGAGATCCAGTTGCAGGAGGCGTCGTATTCGCTGTCGCATTACGCGCAGCGGCTCGAACTCGATCCCGACCGGCTCGCGCAAGTCGAAAGGCGCATGGATCAGCTTCACTCGACGGCACGCAAGTTCCGCCTTCAGCCCGAAACGCTGCCCGAGGAACACGAAGCGCGCCGCCGCCAGCTCGCCGAACTCGACGCCGCCGCCGATCTCGACGCGCTCAACGCCGCAGCGGACAAAGCGAAAGGCGAATATCTCGCGCACGCCAACGTGCTGTCGAAGGCGCGCGCGAAGGCCGCGAAGCATCTCTCGAAAGCAGTCACCGCCGGCATGCAGGAGTTGTCGATGGCGGGCGGCAGCTTCGAAGTCGCGCTCGTGCCCCTCGCCGAAGGCGGCGCCAACGGGCTGGAGCAGGTCGAGTTCCGCGTTGCCGGTCATGCGGGCGTCGCGTTGAGACCGCTCGCGAAAGTCGCGTCAGGCGGCGAACTGGCGCGTATCAGCCTCGCGCTCGCCGTGATCGCGAGCACCGCGAGCCCGACGCCCACGCTCATCTTCGACGAGGTGGACACGGGCATCGGCGGCGGTGTCGCGGAGGTGGTCGGGCGTCTGCTACATCAACTCGGGCGTGACCGTCAGGTCCTATGCGTGACGCACCTGCCGCAGGTGGCCGCGCGCGGCGATCAGCACTTCCAGGTCGCGAAGTCTCCGGACGACGCCGGCGGCACCGTGAGCACGGTGACCCCGCTCGACAAGAGCAGGCGCATCGAGGAAGTCGCGCGCATGCTGGGCGGGCTGGAGATCACCGCGACCACGCGCAAGCACGCGAAGGAAATGCTGGCCGCCTGAAGCCGGCTCAGCCCGCCACGCTGAACACCCGCTCCCACAACGCTGTCACCGCGTCGCGCTCGGTCTGAACCTCGGCCGGATCGACGCGCGCCTTCTCCATGCCGTCGAGCCGCAGCGTGTGCTGGAGCTTGCGGTAATGCCGGTAAGCCGCGCCGATGACTTCCGCTTGCGCTTCGGCGATCAGTCCGCTTTGCGCAGCGATCTTGAGCAGCGTGATATTGCCCGCGTTGCGCAGAAACGCGCGATGCTCGCGCGCATGCAGCAGCACCCAGTACTGCACGATGAACTCGATATCGACCATGCCGCCGCGATCGTGCTTCAGGTCGAACAGTTCGCTGCGATTCGGATGGCCGTCGGCGACGCGCTGACGCATCGTCGCGATCTCGCGCGCCAGAGCGGCGGCATCGCGCTCCATGATGAGCACGTCGGCGCGAATCTTCTCGAACTCCGCGCCGATTTCGGCATCGCCCGCGCTATAGCGTGCGCGCGAAAGCGCCTGATGCTCCCAGACCCACGCGGTGTTCGCCGCGTCGCCCTCGCGGATCTGATAGCGGCGAAACGTTGCGAGATCGGTCACGAGCAGGCCGGATTCACCGTTCGGCCGCAGGCGCAAATCGACGTCGAACAGCGTGCCCGCGCCGGTCGCCGCCGTGAGCCACGTGATGAGGCGGCGCGTGAACATCGCGTAGATGTCGGAGGCCGCGTCGTCGTCATCGTCGTAGAGAAAGATGAGATCGAGATCCGACGCGTAGCCCAGTTCCTTGCCGCCGAGCTTCCCGTACGCGATGACCGAGAAACGCGGCGTCTCGCGATGCCGCTTCGGGAACTGCTTCCACACGGTTCGTACAGTTACGTCGAGCACGGCATCGGCGAGTTCGGAAAGACGGTCGCTCACATGCTCGACGCTCAAATGGCCGGCGAGATCGATCAGCAAAATGCGGAACACTTCGGCCTGGTGCGCGTGACGCAACAGATCCATCTGATGCTCGACGTCCTCGGCAGCGTCGAGCCGCGCGATCAGCGAGCGCTTGAACTCGGACCAGTCGAACGGGCTGGCGATCGCTTCGTCGTCGAGTAATTCGTCGAGCAATTGGGGATGGCGGATCAGATAGCCCGCTGCCCAGCGCGAGCCCGACAGCACCGACAGCACGCGCTCGAGCGCCGCCGGATATTCCGTCAGCAACGCGAGATACGCGCCGCGTTTGCCGATCGCTTCGAGCAGATCGAACAGCCGCACGATGATGTCGCCGCGCTTGCCCGCATCGTTCGACTGCACGGCTTCGAGCGCCCGCTGCGCAACGATGTCGAAGCGCTCGCGGCTCTGCGACGGCAAGCCGGCATAGCGCGCCGAATTCCACACGCCCGTCAGACGCGATAGCACTGGCGCGGGGTCCGCGAAGCCGAGTTCCGCCAGGCGCGCGGCGAGTTCTTCCTGCGCGGAGTCGTCGGCGAGCGCGCTGCTCCAGATCCACGACGCCGCCGAATCCTCCGCGACGCCGCAGCCGCCCTGCCCGCTCACCTTGTCGGCGAAGATCGCGTCGAACTGCTGCTCGACGAGCTCGCGATGCGCATCGAGCTTTTCCATCAGCGCGGCATAGTCCGCGAAGCCGAGCGACTTCGCGAGCCGCGCGCGCTCGTCGTCCGCGACGGGCATCGCGTGCGTCTGCGCGTCGTTGCGATATTGCAGCCGATGCTCGACCGTGCGCAGGAACAAATACGCGTCGGACAGCGCCGCGCACACGTCGGGCGCGAGCAAGCCGTGCGCGGCGGCGCGTTCGAGCACGGCGAGCGTCGGACGAATGCGGAAATCCGCCGCCTGACCGCCGCGAATCAACTGAAACACTTGCGCGCTGAACTCGATCTCCCGGATGCCGCCGCGTCCGAGCTTGATGTCGTCGGCTTTGTCGGGGCGCATCGATGCGCGCCGCCGCGCTTCCTGCCGAATCTGCTGATGCAGCGAGCGGATCGCCGCGATCACGCCGTAATCGAGATAGCGCCGGTAGATGAACGGCGTCGCGATCGCTTCGAGCTGTTTCATGAGGCGCCTGGCGGATTCGCTTTGTGTCTCCGAAACGAGCCGCCCCTTGATCCATGCGTAGCGCTCCCACTCGCGGCCCTGCACGTAGAAATACTCTTCGAGCATTCCGAGGCTGCACACGAGCGGGCCGGAATCGCCGTTGGGCCGCAGCCGCATGTCGACGCGGAACACATAGCCGTCCTGCGTGATCTCCGCGAGCGCGCCGATCAGGCGTTTGCCGAGCCGTGTGAAGAATTCCTGCGTCGCGAGCGCGGAGCGCGTGCCGCCCGAGGTTTCGCCGTCCTCTTCATAAACGAAGATCAGGTCGATGTCCGACGATGCGTTCAGCTCGCGCCCGCCGAGCTTGCCCATGCCGACGACGCCCAGCGTGAGCCGCTCGCCGTCCGGTCCGCGCGGTTCGCCGAAGAGCGCTTCGAGATCCGCGGACAACACCGCGAGCGCGCGCTGGACGGTGACTTCGGCGAGATCGGTCATCGCGCCGGTGACTTCGGCGACATCCGCCGCGCCCGCGAGATCGCGCTCCATCACCGTGCAAAACACATCCGTTCGCAGTCGACGCAGCGCGGTCTTGAGCGCGGCCTCGTCGAGCACGCCGCTTTCGGTGCACGGCTTGCAGTGCGCATCGAGACGCGCCTCGATCCATGCGCGCGTGATGCGCGAGCGCGCCCACTGCGCGACATTTGACGCCAGTTCGGGCCGCGCTGCATACGCGCGCGCCGCATAGTTGGAATAGTCGGAACTGAGGAGAGTGTCGGCGGTCATGAATGGTTGGGTTCGCTCATTGCTTCCGGTAAGACATAACGCTTCACGCATTGCGCCGCGAGTCTTGCCGGGCGCGACTTTGCGAGCATCCACGCGTACACGGGCAGCGGCCTTCCCCGCTTTGCCCGTGTTACATTTCAGCGTCAAACACGCAAAACTACCATATCGCCCGACAGCAGCAGCATGTCCGACAGCAGACGATCCGTCGACCCGACCGAAGTTGGACAAGCCAAGCCCAGCGGCAACGCCGAGCGCGTGCTTTCACGCGTCTTCAAAATCGTTCTGGTCATCGCGGCCATCGCGTATTTCGCGGTGGCGGGCGTGTATGTCGGCCTGCGCTATATCGTCATGCCGCAGGTCGATTCGTTCCGGCCGCGCATCGAGGAACTCGTCTCATCGAAGATCCAGGCGCAGTTGCATATCGGCAGGATTTCCGCGCGATGGTCGGGGCTTTCGCCGACACTCGATATCGACAATCTGAGCATCGACGCCGCCGATGGCTCGCCGGGTCTCGCCGTGCCGCACGCGAGCGCGAGCATCGCGTGGGCCTCGCTGCTGCATCTGCGGCCCAAGCTCGCGGACCTGACCGTCGACGGCCCCGACGTGATCATCGCGCGCAATGCGGACGGCGCGCTGACCGTCGCGGGCGTGCCGATTCCCACGCATCGGACCGGCTCGAACGCGTTCACGACCTGGCTGCTCGGCCAGGACCGCATCCTTCTGCGCGACGGCACGCTGCGCTGGCGCGACGCTCAACGCGCCGCGCCCGAGATCGCGTTCAAGCGCCTGCATCTGGCGATCATCAACGACGGCACGCGGCATCGGCTCGCGCTCAAGGCGCCCGCCGACGGCGACGTGCTGCACGGCCCGCTCGACCTGCGCGCGGACTTCCGTCATCAGCCTTTTTCCGCGATGGGCGCGCCCGCCAACTGGGCCGGCCGTCTCTACATGTCGACCGGGCCGGTCGATCTGCCGATGCTCGCGCGCTACGTGAAGCTGCCTTTCCAGATGTACGGCGGGCGCATCAACAACCAGATCTGGCTGAACTTCGCCGGCGGCCAGTTGCAGAACGCGACCGGCGAGCTGACCGGCGCGAACGTCGCGCTGCGCGTGCGCGCGACGCAGCCGCGTCTCGATCTGCCGATCGCGCGCTTCGGCTGGAGCATCGACAGGAACGACACCGAGTACACGTTGAATCTGCGCGACCTGCATGCGGAGCTTGGCCAGCCGCCGCTCGAGGACGGCACGCCGGTCACGCGCCTGCTCGTGTCGCGCTCGCTGACGGGCACATATCGGCCGCCGGGCGTGGGCAAGGGACAACTGGTGCGGCTGACGGGCGATTCCGTCGATATCGGCATCCTTGCGGAATTCACGCGCGCGCTGCCGGTGCCGGCAAAAGTGCTCAACGAACTCGTGCGCTTCAATCCGCGCGGCCAGGTGTCGAACTACACGATCTTCACCGAGCGCGCCGCGCCGAAGACCGAAGAAGAAGCGCAGGAGCAGCGCAAGAAGGGCGACGCGCCGCTTTTGCACTACGCGTTGAAGGGCGATCTCCAGGGTCTTAGCATCCAGGCGCAGGAGCCGCCACCCGGACTCACGATCAACAATCATCCACGCGCGGGCATTCCGGGCGTCGAGAACATGTGGGGCACGGTCGACGCGAACGAGAAGGAAGGCCGGATCACGATCGACACGAAGAACGTGGCCGTCATCATCCCCGGCGCGTTCGACGATCCCCGCCTCACCTTCGACTCGCTGCAAGGCAATGCGCGCTGGACTGTGGCCGACGCGATCGCGCCGGGCGAACTGCGCCGCGCCTTCACGATCCACCTCGAAAGACTGCGCGTCAAAAACGCCGACGCCGAAGGCGAAGCCACCGCCGATTACTGGAACCAGGGCCACGGACGCGGCAATCTCGACCTGAAGGCGAAGGTCGCGCATCTGAAGGTGACGAGCCTCGTGCGCTATCTGCCGACGAGCCTGAACGAGCGCGTGCGCGTCTATCTCGGCCATGCGCTGCAGGCGGGCGTCGCGAAGAACGGGACGATCGAAGTGCACGGCGATCTCACGCGCTTCCCTTACGCGAAGTTTCCCGACGCGGGCATCTTCCGCATCGAGGCGCCGTTCAGCGGCGGCAAGTTCGACCCGACGCCGTTTCCGCCGCGCAAGATGGCCAACGGCCTGCCGAACTTCTGGCCGGCGTTCGAGGGCATCGACGGCACATTCACGCTCGCGCAGAACAAGCTCGGGTTCGACATCGACAAGGGGCATTACCGCGGCGTGAAGGTTTCGAAGGTCATCGGACGCATCGACGATACGGGCAATCGTGAGACGAAGTTGTGGATCGACGGCAAGGCACGCGGCCCGCTCGCCGACATGCTGCAATACGTCGACGACAGTTCGCTCGGCCTGATGGCGAAGCACGCGACGCGCAAGATCAACGCCAAAGGCGACGCCGCACTCGCGCTCACGCTCGGCATTCCGCGCTATCGTCCGCCCGCGCCGCAACCGCCGCTCAAGCCCGAGTACAAAGGCTCGCTCACCTTCGCGGACAACGAAGTCACCTACGGCAATCTGCCGCCGCTCACGCATCTGCGCGGCCGCGCCGACTTCGCCGCGAAGACCGTGACGCTCGACGGCCTGACCGCGCAGTTGCTCGGCGGCGACGTGCGTGCAAAAGGCGGCGTGCAGCCCGACGGCAGCTATGCGATCGACGTGAACGGGCGCATCGGCGCGGACGCCGCCACGCGGCTCAACAAGCGGATCACGCCGCAGGTCGCGGAATTCATGAAGCGGATCAACGGCACCGCGCCTTACGAGCTGCACGTGCACGGCGCGAGGAACGCGTTGCCGATCATGCAGGCTCGCTCGGATCTGACGGGACTCGGCATCGATCTGCCCGCGCCGTTCAGCAAGCCGCAAGGCACGCCGATGCCCTTCTCTTTCACGTTCCAGCCCGCGCCGGGCGGTGCGTCGGACCTCCACGACGCGCGGCTCAGCTTCGGGCCGGTGGCAGCGCATTACGTACTGCAGCAGATAGGCCGCGCGCAGGTCAGGATCGATCCGCAAAACGCGGCCGAGCCGATGAACATGCGCGCGCGTCTGAAAGTCGTGCGCGGCGCGATCGGCTTGAACAAGGCCGCCGACTTGCCGGCCGAAGGCGTCATCGCGAACGCGGATCTGAACGAGCTCGATGCCGACGCATGGCGCAAGGTGTTCGCCGATATCGCCGCCGCCGGCGCCGCGACGCCGCAAGCCGCCGACGCGAACGCGCCTGCCCCCCCGATGAGCGAGAGCGTCAGTCAGTTCGTCCCGACGCGCGCTGCCATCCACATCACGACGCTCAAGCTGCTCGACCGGCGGTGGGAGAACATCGCGATCGACGCGAGCGGTGCCGATCGCAAGTGGCAGGCGAACATCGCGTCGGATCGGGTGTCGGGCGATGTTGCGTGGACGCCGGGCGCGACCCGGGACAGTCCCGGCGCGTTGCATGCGCGCTTCGCGAAAGTCGTGATTCCGGAAAAGACGGGAAGCGAATCCACCGGGCAGGTCATGAAAAAGCCGCCGCGCAACGTGCCGACGATCGATCTCATCGTGAACGAGCTCGTGTATCGCGGTCACAGCCTCGGGCGGCTCGAAGTCGACGCGCACAACGAAGTCATCGCCGACGAACCGATCTGGACACTCGACAAGCTCGAGCTCGCGAACCCCGACGCGACGCTCACCGCGAACGCCACGTGGCGCACGCTGCCGGGCGGCGTCGTAAAGGCAAACACCGGCGACGGCGCGCCGCGCCGCACGTCGCTCGCTTTCAAGCTCGATGTGAAGAACGGCGGACAGTTGATCGACCGTTTCGGCGCGCCGCGCGTCGTCAACTCGGGCAGCGGCACGGTCGCGGGCCATGCGGGCTGGAACGGCGGTCCGACTGCCGTCGATGTGAACACGCTCGATGGCGACGTCGCCGTCGATCTGCGTCACGGCCAGATCCTGCGTGCGCCGGGCGCGGCGAAGTGGCTCGGCATCTTCAGCCTGCGCAGCCTCGCCAACCTGCTGACGCTGCACTTCGAGGATGTCGTCGGAAAGGGTCTGCCGTTCGAGAAGATCACGGGCAATGCGAAGATCGTCGATGGCATCAGCCGCACGGACGACTTTCTCATGGTCACATCGCCCGCGCGCGTGCAGATGCAGGGCCTCGTCGATATGCCGAAGCAGACGCAGGACCTTCACGTGAAGGTGATTCCGACAGTCGGCGCGGGCGCGGCTGCGATCGGCGCCGCGGTGATCAATCCCTTGCTCGGCCTCGGCGTGCTTGCGGCGGACATCGCGCTGTCGGCATCGATTCAAAAAGCATTTGCGCTCGACTATTCGATCACCGGCTCATGGAGCAAACCCGTCGTTAAGCGGCTCACTGGCGATCAGGGTAAGATCGAAACACCCGCCGCCACCGCGGTTCCGTCCGCTGCCCGCTGAAAACGGGCGGTCGCACCCGCCCCGGCGACGCCGTTTTTTCGTCCCCTTTTTTATCAGCGCACAAAAGACATGAGCGAAAGATCGAGCGAAAGCGCGGCCCCGTTTCAGGTCGCCGCGCTGCAGATGGTCAGCACGCCCGAGCGCGACCGCAATCTGGCCGACGCCGGACGCCTCGTCGCCGAAGCTGCGCGCGGCGGCGCTCAGCTCGTGCTCCTGCCCGAATATTTCTGCTACATGGGCTTCAAGGACACCGACAAGCTCGCGATCCGCGAAACGCCCGGCGCGGGTCCGATCCAGCAATTTCTGTCCGATGCGGCGCGCGAGCATCGCGTGTGGATCATCGGCGGGACACTTCCGCTGCAATCGCCCGAACCGAACCGCGTCCTGAACACGACGCTCGTCTTCGATCCGACGGGCAAGCAGGTCGCGCGCTACGACAAGATTCATCTGTTCAATTTCGAAAAGGGCGAAGAATCCTTCGACGAATCGCGCACCATCTGTCCTGGCAGCGAAGTGCGGACGTTCGAGGCGCCGTTCGGGCGCGTGGGATTGTCGGTGTGCTACGACCTGCGCTTTCCCGAGCTGTACCGCAAGCTCGGCGATTGCGCGCTGATGGTCGTGCCTTCCGCGTTCACTTACACGACCGGCAATGCGCACTGGGAAACGCTGCTCAAGGCGCGCGCCGTCGAGAATCAATGCTACGTGCTGGCCGCGGCGCAGGGCGGCAGGCACGAGAACGGCCGCAGGACGTGGGGCCACAGCATGCTGATCGATCCGTGGGGCGAGATCGTCGCCGTCAAGGACGAGGGCATGGGCGTGGTCGCGGGCGGTATCGATCTGCAACGCATCGCAGCCGTGCGGCAGAGCTTGCCGGCTTATCGACATCGCGTGATCGGGTGATCGCGCGGCTCACTCAACTGACGACTCGAAGACGCGGTTTGCCCGCGCACATGACCTGACTGGATCAGACCGTAGAATAGGCTGCAATTCGTCTGAAATATCATCGAACTCGTCACAGAACACGTAATAGGCACCGCATGAATATCATCGAACCCGGCATTCGTAACCTGGTCACGGCGAAGGACGTTTTGCTCACGCCCTACGGCCTCGACGAAGGGCTGATCACTCGCACGCTCGCGGAAATCTTCACGCATCGTGTCGATTACGCGGACCTCTATTTCCAGTCCACGCGCAGCGAAGCGTGGAGTCTCGAAGAAGGCATCGTCAAATCAGGCAGCTTCAGCATCGATCAGGGCGTCGGCGTGCGCGCCGTGTCCGGCGAGCGCACGGCGTTCGCCTATTCGGACGACCTGTCGCCCGAATCCATCCGCCAGGCCGCGATCGCGACGCGCGCCATCGCCAAGGCGGGCGGCGGCAAGCACAAGATCAAACCGGCGAGCACGCTCACGGGCGTATCGGGGCGCGATCTGTATCTGCCTGCCGATCCGCTGCATTCGCTCGATGCGAACGCCAAGGTGAAGTTGCTGGAGCGCGTCGAGCAGATGGCCCGCGGCAAGGATCCGCGCATCACGCAGGTGATGGCCGGTCTCGCCGGCGAGTATGACGTCGTGCTCGTCGCGCGCAGCGACGGCGCGCTCGCGGCGGACGTGCGCCCGCTCGTGCGCGTGTCGGTGACGGTGATCGCCGAGCAGAACGGGCGACGTGAAATCGGCACGGGCGGCGGCGGCGGACGCTTCGACTACGGCTATTTCACCGACGACATCCTGAACAAGTACGTCGACGATGCCGTGCACGCGGCGCTCGTCAATCTCGAAGCGCGCCCGGCTCCCGCTGGCGCGATGACGGTGGTGCTCGGGCCGGGCTGGCCGGGCGTGCTGCTGCACGAGGCGGTCGGACACGGGCTCGAGGGCGATTTCAACCGCAAGGGATCGTCGGCGTTCGCGGGGATGATCGGCGAGCAGGTGGCGGCGAAGGGCGTCACCGTGGTGGATGACGGCACGCTTCCGAATCGGCGCGGCTCGCTCAATATCGACGACGAAGGCAACCCGACGCAGTGCACGACGCTGATCGAGGACGGCATTCTGAAGGGCTACATCCAGGATTCGCTCAACGCGCGCCTGATGAAAATGCCGGTGACGGGCAACGCGCGCCGCGAATCGTACGCCGCGCTGCCGATGCCGCGCATGACGAACACGTACATGCTCAACGGCGACAAGGACCCGAAGGAAATTCTCGCCTCGGTCAAGAACGGCTTGTATGCGGTGAATTTCGGCGGCGGTCAGGTCGACATCACCAACGGCAAGTTCGTCTTCTCGGCGTCCGAGGCGTACATGATCGAGAACGGCAAGATCACGTATCCGGTGAAAGGCGCGACGCTGATCGGAAGCGGCCCGGAATCGCTCAAGTACGTGACGATGATCGGCAACGACATGTCGCTCGATAGCGGCGTCGGCGTGTGCGGCAAGGAAGGCCAGAGCGTGCCGGTGGGCGTCGGTCAGCCGACATTGCGCATCGAGAAGATGACGGTCGGCGGGACGGTGTAATTTGTATGCGGCATTTCCGCATCGGATGGGTGGGTATGCGGCGTGGCCGCGCCGTCCGATGCGGATTGTCCGCGTTTTCTTAGTTGCAGGGTTGTCAGCGCCGCACGTTTGAGGTTATAAGAGCAGTCACAACTTTTTGCGACACCCCTTCGACCCATCATGTCCGCCAAGTTTTATTTTTATTTCTTTTGGCATCTCAAGCCGCTGGCGGATCGAGAGGGGTGAGTCGTACACAGGTTGAACAAACCGAAATTCCCGAAAAACCGCCAGCGAGTCTGGCGGTTTTTTTTCGTCTCATATTTTGATTAGAACGTTGCCGTTGGAGAACGACATGCCCCCGCACAATACCGATGATGTTCGCATCCGCGAGTTGAAAGAGCTGACCCCGCCCGCGCATCTGATCCGCGAATTTCCCTGCGCCGAGCCGGTTTCGGAACTCATCTACAACGCGCGGCAGTCGATGCATCGCATTCTTCATGGGATGGATGATCGCCTGATCGTCATCGTCGGGCCTTGCTCGATTCATGATCCGAAGGCTGCATTGGAGTACGCGGGGCGATTGATCGAGCAGCGTAAGCGGTTCGCGGGGGAACTGGAGATCGTGATGCGGGTGTATTTCGAGAAGCCGCGGACAACGGTCGGCTGGAAGGGGCTGATCAACGATCCGTACATGGATAACAGCTTCAAGATCAATGATGGGTTGCGGGCCGCGCGGGAGTTGCTCATGCATATCAATGAGCTTGGCTTGCCTGCGGGGACCGAGTATCTCGACATGATCAGTCCGCAGTACATCGCCGATCTGATTTCGTGGGGCGCGATTGGGGCGCGGACCACGGAGTCTCAAGTACACCGCGAGCTTGCCTCCGGGTTGTCTTGCCCGGTGGGATTCAAGAACGGTACTGACGGTAACGTCAAGATTGCTGTGGATGCGATCAAGGCGGCGTCGCAGCCGCATCATTTTCTCTCCGTGACCAAGGGCGGCCATTCGGCGATTGTTTCTACCGCTGGTAATGAGGATTGCCACATCATTTTGCGCGGTGGCAAGACGCCTAATTTCGATGCGGCGAGTGTGGATGCTGCGTGTAGCGATATTGGGAAGGCTGGCTTGGCTGCGCGATTAATGATCGACGCGAGCCATGCCAATAGCTCGAAGAAGCATGAGAATCAGATTCCGGTTTGTGAGGATATTGGCAAGCAACTGGCTGCTGGGGATGAGCGGATTGTCGGAGTGATGGTGGAGTCGCATCTGGTTGCTGGGCGGCAGGATCTCAAAGAAGGATGCGAGCTTACCTACGGGCAAAGTGTTACCGATGCCTGTATCGGATGGGATGAGAGTGTGAAGGTGCTTGAGGGATTGGCGGAAGCGGTTAAGCAGCGGCGCGTAGTACGTGGCGGCGGAAACTGAGTTTCCTGACATCGTTGTAGACGGCGATCCGAGTAAGCCGTCTACAACGTAGGCTATGAGAACAGAGCAGTCGTCGCTAGAACCGAATTTTCTGACATCGGGCGTGAAGGACAATCGTTTCCAGAGTTTGACTTAATCTCTTTGGATTATTTCGAACTCTGCGCTTATCGCGTGCATTCCAATCTAAAAAGAACCCAGAGTGCGAGATGGAAGACGAAGTTGAATCAAACCAATGGTGTTTTGGCGTGCTGCTATCGCTCAGTTGCACGAGACCATAAGATATCGCTTCCTCCGTCCGCCCGATTTAGCACCCGAGCCCAAATAAACATCAAATCCGACAACCGGTTCACATACCTCCTCGGCGCCTCATTCACTCCCGCGGTCTCTGCACGTCCCAACGCCACAATCCCCCTCTCCGCCCTCCGACAAACCGTCCGCGCAACATGAGCAAGCGCCGCCGCCCTCGACCCACCCGGCAAAATAAACTCCTTCAACGGAGGCAAAGTCGCGTTGTACTCTTCCAGCCACGCATCGAGTTGAGCAAGATGAGAAGTCTGAATCATCGAATGCCCGGGAATCGACAACTCGCCACCGAGATCGAATAAATCGTTTTGAATCTGCGTCAGCGCGGCGCGAATATCGGACGGCATCGGCTCGCATAAAAGCACGCCAATACAGGAATTCAATTCGTCGACATCCCCGATCGCGGCGATGCGCGTATCGTCTTTCGAAACCCGGCTCCCATCGCCCAGTCCTGTGGTTCCATCGTCGCCAGTACGCGTGGTGATCTTGCTCAAGCGGTTACCCATCGCTGTCTCCCTGATAAGCAGACAAAAAACCGACCCATTATAGGCACGCCGACGCACTCGAAACCGCCATAAACCCGCCCCGCCGGCCTCTCTCCGACGGCGTAAAATGGAATGAACACCGTACGGCTTTCGCGCGAACCGCAAAACGAGCCAGTCACGAGGCATCACGCGAAAACCGCAACGCCCATACCAAGCGCAAGCAAAGAACACAAAGCCGCACCGCCCGGAGACACGCAAGTGAACCACCCCACAGAACATCAAGCACTTCAGAAGCGTCCCTTTCCCGCGTCGCTTTTCGAAGCGCTGAAAGCAAGATTCGGCGAGCGCGCGACGGCATCGCAAGCCGTCCGCGAACACCACGGCCGCGACGAATCGCCGTTCGATCCGCAACTCCCCGACGCCGTCGTCTACGCGCGCAGCACCGACGAAGTGCAGGCCATCGTGAAGCTCTGCGCAGAGCACGACGTCCCGATCATTCCCTACGGCAACGGCTCCTCGCTCGAAGGTCACTTGCTCGCGGTCCAGGGCGGCGTCTCCATCGACCTCTCCGAGATGAACCAGATCGTCTCGATCAACGCCGAAGACCTCACGGTCACGGTGCAACCCGGCATCTCCCGCAAGCAACTGAACGAAGCGCTGAAGGACACGGGTCTCTTCTTCCCGATCGATCCCGGCGCCGACGCGAGCATCGGCGGCATGTCCGCGACGCGCGCCTCGGGCACCAACGCCGTGCGCTACGGCACGATGCGCGAAAACGTCCTCGGCCTCACCGTCGTGCTCGCCGATGGCCGCGTCATCAAAACCGGCACGCGCGCGCGCAAATCGTCCGCGGGCTACGACCTCACGCGTCTTTTCGTCGGCTCGGAAGGCACGCTCGGCGTCATCACCGAAATCACGGTGCGTCTTTATCCGCAGCCCGAAGCGATTTCGGCGGCCGTGTGCGCATTCCCTTCCATGGGAGATGCCGTGCGCGCCGTCATCGAAACCATTCAGATGGGCGTGCCGATCGCGCGCGTCGAATTCGTCGACAAACTCGCCGTGCGCGCCATCAACCGTCACTCGAATCTGACGCTGCGCGAATCGCCGATGCTGTTCTTCGAATTCCACGGTACCGAATCCGGCGTGCAGGAACAGGCGCAGACCGTGCAGGACATCGTCGCGGAGAACAACGGCGAGGACTTCGAATGGGCGACGCGTCCCGAAGACCGCAGCCGTCTCTGGAACGCGCGCCACTCGGCCTACTTCGCGATGCTGCAACTGAAGCCGGGCTGCCGCGCCGTCACCACCGATGTCTGCGTGCCGATCTCGCGTCTCGCCGAATGTGTCGAGGAAACGGAAAAGGATCTGCAAGGCTCGTACTTGCCGAGCCCGATCGTCGGTCACGTCGGCGACGGCAATTTTCACGTCGCGATGCTGCTCGATCCCAACAAGCCCGAAGAGCTGGAAGAAGCCGAGCGCATCAACCGGCGCATCGTCGGACGGGCGCTCGAGATGGGCGGCACCTGCACCGGCGAACACGGCGTCGGGCTGCACAAGATGAGCTTCATGATCGAGGAGCACGGCGAGGACGCCATCGCGACGATGCGCGCCATCAAACAGGCACTCGATCCGAGAAACCTTATGAACCCCGGGAAAATCTTCACTTTCGAAGGCTGAAGAAGCGCAAGATGCACGCATGAAATAAGCGCCACTGACCGCGCAGGCATCAAAAGGAGGAGACATGAACGCACCCGACGAGCTCAAGGCCGAGCAGATGTCGCCCAATCTGCCGCACGAAGACGCGCCCGAGCTGACCGAAGATCAGCTCGCCGCGCGTCAGCGTGAAGTCGTGCAGGCGCTGATGGCCGTGCTGCCGACGCACTGTCTGCTCTTTCGCGACGAAGACACCGCCCCGTATGAATGCGATGGCCTCGCCGCGTACCGGCGCCTGCCGCTCGCGGTGGCGCTGCCGGAAACCGAGGCGCAGGTGCAGCGTGTCGTGCAAATCTGCGCGCGTCTTTCCATTCCGATCGTCCCGCGTGGCGCGGGCACCGGCCTCTCCGGCGGCGCGATGCCGATTCGCCACGGCATCGTGCTGTCGCTTGCGCGCTTTCGCAAGATCGTCGAAGTCGATCCATACGCGCGCACCGCGACCGTGCAGCCGGGCGTGCGCAACCTCGCCATTTCGGAAGCTGCCGCGCCCTATGGGCTGTATTACGCGCCCGATCCGTCATCGCAGATCGCGTGCACGATCGGCGGAAATGTGTCCGAGAACTCCGGCGGCGTGCACTGCCTGAAATACGGCCTCACGGTGCACAACGTCCTGCGCGTGCGCGCGGTGACGATGGAAGGCGACGTCGTCGAGTTCGGCTCGCTCGGCCCTGACGCGCCGGGCCTCGATCTGCTCGCGGTGCTGATCGGCAGCGAAGGCATGTTTGCGATCGTCACCGAGATCACCGTCAAGCTGATCCCGAAGCCGCAAACGGCGCAGGTCATCATGGCGAGTTTCGACGATGTCGTGAAAGGCGGCGACGCCGTCGCGGCGATCATCGCCGCGGGCATCATCCCGGCCGGCCTGGAAATGATGGACAAACCCGCGACGCGCGCGGTCGAAGAGTTCGTCAACGCGGGCTACGACCTCGACGCCGCCGCGATCCTGCTGTGCGAATCCGACGGCACGCACGACGAAGTCGCCGAGGAAATCGTCCGCATGACGGCGGTTTTGCGCGAGCACGGCGCGTCGCGCATCCAGATCTCGCGTTCCGAAGCCGAGCGCCTCAAGTTCTGGTCGGGCCGCAAGAACGCGTTCCCGGCGGCGGGCCGCATATCGCCGGACTATTACTGCATGGACGGTACCGTACCGCGCCGCGCGATCGGGCCGCTGCTCAAGCGCATCGAAGAGATGGAGAAGAAGTACGCGCTGCGCTGCATCAACGTGTTCCACGCCGGCGATGGCAACATGCATCCGCTGATTCTGTTCAACGGCAACGATCTCGATGAATGGCATCGCGCCGAGGCGTTCGGCTGCGACATCCTGGAGTGTTGCGTCGAACTGGGCGGCACGGTGACGGGCGAGCACGGCGTCGGCATCGAAAAGATCAATTCGATGTGCGTGCAGTTTTCGCCGGAAGAGCGCGACGCGTTCTTCGCGGTCAAGCGCGCGTTCGATCCGCCGGGCCTGCTCAATCCCGACAAGGGTATCCCGACGCGCGCGCGCTGCGCCGAGTACGGCAAGATGCATGTCCGGGGCGGGCTGTTGCCGCATCCCGAATTGCCGCGCTTCTGAAGTCTCACGACGCGCGGCGCGCGTTGCGCTATCCACGTTTCTCCGAGTGTGGCGGGGTTAAGCGGCCGGTACAATCGATCGGACAGCCATTAGAAAGCTGAACACGGAAGTCGGATCGAAATCGACGAATGAGCGGAACATCCATGGAACAGGACGACATCGTCGCCGGCTGGTCGGAGAGGATCGCCCGGGCCACCGAAACCGGCACGCTGCTGCGCGTGCGCGGGGGTGGCACGAAAGACTGGTACGGGCAGACGCTCCAGGGAGAGATCCTCGACACGCGCGTGTATCGCGGCATCATCGCTTACGATCCGGCGGAACTCGTCATCACTGCGCGAAGCGGCACGCCGCTCGCCGAAATCGAAGCGGCACTCAGAGAGCACAACCAGATGCTGCCGTTCGAGCCGCCGCACTTCGGGCGCAACGCGACGCTGGGCGGCTGCATCGCCGCGGGGCTCGCGGGCCCGCGCCGCGCATGGACCGGCGCGCCGCGCGATTTCGTGCTCGGCGCGGTCGTCATGAACGGTCACGGGCAAGTGCTGCATTTCGGCGGACAAGTGGTGAAGAACGTCGCCGGGTATGACGTGTCGCGCCTGCTAGCGGGTTCGCTCGGTACGCTCGGGCTGATTCTCGAACTCTCGATCAAGGTGCTGCCGCGCCCCGTCGCCGAAGCCACGCTCAAGTTCGACATGCACGCCACCGACGGCGTGCGCAAGCTCAACGAATGGGGCGGCCATCCATTGCCGATCTGCGGCAGCGCGTGGCGCGACGGCACGCTTGCGCTGCGTCTCGCAGGCGCGGAAGCTGCTGTAAAGACAGCGCGCAATACGCTCGGCGGCGAGGTCGTCGATGCGGTCGAAGCCGACCGTTTCTGGATCGGCATGCGCGAGCAGACGGACCCGTTCTTCGCGGTGATCGAACCGCGCTCGGCGCTGTGGCGGCTCGCGTTGCCGTCGATCGCGGAGCCGCTGCATCTGCCGGGCGCGCAGTTGATGGAATGGGGCGGCGCGCAGCGCTGGTGGATCACCGACACCGATCCGCAAACCGTGCGCATCAGCGCGAAGCAGGCGGGCGGGCACGCGACGATATTCCGCGCAGGCTCCGCCTACGATCGCAACGCGGGCGTGTTCACGCCGCTGCCCGCGCCGCTGATGAAGATTCATCGTGGATTGAAAGCCGCATTCGATCCGGCGCGCATCTTCAACCGCGCGCGTTTGTACCCCGACTTTTAGGCGCTTCGATGCAAACCAATCTCGCCGAATTCATCCGCGGCACGGCCGATGGCGACGAAGCCGACGCCATCCTGCGCAAGTGCGTGCACTGCGGCTTCTGCACGGCGACCTGCCCGACATATCAGATACTCGGCGACGAGCTCGACGGGCCGCGCGGGCGCATCTATCTGATGAAGCAGATGTTCGAAGGCGCGCCGGTCTCGCGCAGCACGCAACTGCATCTGGACCGCTGTCTCACGTGCCGCAATTGCGAAAGCACGTGTCCATCGGGCGTGCAGTACGGACGGCTCGTCGAGATCGGGCGCAAGATCGTCGAAGAAAAGGTCGAGCGGCCGATGCGCCAGCGCCTGCAACGGCGCCTCCTCGCGAGCTTCCTGCCGAACAGCACGCTCTTCACGCCCGCGATGAAGCTCGGGCAGCAGTTCCGCGGCATCCTGCCGCGCAAGCTGCGCGCGAAGATTCCCGTGCCCGAGCGGCCGCTCGCGGCGCCCACGAACAAGCATGAACGCAAGATGCTGATGCTCGCCGGCTGTGTGCAACCGGCGATGATGCCTAACGTCAACACCGCAACGGCCCGCGTGTTCGACGCGCTCGGCATCGAGATCGTCACGGCGCCGTCCGCGGGCTGCTGCGGCGCGATCCGCCTGCATCTCGGCTACAACGAAGACGCGCTCGACGACGTGCGCAACAACATCGACGCATGGTGGCCGTATGTGGAAAGCGGCGTCGAGGCGATCGTGATGAACGCGTCGGGCTGCGGCGCGACGGTGAAGGAGTACGCGCATCTGTTGCGCAACGATCCGGCGTACGCGGAAAAGGCGCAGAAGATCGTCGACCTGACGCGCGATCTCGCCGAAATCCTGCCGATGTACGAGGAGGAGCTCGTCGCGCTTTCGCGTCGGCGCGGCGTGCATACCGTGGCGTTCCATCCGCCGTGCACGTTGCAGCACGGACAGCAGATTCGCGGACGCGTCGAGCAATTGCTGACCGCGCTCGGGCTCGAAGTGCGCCTGCCCGCCGACAGCCACTTGTGCTGCGGATCGGCGGGGACGTATTCGGTCCTGCAGCCGAAGCTCTCGTACACGCTGCGCAATCAGAAGCTCGACCGGCTGGAGAAGCTGGAGCCGCAGATGATCGTATCGGCCAATGTCGGCTGCATCGCGCATCTGCAAAGCGGCACGTCGACGCCCGTCACGCACTGGATTCAACTGCTGGAGCATCTGCTGTACGGTTGAGCGATTCGTATAATGGCCGGATGGTTCTCATGGCTGTCTCAGGTATGTCCATCGCTCAACACCTCGAAGAAGTCCGTCGACGCATCGCGAAGGCCGCGCAAAGCGCGTCGCGCGATGCGGCGTCCATCAAGCTGCTCGCCGTGTCCAAGACCTTTCCCGCCGACGACGTGCGCGCCGCCTTCGACGCCGGCCAGCGCGCGTTCGGCGAGAACTACGTGCAGGAAGGCATCGCGAAGATCGCCGCGCTCGGTGATCTGCGCGGCGACATCGAATGGCATTTCATCGGGCCGCTGCAATCGAACAAGACGAAGCTCGTCGCCGAGCAGTTCGACTGGGTGCATTCCATCGACCGGCTCAAGATCGCGGAGCGGCTCTCCGCGCAACGTCCCGAAGGCACGCCCGCGCTCAACGTGTGCATTCAGGTCAACGTGAGCGGCGAGGCGTCGAAGAGCGGCGTCGAGCCGGATGAAGCCACCGCGCTCGCGCACGCGGTCGCCGCCCTGCCCGGCCTGCGTTTGCGCGGCCTGATGGCGATACCCGAGCCCGCCGATACCCTCGATGCGCAACGCGCGCCGCATGTCCGCCTGCGCGAGTTGATGAACACGCTACGCGCCGATGGCCTCGAACTCGACACGCTCTCGATGGGCATGTCCGCCGATCTCGAAGCCGCCGTGATCGAAGGCGCGACGATCGTACGTATCGGCACCGCCATTTTTGGCGCGCGCACTTACACCACCTGACCTCACCTTCAACCATGAAAATTGCATTCATCGGCGGCGGCAACATGGCCGCGGCGCTCATCGGCGGTCTGATCAAGCGCGGCGTCCAGCCGTCCGACATCTACGCCGTCGACATCAACGACGAAGCGCGCGAGCGCACGGCGAAACAGTTCGGCATCGCGACCGGCGCGGCCGTCGATGCAACGCTCGCCGGTTACGACGCGATCGTGCTCGCCGTGAAGCCGCAAGTGCTCAAGAGTGTGGCCGAAGCGCTCGCGCCGCATCTGTCGAAGCAGACGATCATCAGCATCGCGGCGGGCATCCGCGCGACGGATCTTTCGCGCTGGCTGAACGGCTATACGCAGATCGTGCGCACGATGCCGAACACGCCGGCGCTGATCGGCATGGGCGTGACGGGTCTGGCCGCGCTGCCCGGCGTGAGCGACGCGGCGAAGGCGCTCAGCAGCCAGGTCCTGGAAGCGGTCGGCACGGCCGTCTGGTTCGACGACGAAGCCAAGCTCGACGCGGTCACGGCGATCTCCGGCAGCGGCCCGGCCTACGTGTTCTATTTCATCGAAGCGATGCAGGAAGCGGCCCGCCAGCTCGGCATGGACGAGGAGCAAGGCCGCGCGCTCGCGGTCGCCACGTTCACGGGTGCGGCGCAACTGGCGGCGCAATCGGGCGAGCCGGCGAGCGTGCTGCGCGAGCGCGTGACGTCGAAGGGCGGCACCACGGCGGCCGCGCTCGCCTCGTTCGATGCTCAGGGCGTGAAGGACGCGATCGTGCGCGGCGCACTGGCGGCGCAAGCGCGGGCGAAAGAGATGGGGGATGAACTGGGCGGCGCCTGATCGAGCGACGCCACCCTGAACGAGCGGCGCGCGCAAGCACGCGCGCCGCGCTCGCTCAAAGCTTCTGCACGACGAACTCGATGCCGCACTCCGCGAAGGCAGTCCGCGTCTGGTCGAAGCGCTCCATGCCGTGCATGAAGCTGTGATCCAGCAGTTCGGCCTTCTTCACGCTGACTTCGCGTTCGAAATCGCGCAGCAAATCGAGCACGTTGATCGACACAGGCGACCAGCTTTTGCGCTTGAAGAGGGTGAACGTGTGCTTGTGGTCGGTGTTGAATGTCGACGGCCATACACCTTGCTCGTACATGTCCTCGTCCGGCACGGTGATGACTAGATGGCCGCCCGGCTTGAGCACGCGCAACCAGTGGCGCAACGCGACGCGCGGGTCCATCACGTGTTCGAGGCAGTGCCCCGAATAGACGAAGTCGAAGCTGTTGTCCCGAACGTTCTCGAGGTATTGCGCGTCCCCCTGCGCCCACTCATAGACCGTCACGCTCTCGATGCGCGGAAACAACGTGCTATACAGCGCGATGCTGTCGTTGCCGCCGCCGATATCGAGCCCCTTGCCCACGAGCCAGCGATTGCCGAAGCGAGCGTCGAGCAGACGGCGATTGACCGATATGCACGTCGTACCCGGAACACCCAGCGTCAGCACAAACGGCTGCGTCTGATCGCCGGGAACGACCCATTTCTTCAGCCCGTACTCGCCCCACGCACGCGGCCATAGCACCGCGTAGCCCGTATCCTCTCCATGCCAGTGCACCGTATGCGTGGACTCGAACGACGCGAGCAATTCGAGGAACGCCGCTTCCTGATCGAAGCCGTTCTCGACCCAATCCGGAAGGGTCCCTGCGTTCGTCCGGAAGTCGCGCCGGTAGATGCGCACATCGTCCAGCACGATGAGTGCGTTAGCCGTCCGGCCGCGCAGGAGTTCGAGTTCAGCGAGCAGCGGCAGGCGCTCGGTCGGAGCATGCTCCTGGCTGATATAGCTGTTGCCGCCATAGTCCGCGCCGGGATAATGCGCGTCCAGAAAAACGAGGCAGCGTCGCCCGGCCAGTGTGTCTTCCACCGGGGCCGAGCGCAAAAAGGCAAGACTGTCAGCATTCGCCACATGGAGACGTTCGCTTTGTTCCGCCTCTGCGAAAAGCGGCTTGAAGATTTCGCAGGACAGCGCTTTGGTGAACCCGGCGGACAATGCGGCTCGGCAAGAATCGCCCTTTCCATAACCGGTTTCAATGAGATGTGTGACCCGATTCCGGGAAACGAGTGCAGCCAGATCGAAGCGAGCAAGAGAACCCATGATTCACACGCTGAAAATGAAGCAAGCGAACGATTGCCACCGCGCGGAAAACCCCGCAGTGTTCAACCGGCTTGCCGAGGGAAGGGACGGTGCGTTCGTGAGAATCACCGGGCGCCACGGGAGGCTTTGCTTTGAGCGTTCCCGGGCAACCAATCGTTTGACTGGCGCACGACGTTATCAAAACATAAGGCCGCGACGCCGCGATGTGATCAAATTTTTCGTTCTCAAACCATTTCGCAGATTGACATAAAGCAGCGAGCTATGGTTTTACGCAACGTGCGTTGCGCACGTTGCGGGCACTCGATCCACGCAAAAGGGCTCAACTCGAAAACGCGTAGTGAAGGGCGATTCCCGCGAACAGCATCCCTCCGAGCCAGTTGTTATGCTTGAACGCCGCGAAGCACGCCATCCGCTCGCGATTGCGGATCAGCCCGTAGTGATACACCGCGCAACCCGCCGCCGCGAGCCAGCCTAGCCAGTAGAGCCAGCCATATCCCAGTGCGATGCCGATGCCCACGTAGATCGCGAGCGTCACCGCGTAACACAGCATGACGGCCAGCACGTCGTATCGGCCGAACGTGAGCGCGGACGTGCGAATGCCGATCTTGATGTCGTCGTCGCGGTCGACCATCGCGTATTGGGTGTCGTACGCGACCGACCAGAACACGTTCGCCGCGAGCATGATCCACGCGAGCATCGGCACGTGGTTCTGCACGGCGGCGAAGGCCATCGGGATGCCGAAGCCGAACGCGATGCCGAGATACGCCTGCGGAATCGCGAAGAAGCGCTTGGTGAACGGATACGTGCCCGCGACGAACAGCGCGAACACCGACAACTCCTTGGTTAGCGTGTTGAGCGGCAGGATCAGCAGGAACGCGACGAGCGCGAGCGCCGCCGCGAGCGCCACCGCTTCCCATGCCTTGATCTTGCCCGACGTGATCGGCCGCTCGGCGGTGCGCTTCACGTGGCGGTCGAAATCGCGGTCGGCGTAGTCGTTGATCGCGCAGCCCGCCGAGCGCATCAGGATCGTGCCGATCGTGAAGATGACGAGCAGCATCGGCGACGGACGGCCATCGGACGCGATCCACAATGCGTTGAGCGTCGGCCATAGCAGCAACAGGCTGCCGATGGGCTTGTCGAGGCGCACGAGGCGCATGTAAAGCGGAAGACGGGCGAGCATGGCGAATGTCGAGGCAGAGAAACGCGATCCGGCTATTTTAGATCAGCGTGCCGGGACATCCTCAAAAGCAAAAACCCCGCTTGAGAGCGGGGTTTCATCGCTTCGAAACGGAAGAAGCATCAGGCCAGCATCGCGCGCAGCATCCACGCGGTCTTCTCGTGCGTCTGCATGCGTTGCGTGAGCAGGTCGGCCGTCGGCTCGTCGTTCGCGGCTTCGGTCGCCGGGAAAATCTCGCGCGCCGTGCGCACCACCGCTTCCTGACCTTCCACCAGCTGACGGATCATGTCTTCGGCAGCCGGCACGCCGTCCGCTTCCGGGATTGACGACAGCTTCGCGAATTCCTTGTAGCTGCCCGGCGCATGCACGCCCAGCGCGCGGATGCGTTCCGCGATCGAATCGACGGCGAGCGCGAGTTCGTTGTACTGCGTCTCGAACATCAGATGCAGCGTGTTGAACATCGGACCCGTGACGTTCCAGTGAAAGTTGTGCGTCTTCAGATAGAGCGTGTACGTATCGGCCAGCAGCCGGGACAGCCCGTCGGCGATCTTCTTGCGGTCTTTGTCGCTGATGCCGATGTTGACGGCAGGTGCAGTGCCTTTCTTCGCCATGATGACTCCGTGAGAGAGTGATTCGAACGTTGCGAACGCCGCGCGCATCGCCTTGCCGCGCGGCGTTTCGAGCGCTCGACAGTTTATCGTAGAGAAACAGGAAGCGCCGTATTGCTTCGCAAGTCTGTCGAACGCTTCGACGACACTCAGGCGCCGACGACACCGCTCGCCACGACGAGTCCATAGCCCGCCGCGACGATGCCGAATGCAATCGCGACGCGCACGCCGCGCGACGCCTGACGGCTGGATGCTTCGATGTGGTCGACCGCCTGTGAGATGTGCTTCAACGCTTGCGACATGATGTTTTCTCCCGGTGTATCCCAGCGCCGCCGTCACGCAGCGGCGGTATCTTTCTCGTCGACGTACTGGCCGAGCTTCGCGAGCGCGTCGATCACGCCCTGCGCGTAAGCTGCATCGATGCGGCGGAAATGCCCGAGTTGCCGCGCGACGATTTCGTTCGGCACGCCATGAATGTGCCGCGCGATGTTGCCGAAGAAGCGCTCGCGCTGCGCGTCGTCGAAGAGCCTGAACAGCGCCGCCGGCTGGCTGTAGTAGTCGTCGTCCTCGCGATGGTCGTAGCGATGCACCGTGCCGCCCGCGAGCGGCGGCTCGTTCGCGTTGGCGTCCTGCGCGAATTCGCCGTAGCGGTTCGGCTCGTAATTCACGCGCCCGCCGAGATTGCCATCGGTGCGCATTGCGCCATCGCGATGAAACGGATTGGCGATCGGCGCGCGCGGCGCATTCACCGGAATCTGGTGATGATTGATGCCGAGACGATAACGCTGCGTGTCGCCATACGAGAACAGGCGGCCCTGCAACAGGCGATCCGGCGAGAAGCCGATGCCCGGCACCACGTTCGCCGGCGAGAACGCGGCCTGCTCGACATCCGCGAAGTAATTCTGCGCGTTGCGATTCAACTCGATCACACCGACGTCGATCAGCGGATAGTCCTTGTGCGACCACACTTTGGTGATGTCGAACGGATTCACCTTCGACTTCGCCGCCTCTTCTTCCGTCATCACCTGAATGCGGAAATTCCAGCGCGGGAAGTTGCCGTTGTCGATGTTCTCCACGAGGTCACGCTGCGCGCTTTCGCGATCGTTCGCGATCACCGCCGCGGCTTCGGCATCCGTGTAATGGTCGAGCGGTTGCTGCGACTTGAAGTGGAACTTCACATAGAAGCGCTCGCCGTCCTTGTTGACGAACGAAAACGTGTGCGATCCGAAGCCGTGCATCTGCCGGTAGTTTTTCGGAATGCCACGGTCGCTCATGAGAATCGTCACCTGATGCAGCGATTCCGGGTGACGCGACCAGAAATCCCACGCCGCGACATTGCTGCGCATGTTCGTGTACGGATCGCGTTTTTGCGTGTGAATGAAGTCGGGAAACTTGAGCGGATCGCGGATGAAGAACACCGGCGTGTTGTTGCCGACGACGTCCCAGTTTCCCTCTTCCGTATAGAACTTGAGCGAGAAGCCGCGCACGTCGCGCTCGGCGTCGGCGGCGCCGCGCTCGCCCGCGACCGTCGAGAAGCGCATGAAGATCGGCGTTTCCTTGCCGATGTCGGCGAACAACTTCGCCTTCGTATAGCGCGAGATATCGTGCGTCACGCGAAACGTGCCGAACGCGCCCGAGCCCTTCGCGTGCACGCGGCGCTCCGGAATCACTTCGCGGTCGAAGTGGGCGAGTTTCTCGACGAGCCAGAAATCCTGCAGCGTGACCGGGCCGCGCGGGCCAGCGGTCTGAGAGTTCTGGTTGTCGCCGACGGGTGCGCCTGCTGCGGTCGTGAGTCGTTGAGTCGTCATCGTGATGCTCCTGCTTTTTTGGGTTGCGTGGGATGATGCGAGCCGCGCGCTTCAGGCGACGCGAGCGAAATCGGCGAGGATCGAAACCGTCATGTCGCGCAGGCTGTTCCAGCGGTCGAAGAAGGTCGTGGCGGTCATGGAATCCTCTCTCTGTCGTGATGTCGGCCGAGAACCGGCAGTGAGAGAATCCTAACTTAGACTATCGACATTTTTAATTCGATTAAATTTATCTATTCGATAGGCCGAACTTCGCGCCAGCTTTGCCTTCAGGCGTGCGCCAAACGAAAACGCCGCGCTCCGTTGCCAGAGCGCGGCGTTTCAGGGAAAAGGTCGATCAGTTCACGGCGACAGGCATGTCGAGCTTTCTCACGCCCGGCAAATCGCAATTGGCGATCGCTTCGCAGATGGCGTCGATGGCAGGCATGCGCGTGAAACTCTTGCGCCATGCCAGCACGACGCGCCGGTCCGGCACCGGTTCATCGAACGGCACGTAGCTGAGCAGACCCGAATCGATGCCCCCCGCGTGCGGCTTCACCTCGCTCACCGACATGCGCGGCAGCACCGTAATTCCGACGCCGCTCGCGACCATATGACGGATCGTCTCCAGCGAGGAGCCTTCGAACGTCTTCTGGATGCCGTCCGCGTTCTGCGAGAAGCGCATCAATTCGGGGCATACGCCGAGCACGTGATCGCGGAAGCAGTGACCGCTGCCGAGCAGCAGCATGGTTTCCTGCTTGAGATCGTCCGGATCGATCTTCGCGCGGTTCTCCCACGCGTGTCCGGAAGGCATCGCGACGACGAACGGCTCGTCATAGAGCGCGCGCACCATCAGCCCGGTTTCGGGGAACGGCAGCGCCATGATCGCGACATCGATTTCGCCCTGCTTCAGCAGCTCGATCAGCTTGAGCGTGTAGTTCTCCTGGAGCATCAGCGGCATCTGCGGGACCGACTTGATCATCTGCTTGACGAGCGTGGGCAGCAGATACGGTCCGATGGTGTAGATCACGCCGAGGCGCAACGGACCGACGAGCGGATCCTTGCCCTGCTTGGCGATTTCCTTGATGGCGAGCGTCTGTTCGAGCACGCGCTGCGCTTGCGTCACGATCTGCTCGCCGATCGGCGTCACGCTGACTTCGCTCGTGCCGCGCTCGAAGATCTGCACGTTGAGTTCGTCTTCGAGCTTCTTGATTGCCACCGACAGCGTCGGCTGGCTGACGAAGCACGCCTCGGCCGCGCGGCCGAAATGCCGCTCGCGCGCGACCGCGACGATGTACTTCAGTTCAGTGAGGGTCATTGGCGGCCAATGAAATACATTGATTCAATAGGTTTGAGTTATACACCTGCGTGCCGTCGTTCGACAACTTCTGCCGAATCGCCGGTCCGCGCCGGCTAAATAGGGACCGACATGACCCGCGCGAGTTCAGTCAGGCCTTCAAATAGTGCTCCCTCGCGCCGAGCCAGCGCGCGAGGTGCCGCGTGACGGCCTCGGGGAACTGCGCGAGCATCTGATCGGCGGCGGCGCGCGCCGGTTCGATCAGCCAGCCATCGTTTTCGAGACTCGCGAAGCGCAACATCGCTTCACCCGATTGCCGCGCGCCGAGAAATTCGCCGGGGCCGCGAATCTCGAGATCGCGGCGAGCGATCTCGAAGCCATCGGTCGTCTCACGCATGGTTTTCAGGCGCGCGCGGGCGGTCTGCGACAGCGGGTTCGAATACATCAGCACGCACACGGACGCCGCGCTGCCCCGACCCACGCGCCCGCGCAACTGATGCAGTTGCGCGAGACCGAAACGCTCCGCATGCTCGATCACCATCAGCGACGCATTCGGCACGTCGACGCCGACTTCGATCACCGTCGTCGCGACGAGCAGTTGCACTTCGTTGCGCGAGAACGCGTCCATCACCGCCGCTTTTTCGGCGGGTGCGAGCCGGCCGTGAACCAGCCCGACGCGCAGTTCGGGCAGCGCGGCAACCAGCGTCTCGTAGGTCTCGACGGCCGTCTGCAACTGCAGCGTCTCGCTTTCCTCGATCAGCGGACAGACCCAGTACACCTGCCGTCCGGTCAGCGCCGCTTCACGCACGCGGCCGATAATTTCGTCGCGCCTGCCGTCGGACACCACCTTGGTGAGGATCGGCGTGCGGCCGGGCGGAAGTTCGTCGATGGTCGAGACGTCGAGATCCGCGTAGTAGGTCATCGCGAGCGTGCGCGGGATCGGCGTCGCGGACATCATCAGTTGATGCGGCTGGAAGTCGCGCGCGCCGTCCGCCGCATTCAGGGCTTTCGCCCGCAGGGCAAGCCGTTGCGCGACGCCGAAGCGATGCTGCTCGTCGACGATCACGAGTCCGAGGCGCGCGAACTCCACCGCATCCTGAATGATCGCGTGCGTGCCGATGACGAGCTTGGCCGTGCCGAGCGCCGCCGCCTCGATCGCGGCGCGCTTTTCCTTCGCCTTAAGGCTGCCCGCGAGCCACGCGACAGTGACGCCCAGCGGCTCCAGCCAGCCGCGGAGTTTGCGCGCGTGCTGCTCCGCGAGGATTTCGGTCGGCGCCATGAGCGCGGCCTGATATCCGGCGTCGATGGCCTGTGCCGCCGCCAGCGCCGCGACGATCGTCTTGCCGCTGCCGACATCGCCTTGAAGCAGACGCTGCATCGGATGCGCGAGCGTCAGTTCGCCCGCGATTTCCGCGACCACGCGCTGCTGCGCGCCGGTCAGCGCGAAAGGCAGCGTGCGCAACAGCCTCACGACGAGCGACGCGTCATCGTCGGGCAGGCGGCGCGGCATCGCGGGCGCGGCGCGCGTGCGTCGCTCCTCGTGTGCGCGCTTGAGCGACAGTTGCTGCGCGAGCAATTCCTCGAATTTGATGCGCGTCCACGCCGGATGCGTGCCGTCGATGAGCGCGGTTTCATCCGAATCCGCGCGCGGATGATGCAGCGTCTTAACGGCGTCGAGCAGGCCGGGCAGGTTCAGCGGCGCGAGATGCGCGCGCGCGATCGGCTCGGGCAGCAGTTCCGGCAGCGACACGCGGGAAATGGCCGAGTCGATGGCCTTGCGCAAGTACGCCTGCGAAATGCCCGCTGTGGACGGATAAACCGGTGTGAGCGCTTGCGGCAGCGGCGTGTCGTCATCGACGGGACGCACCGCCGGATGCACCATCTCCATCCCGAAGAAGCCGCCGCGCACATCGCCACGCACGCGCAGGCGCACGCCGATGGCCATCTGCTTGACCTGCGAGCCGTAGAAGTTGAGGAAGCGCAGCGTAAGCTCGTCGCCTGCGTCGTCGTGAATCTTCACGAGCAACTGGCGACGCGGCCGATACGCGATCTCGTTGTCGAACACGACGCCTTCGGTCTGGGCAATATCGCCGGGAATCAGTTCGCCGATGGGCGTGAGCGAGGTCTCGTCCTCGTAGCGCATCGGCAGATGCAATACGAGATCGATGTCCGATTTCAGGCCCAGCTTCGCGAGCTTGTCCGCCGTCCTCACGACCGGTTTGGTTTTTTTCCCGGCGCTTTCCGCCGTCTTCGCCCGCTTGCGCGCGACAGGCGCGTCGGCTTCGTCCGCGGTCGGGAGTGCGTCGGTCGGGGAAGCCAGGCGGCGGTCGGACAAGGGCATTGACTCTCTTCGCAAGTACAATATGAGGTTTGTTCGGCGCGATTGCGGTTTTTTCGCGTCCTGTTCGCGCCTAAGTTGCGTCACCCAGTCACGCCATGTTCACGCTTTCCGATTTCGATTTTAATCTGCCGCCCGAGCTGATCGCGCAGAGTGCGCTCGCCGAGCGCAGCGCGAGCCGCCTGCTCGAGGTCGACAACCGCATCACGCCCGCCACGCTCGTCGATCGGCGCTTCTCCGAACTTCCCGATCTGATCGCGCCGGGCGATTTGTTGGTGTTCAACGATACCAAAGTCCTGAAGGCGCGCTTCTTCGGCCAGAAGGCCAGTGGCGGGCGCGTCGAGGTGCTGGTCGAGCGGCTGACCGGCGCGACCACGGCGCTCGCGCAGATCCGCGCGAGCAAGAGCCCGGTCGAAGGCACCACGATCCGCCTTGCGGATGCATTCGACGTGACCGTCGGCGAGCGCGTCGAGCCGTTCTACACGCTGCACTTTCCGGCCGAATGCCTGACGCTCATCGAGCAATACGGGCGCTTGCCGCTGCCGCCCTATATCGAGCACGACGCCGACGCCTACGACGAAACGCGCTATCAGACCGTTTATGCGGCCAATCCCGGCGCGGTGGCCGCGCCGACTGCGGGCCTGCATTTCGACGACGCCCTTTTCGCCGAACTCGATGCCGGCGGCGTCGAGCGCGCGACGTTGACGCTGCACGTCGGCGCGGGCACGTTCCAGCCGGTGCGCGTGGAGAACATCGCGGAGCACAAGATGCACACCGAGTGGTACGACCTGCCGCAATCGCTCGTCGATCGCATCGCGGCGGTGAAGGCGCGCGGCAACAAGGTGATCGCGGTCGGCACGACGTCGATGCGCGCGCTCGAAGCCGCCGCGCGCGATGCGGCAAGCGCCGGCCGGCCGCTCGCCGCGACGCAGGCCGAAACCGATATCTTCATCACGCCTGGCTACGAATTTCGCGTCGTCGACCGGCTGGTGACGAACTTCCATCTGCCGAAATCGACGCTGCTGATGCTCGTGTCGGCGTTCGCCGGCATGGAAACGATTCGCGATGCATATCGTCACGCGATCGAGGAGAAGTACCGTTTCTTCAGTTACGGCGACGCCATGCTGCTGACGCGCCGCGACTAGTTTTTTCAACCAATGCGCTGGACTGTTTTCCAGTGGCAGGAATTCTGATGACCGCCAACCACACCCCGCCCGAGAACGGGCTCAAGTTCGAATTGCTGACGACCGACGGCCAGGCGCGCCGCGGGCGCCTCACGCTCAATCACGGCGTCGTCGAAACGCCGATCTTCATGCCGGTCGGAACCTACGGCACCGTCAAGGCGATCCAGCCGCGCGAGCTCGAGGAGCTGCGCGCGCAGATCATCCTCGGCAACACGTTCCACCTGTGGCTGCGTCCGGGGCTGGAAGTCATCGGCGCGCACGGCGGCTTGCACAAATTCATGGGCTGGAACCGGCCGATCCTCACCGATTCGGGCGGCTTTCAGGTGTTTTCGCTCGGCGAACTGCGCAAGATCACCGAAGAAGGCGTGACGTTCGCGTCGCCGATCAACGGTGACCGGCTCTTCCTTTCGCCCGAAGTGTCGATGCAGATACAGAAGGTGCTGAACTCCGACATCGTCATGCAGTTCGACGAATGCACGCCCTACTCGACCAACGGCATTCCGACCTCGCACAAGGACGCTGCGGATTCCATGCGCATGTCGATGCGCTGGGCGAAGCGGTCCATCGACGAATTCAACCGGCTCGGCAACCCGAACGCGCTCTTCGGCATCGTGCAGGGCGGAATGTTCGAGGATCTGCGCGACGAATCGCTCGCGGGTCTTTCCGAGATCGGCTTTCACGGTCTCGCGATCGGCGGGCTTTCCGTCGGCGAGCCGAAGGAAGACATGATGCGCGTGCTGAACCACATCGGTCCGAAGCTGCCCGCCGACAAGCCGCATTACCTGATGGGCGTCGGCACGCCGGAGGATCTCGTCGCGGGCGTCGCGGCGGGCGTCGACATGTTCGACTGCGTGATGCCTACCCGCAACGCACGCAACGGCTGGCTCTTCACGCGTTTCGGCGATCTCAAGATCAAGAACGCGACGCACAAGAATTCGATGAAGCCGCTCGACGAAAGCTGCGGCTGCTACACATGCCAGAACTTCACGCGCGGGTATCTGCACCATCTGCATCGCGTCGGTGAAATTCTCGGCGCGCAACTGAACACGATTCACAACCTGCACTACTACCTGCAATTGATCGGCGAAGTGCGGGCATCGATCGAAAATCACTCGTTCGAAGCATTCCGCAAGACGTTCGCGGAAAATCGTGCGCGCGGAGTCGATTGAGCCGCGTCTTGAAATGGCGCGGCAGTATTACAATTGCCTTTCTACTGTTTGCCGAGCATGCAGCGAAAGTCCGGAAATGCGAGTCGTAACGGCTTGATGACAAAGCGCATTCCCGGAGTGTCGCGTCGTGGGCGAGTGGTAGAATACCGGGCTAATTTCCATTCGAGTTTTTCGAACGTATTTGTGACGTTTTAACGGAGAGACCAACGTGTCGTTCATTTCCAATGCCTTTGCACAAGGCGTAACCGCGGGTGGCGCGGAATCGAGCCTGATGAGCTTCCTGCCGCTGATCCTGATGTTCGCGGTGCTGTACTTCATCATGATCCGTCCGCAGATGAAGCGTCAGAAGGAGCATCGCAACATGCTCGCCGCCATGGCCAAGGGCGATGAAGTGGTGACCAACGGCGGTATCGTCGGCAAGATCACGAAGGTCACGGATGCTTACGTGGGCGTGGAAATCGCCGAAGGCACGGAAATCACGATCCAGAAAGCGGCTGTGACCACCATTCTCCCGAAGGGCACGATCAAGTCGCTGTAAGGCCACTCGTTCCACCGCGTCCGGCGCGGCCTCGCTCACCGAGCCGTCCGATCCTTCATCACCGGCTCATCGCGCATAACGCCGGACGCCCTCTCCTCCGAAGCCAACTTTCCGGTCGGCCATTCCCATGAATCGTTATCCCCTCTGGAAGTATGTCGTGATGCTGGTGGCGCTCGTCATCGGCCTCGTGTACACGCTCCCCAACTTCTTCGGCGAGGCGCCCGCAGTTCAGGTGTCGAGCGGCAAGGCGACGGTCAAGCTCGATTCTTCGACGCTTGCGAACGTCGAAGCCGCGCTCGCCGCGAACAATATCAAGGCCGACGAAGTCACCTTCGATAATTCGCAACTGAACGCGAACATCCGCGTGCGCCTGAAGGACACCGACACGCAGTTGCACGTGAAGGACCTTCTCTCGAAGACGCTCAACACGGATCCGGCCGATCCGCAGTACATCGTCGCGCTGAACCTGCAGAGCGCTTCGCCGCGCTGGCTGACGGCCCTGCACGCACTGCCGATGTACCTCGGTCTCGACTTGCGCGGCGGTGTGCACTTCCTGCTGCAGGTCGACATGGCCGGCGCGCTCAACAAGAAGCTCGACTCCGACGCCGCCGACGCGCGCACGTATCTGCGCGACCGCAATATCCGCGATGGCGGCGTGAACCGCATCGGGCAGTCGGTCGTCGTGAACTTCTCGGATCAGGACAGCGCCGACAGCGCGCGCACGCAGCTCCAGACTGGCGTGTCGGAACTGCAATGGGTGACGCGCCAGGGCGGCGACGGCTTCCAGGTGGTCGGCACGTTCTCGGCGGCTGCGCAGAAGACCGTCGAGGACAGCGCGCTCAAGCAGAACATCACGACGCTGCATAACCGCGTGAACGAACTCGGCGTCGCGGAGCCGGTGATCCAGCAGCAGGGCTCGGACCGCATCGTGGTCGAGCTGCCGGGCGTGCAGGACACCGCGAAGGCGAAGGACATCATCGGCCGCACGGCGACGCTCGAAGCGCGCCTCGCCGATCCGGTCAACACCTACATCGGTCCGAACGACGCTGTGCCGCCCGGCGACGAAGCGTTCAAGCAGGGCGATCGCCTCGTGCTCTTGCGCAAGCAGGTGATTTTCACGGGCGACCGCATCATCGATGCGTCGGCGGGCTTCGACGATCATCAGCGCCCGTCCGTCAACATCCGGCTGGACTCCGCCGGCGGCCGAGCGGTGTCGGCCGTGTCGCGCGACAACATCGGCAAGCCGATGGCCATGGTCCTGTTCGAAAAGGGCAAAGGCGAAGTGCTGACGGTCGCGACGATCCAGTCCGAGCTCGGCGACCGCTTCTCGATCACCGGCCAGCCGACCCCGCAGGCCGCCACCGACCTCGCGCTGCTCCTGCGCGCCGGTTCGCTCGCGGCGCCGATGGACATCATCGAGGAACGCACGGTCGGCCCGAGCCTCGGCGCGGACAACATCAAGAAGGGCTTCGATTCGGTGACCTACGGTTTCGCCGCGATCGCCGTCTTCATGGTCGCGTACTACCTGCTGTTCGGCGTGTTCTCGATGCTGGCGCTCTCGGTCAACCTTCTGTTGCTGGTCGCGGTGCTCTCGCTCCTGCAGGCGACGCTGACCTTGCCGGGTATCGCGGCTATCGCGCTCGCGCTCGGTATGGCGATCGACGCGAACGTGCTGATCAACGAACGTATCCGCGAGGAACTGCGTAACGGCGCGCCGCCGCAGACCGCGATCCAGGAAGGCTTCAAGCACGCCTGGGCGACGATTCTCGACTCGAACGTGACCACGCTGATCGCCGGTCTGGCGCTGCTCGCATTCGGTTCGGGCCCGGTGCGCGGCTTTGCGGTCGTGCACTGTATCGGCATTCTCACGTCGATGTTCTCGGCGGTGTTCTTCTCGCGCGGGCTCGTGAACCTGTGGTACGGCGGCAAGAAGAAGCTGAAGTCGCTCGCAATCGGTCAGGTGTGGCGTCCGGAAGGCTCGAATGCCGAAGCGGCCGCGGCGGCGTATCTCGCGGCGCAACGCGGCGACGAATCGCCTGTCGACGAAATCGTGAAGACCGCGAAGGGCAAGACGAAGACGGCGGCGGCTGCGCCGCGCCCGGCAGCTCAAGCGCAAGCGCGCACGGGCAAGCCGACGGTGCGCCGTCGTTCGGGCCCCGGCATCGATCAACAGAAACCGGGCGAGTCCCGCTGATTCCGCAGAGTCCGGAGAGATAGACAATGGAATTCTTCCGCATCCGCCGCGACTTGCCGTTCATGGAACGCGCGTTGATCTTCAACGTGATTTCGTTCGTGACGTTTCTCGTGGCCGTATTTTTTCTCGTGCATCGCGGCCTGCATCTGTCGGTGGAGTTCACCGGCGGCACGGTCGTCGAGGTGCAGTATCCGCAAGCCGCGCAGCTCGAACCGGTGCGCGGTTCGATGGCAAGGCTCGGCTACCCCGACGCGCAGGTGCAGAACTTCGGTACGTCGCAGGACGTGCTGATTCGTCTGCCGCTCAAGCAGGGTCTCACGTCCGCGCAGCAGAGCGATCAGGTGATGACCGCGCTCAAGGCCGACAACGCCGAAGTGAAGCTGCAACGCGTCGAGTTCGTCGGTCCGCAGGTCGGCAAGGAACTCGTGACGAACGGCCTGCTCGCGCTTGCGTGCGTGGTCATCGGCATCGTGATCTATCTGTCGTTCCGCTTCGAATGGAAATACGCGGTGGCGGGCATCATCGCGAACCTGCACGATGTGGTGATCATTCTCGGCTTCTTTGCGTTCTTCCAGTGGGAGTTCTCGCTGTCCGTGCTGGCGGCGATTCTCGCGGTGCTCGGCTACTCGGTGAACGAGTCGGTGGTCATCTTCGACCGGATTCGCGAAACCTTCCGCAAGCAGCGCAAGATGACGGTGAAGGAAGTGATCGATCACGCGATCACGAGCACGATGTCGCGAACCATCATCACCCACGGCTGTACGGAAATGATGGTGCTGTCGATGTTCTTCTTCGGCGGCCCGACGCTGCATTATTTCGCGCTGGCGCTCACCGTCGGTATTCTGTTCGGTATCTATTCGTCGGTGTTCGTCGCGGCGGCGCTCGCGATGTGGTTCGGCGTGAAGCGCGAAGATCTCGTGAAGGACAAGAAAGACAAGTTCGATCCGAACGATCCGAACGCGGGGGCGCAGGTTTGAGCGTGAACCTGGCGTCTGCCTGGAAAAGCAAAAGGGCCGGTCTGTGAAAGACGGCCCTTTTTGTTTCCGGCTCACCGCCTTCAGCCCGACAGAATTCGCTCAACCCGGAACCGTTCAGGGCGCAGGCTCGCGGATCAGCGCTTCGCAAAGCGACACGCAATATGCGGCCAGATCCGCGCTCACGCCTACTTTGAGGAGCGTCTTTCGCACATGATCGGCGTCGACCGTTTTCATCATGCCGGAGTACAAGATCCTGAGCGGAACGAGCCGATTGCGAACGAGGTAGTTTGCCAGCAGGCAGATCATGCTGTCCGTGGCGACCGTGCCCGGATGCGCCATATCGACCAGTTCCTTTAGTTCCAGGTCAGTCAGGTGTTGGAAAAAGTTATGCGGAGAATGAAATCCGAACGTCGGCGCTGTTGGCTCGGCATTTTCATATGAGAACCGGTCCGCAACTTCATTGGGCGAGAACTTGATGCCATGTTGCGCCTCCAGAACCGGTCGATAAATCCGGCCGATCAGCTCGTCTTCGTTGATTCCGTCACGCAGCGGAAATTCATCGCTCGCAAGCAGATGCATGAGTTTCGCCGAGCGCAGCGAGAATCCGCCATTTCCGACGGCCATGCCATCGTTATGCGCCGGCCAGCGCGCGCCGATATAGTCGTAGTCCAGAAAGTCCGCGCTCCACGCCGACGGATCGACAACGTAACCGTCCCATTGGATGAGCAAGACCCACGGCGTGTGGATATGGCGAATGACGTTCTTGAGGATGAAATCGTTATATTGCTCGCGCGACGCGATGTGAGGCGTAGTGACGATTCGCGCTTCGGTATCGATTTCTTCGTGCGTGAAGAGCACGACATCGCCGAACTTGCAATGTCTGCTCGAAATCCCCAACGCACGCGACGCCAGCCGGGGATTGAGCGAGTCCACGGCACATACCGTCACGTTGCTCAGATCGGTTCTGGAGTCGCTATTCATTGCACCAGCTTGCTTTTCAGATGGTTGTTTATCTTACTTTCATGCAGCCATGCACGCTGCTGACGTGCGCAGAATAGCAGTCCGCCTTGCCGAATCAGCAAAAGTCTGTAGCTTGTCTGGAAAGGAGAAGACGCGGGGGAAAATGGAAGAACTTCAGGCAAGGCGCCGGAGCGCCTGACGTCATGCGGCGCCGCTTCGCGTCGGCGCGCGAAGCGGCTTGCCGGTAAAACCGAAGACACTTACTGCTTCACGCCTTCGGCCTGAATATGCAGCACCGTCTTCAGGCTGAAACCATACGCCTTGCCGTAATCCATCCCGAAGTCGCCGCGATCGAAGGTCGTCGTCGCTTCCACGCCGCACACTTCCTTCTTCATCATCGGGTTCACGAAGCACTTGAAGCTCTCGACCTTCAGGTTGATCGGCTTCGTCACGCCGTGCATCGTGAGCGTGCCGATGACTTCCGAAGGCTTGTCGCCGTCGAACTTGATCGACGTGCCCTTGTACTCGGCCGTCGGATACTTCGCGACATCGAAGAATTCGGCCTTCTGCAGATGCTCGTCCAGCTTCACATTGCCCGTGTTGACCGAAGAAAGGTCGATGGTCACGTTCACCGTGCCCGTCTTCGCCGCGCGATCGAGCGTGACTTCACCGCTGCTCTTGTTGAACTTGCCGCGCCACGTCGACACGCCACCGAAGTGATCGGCCTCGAAGCTCGGATAGGTGTGGTTCGGGTCGAGCTTGTACGTATCGGCGGCGAGTGCGCTCACCGAGGCGCCGAACGACAGACCCAATGCAACCGCGCCCGCGGCGATGATCGAAAGCTTTTTCAAGTTCTTCTCCTGACTAACTAAGTACGCTGAATATGCGTCGTGTGTAACAAAAGCGCCGCTCACTTCTTCGCGGCAACGATGTGAAACTTGATGACGACGTCGTCCGCGACGATCGACGTATCTTTCCATTCACCCGTTCCGACATCGAACTGGGTGCGCTTGATCGGCAGCGCGCCGTCGAAGGTTTCCGTCGCGCCCTGCTGCGTGACCGTCACAGGAACCGTGACCGTCTGCGACTTGCCCTTGATCGTGATCTTGCCGGTCACGTTGTACTTGTTGCCGCCGGCCGGCGCGATCGCGCTGGAGACGAAAGTCGCGGTCGGATACTTGGCGGCATCGAACCATTCCGCGCCGCGTACCTGCTTGTTGTAGTCGTCGTCGCCAAGGTCGTAGCTGCCCGTGTCGATCGTGATGTTCGCCGTGCCCGCGGTCGGCTTCGCCGGATCGAAGGCGATTTGCGCGCTGAACTTGTTGAACTTGCCGTCGGTGGGGACGTTCATCTGCTTCGAGGTGGCAATCACCGTGCTCTTGCTCACGTCCACCTGCGCCTGCGCGCCCGCGACCAGCGCAAGCGAAGCCGCCGTAGCCATCAACCAACGATTGAGTTTCACTTTCATGTGTGCCCTATTCAAACGGTTCGATCGAACAGACCGGTATTGGAAATCATAAGAACGCGATAACAATCAGCCGCCGGGAAACGCCCTGCCAACGGCCAGGAAACAATGCGGCGCGCTTATCTGTGGAACGGCAGCATGCGCCCGAGCAAGCCGTCGCGATCGACGAAATGATGCTTGAGCGCAGCGAGAACGTGCATCGCGACGAAGAACAGCAACGTGTAGTTCAGCACGATATGGACGATGCGCAGCGTCGCCTTCAGCGCCTTGTCCGGGCCGATGATCGTCGGCAGCGGCAGCACGCCGAGATAGACCACCTGAATGCCCGCCGCCGAGCTGTAGAGATAACCTGACGCGGGAATGACGAGCATCAGCAGATAGAGCAGAAAATGCGTGAGATGCGCGGCGCCCTGCTGCCAGCGCGGCATGCCATCGGGCATCGACGGCGCCTGGTGCGTCGCGCGCCAGATAAGGCGCAGCAGCGCGAGCGCGAACACCGTCACGCCGATCCACTTGTGCCATGAGAAGTACTTGAGCTTCGTCGGCGTGATGCCCGGAATGTCGGTCATGATCCAGCCGAGCCAGAAGCCGCACACGATCAACAACGCGATCAGCCAGTGCAGGCCGATCGCCGTGGCGCTGTAGCGTTGCGCCGGCGGCGTCGCCGCGATGCGAGCGGTGCTTTCCATTTTGCTTTCACCTCAAGTGTTCAATGTTGGCCGGCGCAGTCGCCGGCTGACGACAAGTATTCAAGGCCGCCATGCTACCTCAACGATAACGAATTGCCAGCGCACGCAAAATGGCCCGCACTGAGCCGGCAAAGCCAGTCCCGGCGCGGGTTTGGCGGCTTTCCACAATGTTTCCGGGTCTTTGCGTGCCGCGCGTGCAACGAACTATTCCACGCGTGCAACGGTCGATGGAGGCACGACGAAGCGGCGCGACCCGCGCCGGATTCCGGCATCAAAGTATTAACGAGCGGACCAGCGATTTAATTCCGTGTGGCGCGAAGCACTCTGCGCAATCAGATAACGACTCGCCATTTGATACCATGCTGATACTTTTTGTGCTGGCCCGCTGCTTGCTAAGTCCGCTCGGAGCCGGTCCTCGCGGCGCCCGACCAACACGCTCGACCCGTCTCGGGCCTCGACCATGAACGCGAACGAACCGGATGATCTGATCGCGTGTCACGAATGCGACGCGCTCTTCCATAAACGTGCGCTGCCTCAACGCACTTCGGCGAAATGTCCGCGTTGCGGCTCGCTGCTCTATCGCAGCATCTCGTCGAACCTCGACAAAATCTGCGCGATGACGCTCGCGGCGCTCGTCACGTTCTTGATCGCGCAGGGCTTTCCCATCGTCGAACTGGAGGCGAACGGCCTCACGTCGCAGACCACGCTCATCGGCGCGATCGTCGCGCTGTGGAACGAGCAGATGGAGATCATGGCGGTTCTCGTCTTCTGTTCGACCATCCTGTTTCCGTTGTGCGAATTGCTCGCGCTGCTCTACGTGCTGCTTCCGCTGCGCTCGGGCTACGTCCCGCCGGGCTTCAACGGGCTTCTGCGCGGCATCCAGTTCGTGCGTCCGTGGGGCATGATCGAAGTCTTCATGCTCGGCGTGCTCGTCACGCTCGTGAAGATGGTCAGCATCGCGCGCGTGATTCCCGAAGCGGCGCTCTTCGCGTTCGGCGCGCTGACGCTCATGTTCGCGGTCGTCGTGAGCTTCGATCCGCGCGCGCTGTGGGACATCGCGAACACGCTCCGCCCGCGCGGCGGTACACACCCAGCCAACGGCCGCAAGCGCATTCCCTCTGAAGCGAGTCAGAAATCGTGAACGATCCGATCGATCCGGCCGATCCGGCAACCGGCGGAGAAGCCAGCGAGCCTTACTACACCACGGCGTCGCGCGCGAATGTCGTGGCGTGTCACGCTTGCGGGCTCGTGCAGCCGCTCGCGTACACCGTCGAGAAGCAACGCTGCACGCGCTGCGGCGCGGCCGTGCACCGGCGCCACCCGGACAGCATCGCGCGCACCTGGGCGCTGCTCATCAGCGCGGCGATCCTATATATCCCGGCGAATCTCTTTCCGATCATGCACACGTCGTCGATTCTCGGCTCCGAGGACGACACCATCATGAGCGGCGTCGCGCTCTTCTGGAACGACGGCGACTATCCGCTCGCCGCGGTGATTTTCGTCGCCAGCATTCTCGTGCCGATGTTGAAGCTCTTCACGCTCGCCTTTCTCACCATCAGCGTGCAGCGGCGCTCGACCTGGCGGCCGCGGCAGCGCACGACGCTCTTTCGCATCGTCGAAGGTATCGGCCGCTGGTCGATGCTCGATGTCTTCGTGATCACGCTCACCGTCGCGCTCGTGCGCTTCAAGTCGCTCGCGGTCATCACGCCGGGTCCGGGCGCGCTCGCGTTCGCATCGGTCGTCGTGCTGACGATGATCGCTTCCATGCAATTCGACCCTCGCCTCATGTGGGACAACATCGAACCGTCAGGAAAGAAATATGACTAGCGCCCAAGGTCCGAACGACCCGAAGCAGCCGGTGGCGCCCGCCGGCAATGGCGACACAGGCAAAGGCAAAGGCGGCGGCCTCCCGCCGAATCTGCCCGAGCCCGTGATCGAGCCGCGCAGCCGCTGGCTACCCTCGCTCGTGTGGCTCATTCCGCTCGTTGCGGCGCTGATCGGCGTGATTCTCGTCGTGAAGACGGTGTCGAGCCGCGGGCCGACCGTGACCATCAGCTTCGTCAGCGCGGAAGGACTCGAGCCGGGCAAGACGAAGGTGAAATTCAAGGACGTCGATATCGGCACGGTCAAGACCATCACGCTGTCGAAAGATCATTCACGCGTGCTCGTCGATGTTCAGCTCACCAAGGAAGCCACCGATTTCGCCGTGAAGGACACGCGCTTCTGGGTCGTGCGCCCGCGCGTCGCGGCAAGCGGCGTGACCGGTCTGTCGACGCTATTGTCGGGCGCGTATATCGGCGTCGATGCGGGCAGGTCGACCGAAGACCAGACGTACTTCGTCGGCCTGGAGACGCCGCCCGCCGTCACGGGCGACCAGAAGGGCCACACCTTCACGCTGCACGGCGAGTCGCTCGGCTCCCTCGACATCGGCTCGCCGGTCTATTACCGGCGCGTGCAGGTCGGTCAGGTCGTGGCGTTCTCGCTCGACAAGGACGGCACCGGCGTCACGCTGCAGGTGTTCGTCACCGCGCCCTACGATCAGTATGTCGGCACCAATTCGCGCTGGTGGCATGCGAGCGGCGTCGATCTGCGGCTCGATTCGAGCGGCTTCACGCTCAACACGCAATCGCTCGCGACGGTCGTGCTGGGCGGCATTGCGTTCCAGACGCCGCCGAACCAGCCGCCCGGGCCGCAGGCGCAAACCAATGCGACCTTCCGACTCGCCGGCGATGAGGCCGACGCGATGCGCGATCCCGATGGCCAGGCCGTTCATGTCGTGATGAACTTCAATCAGTCGCTGCGCGGGCTGTCGGTCGGCGCGCCGGTCGATTTCCGCGGCATCGTGCTCGGACAGGTCACGGGCATCGGCGTGCAATACGATCCGAAGTCGCATGCTTTCATGATGCCGGTCACGATCGATCTCTATCCCGATCGTCTCGGCAGGCGTGCGAAGCAGGCGCTGCCGGAGCAAGGTTCGACAGCGAGCCAGGACATGCTGCAACTGCTCGTGAATCGCGGCCTGCGCGGACAGTTGCGCACCGGCAACCTGCTGACGAGCCAGTTGTATGTCGCGCTCGACTTCTTCCCGAAGGCGGCGCCCGCGAAGGTCAATGCCAACAATGATCCGCTCGAACTGCCGACCGTGCCGAACACGCTCGACGAACTGCAACTGCAGATCGCGGACATCGCGCGCAAGATCGACAAGATTCCGTTCGACGAAATCGGCACCAATCTGAATGGCTCGCTCAAGAACGCGAACGCGCTCTTCGACCGGGTCGGCAAGGAAGTCCTGCCGGAAATGCAGGACACGCTCGCGCAAGCGAAGAAGACGTTCGGCCAGGCGCAGTCGACGCTGCAGTCGGACTCGCCGCTTCAGTCGGACGTCCATCAGGCGCTGCAGGAACTCACGCGCACGCTGCAGTCGCTCAACTCGCTCGCGGATTACCTTGAACGCCATCCGGAATCGCTCGTGCGCGGAAAATCGGGAGACAAACCATGAAGTTCGGCTCGTTGATATTGACCTTGAGCGCGGCGGCGATGCTCGCCGCCTGCGCTTCGCCGACGAGCCGTTTCTATACGCTCGGCGGCGGCGACGCGCGTCCAATGCCGACCGCGCAGGCGTCGTTCTATTTCGAGCTCGCGCCCGTCGACGTGCCGCAGCAGGTCGCCAAGAATCAATTGGTCGTGCAGACGAGTCCCGCGCAGGTGCGCGTGCTCGAGGAAGAGCGCTGGGCGTCGCTGCCCGGCGACGAAGTCCGGCGCGCGCTGTCCGCCGATCTCACGCAGCAGCTCGGCGCGATCGACGTGTACGGCACGCCGCATCCGGAGTCGGTGCCGGTGTATCGCGTGAAGGTGAACGTGCGGCGCTTCGAGTCGTGGCCAGGCTCGCAGGCGGTGATCGACGCGGTGTGGAGCGTGCGCGCCGCCGGATCGGATACGGTGCTGACGTGCCGGACCGTCGCGCAGGAACGCGTGGACGCAGGCTACGACGCGCTCGTCGACGGTCATCGCAAGGCGGTCGATGCGCTGGCCTCCGCGATCTCCGCGGGCGTGCGCAGCCTGAGTTCGCTCCCCTCGGCGACGAGCGCGCCTGCCGCGTCCGCGAAGAGCAAGAGCGGTGCGAACGTGAAGCCCGCGTCCGCGCCGGTTCTGCCGTGTCCGTCCACGAACCCCGCGACGACGGCCAGCGCGCAATGATCCATGCCGCGTCCGGCATCGTGCCGGGCGCGGCTCATGTTGTCGGCAGACGACATCGACGCTGGAAGCTATCTCTAAATATCCGATGGTGCGTGCGCGCCCGGTTAAGATCGTCGTCGCCCGCATTTCGAATCAACCGTGAAAACTAGATGATGAAACTGATCGGTTCGCATCCCAGCCCATTCGTCCGCAAAGTGCGGATCGTCATGGCGGAGAAGAAGATCGATTGCGAACTGGTGCTCGAGGACGTCTGGGCATCCGATTCGAAAATCCACGACTACAACCCGCTCGGCAAGGTGCCGTGCCTCATCCTGGACGACGGCGAAGCGGTGTTCGATTCGCGCGTCATCTGCGAGTACGTGGACACGCTTACGCCTGTCGGCAAACTGCTGCCGCAAGAGCGCCGCGAGCGCACCGAAGTGCGTTGCTGGGAAGCGCTCGCTGACGGCATGCTCGATGCCGCCGTGCTGATCCGTCTCGAAGGGGTCTTGCGCGAAGAAGCGCATCGCAGTGAAAAGTGGACGACACGCCAGCGTCACAAGATCGAGGACGGCCTGAGCGCGATGGCGCGCGGTATCGGCTCGAAGCAGTGGTGCTCGGCGAACCGCTTCACGCTTGCGGATATCGCGTGCGGCTGTGCGCTCGGCTATCTCGACTTTCGTATGCCCGATCTGAACTGGCGCGACGCGCATCCCAATCTCGACAAGTACTACGCGCGAATCTCGCAGCGCCAGTCATTTGTGGATACCGCGCCGGTCTGATCCGGACCCGGAAGCACTTCTGCGTGCGGCGGGAGCGTCGCGGCTCTAGTTCGTCACTTCGATATCGTGTTTGCCTGGGCGGTCGGCGTGCGCGTCCAGTCATGCGCATGGGCGTCCGCCTCAGTCGCTCAGCACATCGCGGTCGCGGGAGAAGCGAAACGCGATGCCAAAACCTGCCGTCATATCTACTGCTAGATAGATTTTGAATGGCAGTAAGCCCGAATGCACGCTGGCACAGGCGCTTTCTACTCGAGATAGTCCACCTTTCGCCATATCGACAGACTAAAAATCGGCGGCATCCACGAAATAGCCTTCCCGAATCAAAATCTATCTACTCAACGGTAGAAAGCCCCCCGTTAATTCAGGTGTTTCTCACAAGGTTATCCACAGCCTTGTCTACCGCCGAAATGCGTCCGCGACTTCTTCCAGTCGCGCTCGTGTCTGAAAGAGACGGCACCCAAGCAGGCTGCCCTGAAATGCGGCATACAAGGTGCGCGCCGCGGCTTCGGGTTTTCCACCGGCGTCGAGCGTATCCTGCGCTTCGCCTTCGGCGAGCACCTTCGCCAGCCAGTTCTCGTTCGCTTTATAGAATGACTGCACGGCGTGACGGACCTTCTCCGGCAGCGATTCGATGTCCGCCGCCAGCATGCCGCACAGGCAAATCCGATTACCACCGCCGATGATTCGCCCGAACAGCTTCGTGTAGCGGTCGAGTTTCTTGTCGGCGGGGGCGGAACTGTCGATCGCGTAGATCGACGACATCAGATCCGCGCTGTATGCATTCACCGCTTCGAGCGCGAGATCTTCCTTCGTTGGAAAGTAGTAGTGGATGCTGGAGGTCTTTACGCCGACCAGTTCGGACAAGTCACGGTAGCTGAATCCGTTGTAGCCGTGCGTCATCAACAACGTCTGAGCGTGGTCCAGCAGCGCTTCCCGTACCGTGTTCTTGTCCATTTGCGGCATTCCCCTGCGTTCGATGTGCGTAATTTATCTATCGCTAGATAGACGGTCAAGCGCTTGTATCGAAAAAGGTTTTATCGGACCGATAGGCAAGAAAAAGCCCTGACCGAAGCCAGGGCTTTCGTTCGTTGCTGCCGGCGACTCTAACGCGCGGCTGCAAGCACCGCCGTTTGCGTCGCCCCTTGCCCCGCCGCCGCGTGCTCGATGATGCCGCCGCCCAGACACACGTCGCCCTGATAGAGCACGGCGGATTGCCCCGGCGTGACGGCCCATTGCGCGTCGTCGAAATGCAGCGCGAAGCGGCCGTCGTCTGCGTTCGCAAAGCGGCACGCCGCGTCCTGCTGCCGATAGCGCGTCTTCGCCCCGCACGCCACACCCTCGTCAGGCGCGAAACCCGCGACCCAGCTTGTATTGCCCGCGACGAGCGTCGGCGACAGAAGCCACGGATGGTCGTGACCCTGCACCACATAGAGCGTGTTCGTCGCCATGTACTTGCCGGCGACGAACCACGGCTCGCCGCTGCCCTCCTTCGCGCCGCCGATGCCGATGCCCTTGCGCTGCCCGAACGTATAGAACGCGAGCCCGATATGTTCGCCGACGATCTTCCCGTCGGCCGTCTTCATCGGACCGGGCTTCGTCGGCAGGTAGCGGTTCAGGAATTCGCGGAACGGCCGTTCGCCGATGAAGCAGATGCCGGTCGAATCCTTTTTCTTCGCGTTCGGCAGGCCGATTTGCGCAGCGATCTCGCGCACTTTCGTCTTCGGGATTTCGCCGAGCGGGAACAGCGTCTTCGACAGTTGCGCCTGATTCAGCCGATGCAGGAAATACGACTGATCCTTGGTCGAATCCGTGGCCTTGAGCAACTGGAAGAGGCCGTTGTGCTCGCGCACTCGCGCGTAATGGCCCGTCGCGATGGTCTGCGCGCCGAGCGACATCGCGTGATCGAGGAACGCCTTGAACTTGATTTCCGCATTGCAGAGCACGTCCGGATTCGGCGTGCGGCCCGCCGAATATTCGCGCAGAAACTCCGCGAACACACGGTCCTTGTACTCGGCGGCGAAGTTGACCGCCTCGACATCGATGCCGATCAGATCCGCGACCGACACCACGTCGATCCAGTCCTGGCGGGTCGAGCAATATTCGCCGTCGTCATCGTCTTCCCAGTTCTTCATGAAGAGGCCGACGACGTCGTAGCCTTGTTCCTTCAGAAGCCATGCCGTCACGGACGAATCCACGCCGCCCGACATGCCCACTACCACTTTTCGCTTGCTCATAGGGATATCACGCCCGCACCACCGGCGCGACCGAATGCGTATGAATGAAATCGAGCGGCACGCGCCGCCCGGATAAATAGTCGTCGACACACTTCATCACGAGCGGCGTCCGGTGCCGGTCGGCGGACGCGCGCAGCTCCTCGGCGGTGAGCCACATCGCGCGCACGATGCCTTGATCGAGAGAACGATCGGCCTCTTCACCCAACGACTTGCCGCAGAACGTGAAACGCAGATACGTGACATCGCGCCCCGGTCGCGCGAAGTGCGTCATATAGGCGCCGACGAGCGCCTCGGGCTCGAATCGATGCGCCGTTTCTTCGAGCGTCTCGCGGATTACCGCTTCGACGAGCGTTTCGCCCGCTTCGAGGTGACCGGCCGGTTGGTTGATCCGCAAACCTGCGGACGTGTGCTCTTCGATGACGAGAAAGCGCCCGTCTCGCTCGACGATCGCCGCCACCGTAACGTGGGGGGCCCAAGTATCTGATTTCATGGTGAGATATTTTACCGTCCCGGCGACGTTCCCGCGCGCCCTCTCCTAAGGGTAAGCGCTGACGCTCGACGGGTGGAACGAGTGCCGGATCGGATTCTTGCGCGTGCCATCTTCGGTTACAGTTGCGATAGCCGTCCGTTCCAGCATTTGAATAACAACTCAGCCTTAAGCCTTCCTAACCCTTCCCCGGGGTGACGATGGCAACAAAGACAGGAGGATTTGAAGATGCACATCGGAGTGCCTGCTGAAACGCGGGCGAACGAGGCGCGCGTCGCCGCTACGCCCGAAACGGTCAAAAAGCTCGTCACGCAAGGACATCGCGTTTCTGTCCAGAGCGGCGCGGGCTTGCCGGCAAGCTATATCGACGATGCCTTCGCGCAAGCGGGCGCGGATCTCGTCGATGCGGCCACGGCCTTTTCCGCCGAAATCGTCCTCAAGGTGCAGTCACCGAGCGAAAGCGAACTGGCGATGCTCAAGCCGGGCGCCGTGCTCGTCGGCATGCTCGATCCCTTCAATACGGAAAACACCGCGCGGCTCGCGTCGTCGGGCGTCACCGCGTTCGCGCTCGAAGCCGCGCCGCGAACGACGCGCGCGCAGAGTCTCGACGTGCTGTCGTCGCAGGCGAACATCGCCGGGTACAAGGCGGTGCTGATGGCTTGCCAGTATTACCAGCGCTTCATGCCGATGCTCATGACCGCTGCCGGCACCGTCAAAGCCGCGCGCGTGCTCGTGCTCGGCGCGGGCGTCGCGGGCCTGCAGGCGATCGCCACGGCCAAGCGTCTCGGCGCGGTCGTCGAAGCCTCCGATGTGCGTCCGGCCGTGAAGGAGCAGATCGAATCGCTCGGCGCGAAGTTCGTCGACGTGCCCTTCGAAACCGACGAGGAGCGCGAAGCGGCGGTCGGCGTCGGCGGCTACGCGCGTCCGATGCCGCCGAGCTGGCTCGCGCGGCAATCGGCGCAGGTGCATGAGCGTGCGAAAGCGGCGGATATCGTCATCTCGACGGCGCTGATTCCCGGCCGTCCGGCGCCGACGCTGATCTCGGTGGAAACGGTCAAGCACATGAAGCCAGGCTCCGTGATCATCGATCTCGCCGCGGGTCGCGGACCCGAGTTCGAAGGCAAGAAAGGCGGCAACTGTCCGCTCACCGAAGTGGATCAGGTGGTGATGAAGCACGGCGTGCATATCGTCGGCCACACGAACCTCGCTTCGATGGTCGCCGCCGATGCCTCCGCGCTCTATGCCCGCAATCTTCTGGACTTCCTGAAACTGATCCTCACCAAGGAAGGCACGCTCAACATCGACCTCGCGGACGACATCGTCGCGGCCACGCTCCAGTGCCGCGACGGACAAGTCACGCGTCCGGCCGCTTAACGCCGATACGGAGACGCACATGGATGTCATCAATCACACGGTGATCAATCTCATCATCTTCGTGCTGGCCATTTACGTCGGCTATCACGTCGTGTGGAACGTCACGCCTGCGCTGCATACGCCGCTCATGGCCGTGACCAATGCGATTTCGGCGATCGTCATCGTCGGCGCGATGCTCGCGGTCGGCCTTACGGTCGGCGTGGCGGGCAAGTTCTTCGGCACGCTCGCCGTGCTGCTCGCGGCGGTGAACGTGTTCGGCGGCTTTCTCGTCACACGGCGAATGCTGGAGATGTTCAAGAAGAAGGAACCGAAGAAGATCGTCAGCAAGGAGGGCGCGTAAATGAGCCTGAACGTCGTCACTCTCCTGTATCTCGTCGCCTCGGTGTGTTTCATCCAGGCGCTGAAAGGCTTGTCCAATCCGAAGACCGCGCGCATCGGCAATACGTTCGGCATGGCGGGCATGGCGATCGCCATTCTCACCACGCTCGCGCTGATCGTGAAACAGGCGGCTTATCTCGAAGCCAATCTGGCGCTCGGACTGTCGCTGTTGTTCGTCGCGCTGATCGTCGGCGGCGGTGCGGGCGCGTACATCGCGGCGAAAGTCGAGATGACGAAGATGCCCGAGCTCGTCGCGGCGATGCACTCGCTGATCGGTCTCGCGGCGGTGTGTATCGCGTATGGCGTGGTGGCCGAACCTGCCGCGTTCGGACTGGCCCCGCTCGGCGAGCCGATTCCCTATGGCAATCGCGTCGAGTTGTTCATCGGCACGTTCGTCGGGGCGATCACGTTCTCGGGCTCGGTCATCGCGTTCGGGAAACTGTCGGGCAAGTACAAGTTCCGGCTGTTTCAGGGCGCGCCGGTCACCTATTCGGGACAGCATCTGATCAACCTGCTGCTCGCCATCGCGATGGTCGGCTTCGGCGTGATCTTCATGCTCACCGAGTCGTGGCTGCCGTTCGTCGTCATGACGCTGATCGCGTTCGCACTCGGCGTGCTGATCATCATTCCGATCGGCGGCGCGGACATGCCGGTGGTCGTGTCGATGCTGAACTCGTACTCGGGCTGGGCGGCGGCGGGCATCGGCTTCTCGCTGAACAATCCGATGCTGATCATCGCGGGGTCGCTGGTGGGTTCGTCGGGTGCGATTCTGTCGTACATCATGTGCCGCGCGATGAACCGGTCGTTCTTCAACGTGATTCTCGGCGGGTTCGGCGGCGAAGCGGGCGGCGCGGCCGCGGGCGGCTCGACGGAGCAACGTCCGGTGAAGTCCGGTTCCGCCGACGATGCCGCGTTCATGCTCGGTAACGCGGAAAGCGTGGTGATTGTGCCGGGTTATGGTCTTGCCGTCGCGCGCGCCCAGCACGCGTTGAAGGAGCTGACCGACAAGCTGGTCGAAAAAGGCATCGATGTGCGCTACGCGATTCACCCGGTCGCCGGGCGCATGCCGGGGCACATGAACGTGCTGCTGGCGGAAGCCGAAGTGCCGTACGAAATGGTGCAGGAGATGGAGGACATCAACAGCGAGTTCGGTCAGACGGACGTGGTTCTCGTGCTCGGGGCGAACGACGTGGTGAATCCCGCCGCGAAGAACGATCCGAAGTCGCCGATCGCAGGGATGCCCATTCTCGAAGCGTACAAGGCACGGACGATCATCGTGAACAAGCGCTCGATGGCGGCGGGTTATGCCGGACTCGACAACGAACTGTTCTATATGGACAAGACGATGATGGTGTTCGGGGATGCGAAGAAGGTGGTTGAGGACATGATGAAGGCGGTCGAATAACGACGAGTGCAGCCTGGCAGCCGCAGCGCGGCTGCCAGGACAAGAAGGCGCGTAATCAATCTGCTGCGCGCCAGTGATCGGGATTGCCCTTGTCGGTTTGTCTCACGCGCGCGACCAGCGGTTTGTAGCCGTTGGCGCGCGCAGCTTTTATCGCATCAGCCTGGGTTCGGTAGTCGACGGTGGTCAGCCGTTGCGTGGCTGAGAGCTCGAGTGCGTAGCCTTCGATTGCCCCGTCGCGATGTTTCGGAAGTGGTTCAACGTACACGTTCGGCATGGAATCTCCTTTGATTGGCAGGTTCGCCAAATCAGACTCTGGAGATCCGGCTGACGTAGCAACAGGCGAATAGTCCCAATTCGGACGAGCGGAAACGACCGGCCAACGGTTCGTACCCGACGCCATCGCGAAAGGCGCGGGTTTGTTTGCAAAGAGCGACGACGTCCTGGGCCGGTGAAGCACGCGCGTACAATACCGCCTTTCAACGTCCCTCAAAGCAGCTCATGTCCTCCCCACTCTTCGACTGGTTTGTCCCCTGCCCGCGCGGTCTCGAAGCGCCGCTCGCCGCCGAGCTTTCGGAGATCGGCGAGCGTCATGTGGCGAGCGCGCCGCTGTCGGGCGGCGGATCGCTGGTCGTCGGCGCACAAGTGCCCGGCGGCGTGCATTTCCGGGGCGGCTGGGTCGCGGGCATGGCGGCAAACCTGCATTCGCGCATCGCGAGCCGGGTGCTTCTGAAGGTCGCGCAAGGCCCGTATCGCAGCGAGCAAGACATCTACGAACTCACGCATCGGCAACGCTGGGAGCAATGGTTCACGCCCAGCCAGACGATGCGCGTCGACCTCACCGCGATCAAATCGCCGGTGAAGAGCCTCGAATTCACGACGCTGCGCGTCAAGGACGCCGTCTGCGACCGCCTGCGCGATGTCGCCGGCGCGCGTCCGAGCATCGACACCGCGCAGCCCGACGTTCGCGTGTTCGCGTTCCTCACGGTGAACGAGTGCACGCTCTATCTCGACACCTCCGGCGAACCGCTCTTCAAGCGCGGCTGGCGCCTGGACAAGGGCGCCGCGCCGCTGCGCGAAAATCTCGCGGCTGGCATCCTGCGCCTCACCGGCTGGACGCCCGGCACGCCGCTCTTCGATCCGATGTGCGGCAGCGGCACCTTCCTCGCCGAAGCGGCGCAGACCGCGCTCAACATCGCGCCGGGCAACGATCGGCGTTTCGGCTTCGAAAAGCTCAAGCCGTTTCATCCGGGCATGTGGCAGAAGCTCAAGACGGCCGCCCTCGAACAGCGCCGCGCCGCGCGCGCCACGCAAGCCGAGCTGAACATCTTCGGCAGTGACATCTCCGGCGACATGCTCGAAAAGGCGCGCGCGAACCTGAGCCGCGCGGGCATTACCGATTTGTCGCTCAAGCAGGTCGACGCCCGCAACATGGTCCCGCCCACCGACGCCCCGGGCATCCTCATCGCCAATCCGCCCTATGGCGAGCGGATAGAAGTGCGCGGGCGCGGACCGCGCGGCGAGATCCGCGATACGGCGCGCTCGCGCCGCGAGGACGACGACGCGTTTGCACGCGCACAGCCCGATCCGGCCGACACGGAATTCTTCGTCTCGTTCGGCAACGCGCTCAAGCAGCGCTTTCCCGGCTGGCGGGCGTACGTGCTCACATCCGACCGCAAATTGCCGGGCCTCTTGCGGCTGCGCGAATCGACCAAGACGCCGCTTTTCAATGGCGCGCTCGAATGCCGCCTGTTCCGCTTCGATCTGATCGCGGGCAGCGTGCGCAATCGTCCTGCTGGCGAATGAGCCGCGCCGCCGTATGCGCTGCCTTCGAAACAAGTATGCAGCGGCGGCACACGTGAAGCCATTCGGCCGAATGGCATAGGCAGATTGCACGAATCGCACGCCTCCCGCCGACGATCGCGAGAAGGCATGCGCTGCCACGTCCGGGCGATACTGCATCGTCCCGGATGCGTTTCGGCCTATGCCGAATGGCCAGGTGCCGTGATCGCGAAGCCGGCGCTACAATCGGCGCATGAACTCACCGACCGAACTCGCCAGTCCCATCGCCGTCGATATTTACCGCGCGCGTCGCGAGCGCGTGCTCGCCGCGCTGCGTGCGCGAGGCGGCGGCGTGGCCATCGTCCCCACCGCGCCGGAAGTCATGCGCAACCGGGACACGGACTACCCTTTCCGGCACGACAGCTACTTCTACTATCTGACGGGCTTCAACGAACCCGAGGCGACGCTCGTGCTGAACGCGAGCGCGAAGGACGGCGAGCCCGCGTCGATTCTCTTCTGCCGCGAGAAAAACGCGGAACGCGAAATGTGGGAAGGCTTTCGTTTCGGCCCAGAAGCCGCGCGCGACGCCTTCGGCTTCGATGCCGCATTCCCCGTCAGCGCGCTCGACGAGGAAATGCCCCGGCTGATCGCCGACAAGCCCGCGCTGCACTACGCGCTCGGCACGTCGGCGGACCTCGATGCGCAAGTGCGCGACTGGCTCGCCGCTGTGCGCGCGCAAGGTCGTACCGGCGTGCGCGCACCCGCCCGCGCGGAAAATGTGCTGCCCATCCTCGACGAGATGCGCCTCGTAAAAGACGTGCACGAAATCGCCATCATGCGCCGCGCGGCGTCGATTTCGGCCGAAGCTCACCGCCGCGCGATGCGCGCATGCCGCCCCGGCATGCGCGAGTACGAGATCGAAGCCGAGTTGCTTTACACGTTCCGCCGGCACGGCGCGCAGGCGCCTGCATACGGATCGATCGTCGCGGCGGGCGCGAACGCCTGCGTGCTGCACTATCCGGCGGGCAACGCAATCGCCCGCGACGGTGACCTGATCCTCATCGACGCCGCGTGCGAACTCGACGGCTACGCCTCCGACATCACGCGCACATTCCCCGCAAGCGGCCGCTTCACGCCCGGGCAGCGCGAGCTCTACGACATCGTGCTCGCGGCCCAGGCGGCAGCCGTCGATGCGACGCGCCCCGGCGTGAGCTTCGACGCGCCGCATCAGGCGGCGTTGAAAGTGCTGTCGCAAGGCTTGCTCGATACCGGCATCCTCGACAAGACAAAGTTCGCAAGCCTCGACGATGTCCTCGCGCAACGCGCCTACGCGCGCTTTTACATGCATCGCACGGGACACTGGATCGGCATGGACGTACACGACGCGGGCGAATACCGCGAGACCGACGGTCCGCTCGACGAGCAAGGCGCGCGGCCCTGGCGCACGCTGGCGCCCGGCATGGCGCTCACGATCGAACCGGGTCTCTACGTGCGCGCCGCCGAAGACGTGCCGGAACAGTACTGGAACATTGGCATCCGCATTGAGGACGACGCGGTCATCACGGAAAGCGGCTGCGAGTTGATCACGCGCGAGGTGCCCGTCGCGGCCGACGAGATCGAAGCGCTGATGCGCGATTCAAACGCAAACTGACCATGAGCGACGTGCAAGGCATCGAACCGCATTTCGACTACGACATCGCCATCGTCGGCGCGGGGCCGGTCGGGCTCGCGCTCGCCGGCTGGCTCGCGCGGCGCAGCGCCACGTCGCGCCTGTCCATCGCGCTGATCGACGCGCGCACGCCCGAAGCAGCCGCCAACGATCCGCGCTCACTCGCGCTGTCGCACGGCAGCCGCGTGATGCTCCAGCCGCTCGGCTTTCCCGGTGACGCCACGCCGATCCGCCGCATTCACGTGTCGCAGCGCGGGCACTTCGGCCGCACGCTGATCGAGCACGACGAGCATGAGCTGCCCGAACTGGGCTACGTGGTGCGTTACGGCTCGCTCGTCGGCGCGCTTGCCGATGCGGTGCGCGCGACCAAGGTCCACTGGCTCACCGATACCTCGGCACTCGCGCCGCTGCAGGATCACGACGGCGTCACACTGCCGCTGCAGTCGTCCAGCGGCGAGCGCACGATCCGTGTGAAGGTGCTCGTGAATGCCGAAGGCGGTCTTTATCAGAAGAGCGACGTGACCGCGCCCGGCGAGCGCCGCGCGCGGGATTACGGGCAAACGGCCATCGTCGGCACGGTAAGCGTCTCGGATCCGCGCGCGAACGTCGCGTGGGAACGCTTCACCGGCGAAGGACCGATCGCGCTTTTGCCCTGTGGCGGTCAGCGTCACGCGGACTACTCGCTCGTCTGGTGCTGCACGCCCGACGAAGCCGCGCGCCGCATGCAGCTCGACGACGACACTTTCCTCGCCGAACTGGGCGCCGCTTTCGGCTCGCGCATGGGCCGCTTCACGCGCATCGCGTCGCGTGCGGCGTTCCCGCTCGGCCTGACCGCGCTCGATGGGCTCGTCGACCGGCGCACCGTCGCCATTGGCAATGCCGCGCAGACGCTGCATCCGGTCGCGGGTCAGGGCCTGAATCTCGGCTTGCGCGACGCGCTCGCGCTTACCGACGCCCTGTCCGCCGACGGCCCGCGCCCGCTCGCGCTCGCCCGCTTCGCGCAGCGCCGCACGCTCGACCGGCGCCTGACGATCGGCGCGACCGACACCCTCGCGCGCATTTTCACGGTCGATTTCCCGCCGTTCGCCGCGGTGCGCGGTCTCGCCCTCACCGCGCTCGAGTTCCTCCCGCCGGTGAAATCCGCGCTCGCCCGGCAGATGATGTTCGGCCAACGGCGCTGACCCGGCACGGAATATGGCAACCGTCTGCGCTAAGCCGTGGGAGTTATCCTCTATGAGCGCCCGTTCTTTCATAGAAGATTTAAAGACTTGCAGACGATTGCTCTTAATTTCAGCACGCTCTTCGCGTTAAAATAGCCGTTTCCCCTTCAGCAACGTTGCATCCGCCTGACGCGGCTCTTGCCGAGATCATCAGCGCGGATCGTTCAGCCTTCATGCTCACCATCGGTTCACACGTTCTGCGCAATAACCTGTTCGTCGCTCCGATGGCAGGCGTCACCGACCGCCCGTTCCGGCAGCTCTGCAAACGCATGGGCGCTGGCTACGCGGTGTCGGAGATGGTCGCCTCGAACGCGCAGTTGTGGAAAAGCGAAAAGACCATGCGCCGCGCGAACCACGCCGGCGAGGTCGAGCCGATCTCGGTGCAGATTGCCGGCGCCGATCCGCAGATGCTGGCCGAGGCCGCGCGCCACAACGTCGCGAACGGCGCGCAGATCATCGACATCAACATGGGCTGTCCGGCGAAGAAGGTGTGCAACGTCGCGGCGGGGTCGGCGCTGCTGCAGAACGAGCCGCTCGTCGCGCGCATCGTGGAAGCCGTGGTGCAGGCGGTCGGCGTGGGTCCGGGCGCCGTGCCCGTGACGCTCAAGATTCGCACGGGGTGGAATCGCGAAAACAAGAATGCGCTGACCATTGCGCGGATCGCGCAGGACGCGGGCATTTCGATGCTCACCGTCCACGGCCGCACGCGCGCCGATCTGTACAAGGGCGACGCGGAGTATGAAACCATCGCGGCCGTGAAGGCATCGGTGACGATTCCCGTCGTCGCGAACGGCGACATCACGACGCCCGAAAAAGCGCGCGACGTGCTCGCCGCGACCGGCGCCGACGCCATCATGATCGGCCGCGCGGCGCAGGGGCGTCCGTGGCTGTTTCGCGAGATCGAACATTTCCTGACGACCGGCGAGCGCCTGCCGCCGCCGCGCATCGACGAGATCCAGCAGGTGATGAACGAACACCTCGAAGATCACTACGCCTTTTATGGGGAATTCACCGGCGTACGGACTGCGCGCAAGCATATCGGCTGGTACACTCGCGGCCTTTCCGGCGCCAACACCTTCCGGCACCGGATGAATACGCTGGACACGACCAAAGAACAATTGCTCGCTGTCAACGAATTCTTTGACGCGCAAAAGGCGTTGTCGGACCGCCTCGTCTATGTGGACGAGTCCGGTGACGCCGAAGACGCGGAAGGGGAAGAATCGTGCGGCGGGCTCAACAACACGACAGACCGACTGATTGCCGCATGAGCAGACATAACATCGAACAATGCGTCCGCCAGAGCCTCGACAACTACTTCCAGGATCTGGACGGCTCCAACCCGCACGACGTCTACGACATGGTGATTTCGTGCGTGGAAAAACCGATGCTCGAAGTGGTGCTCGAGCAGGCGGGCGGGAACCAATCGCTCGCGGCCGAGTATCTCGGCATCAACCGCAACACGTTACGCAAGAAGCTTCAGCAGCACGGATTGATTTGATTCATCGGACTGAGGCGCGCGCCTTGGTCCGGCCTGGTTTCCCTTTTCGGTTTCAGTGTTCATCATGATCAAGCAAGCGCTCCTTTCCGTTTCCGACAAATCCGGCATCGTCGATTTCGCCAAATCGCTGTCGGCGCTCGGCGTCAAGCTCCTCTCGACCGGCGGCACCGCGAAACTGCTCGCCGACGCGGGCCTGCCCGTGACCGAGGTCGCCGACTACACCGGCTTTCCGGAGATGCTCGACGGGCGGGTGAAGACGCTGCATCCGAAAGTGCATGGCGGGATTCTCGCGCGCCGCGACCTGCCCGAGCACATGGCCGCGCTCGAGAAACACGATATCCCGACCATCGACCTTCTCGTCGTCAATCTGTATCCGTTCGTGCAGACGGTGTCGAAGGAAGAATGCTCGCTGGAAGACGCGATCGAGAACATCGATATCGGCGGCCCGACCATGCTGCGCTCCGCGGCGAAGAATCATCGCGACGTGACGGTCGTCGTCGATCCGGCCGATTACGCCGCCGTGCTCGACGAAATGCGCGCGAACAATAACGCCGTCGGCTACAAGACGAACTTCCGTCTCGCGACGAAGGTGTTTGCGCACACCGCGCAATACGATGGCGCGATCACGAACTATCTGACGAGCCTCACGGAAGAGCTGCAGCATGCGAGCCGCAACACGTATCCGGCCACCTTCAACATGGCGTTCGAGAAGGTTCAGGACCTGCGCTACGGCGAGAATCCGCATCAGAGCGCGGCGTTCTATCGCGACCTTTCGGTGCCCGCAGGCGCGCTCGCGAATTATGAGCAGTTGCAGGGCAAGGAACTGTCGTACAACAACATCGCCGATTCGGACGCCGCGTGGGAATGCGTGAAGACGTTCGATGCGCCCGCCTGCGTCATCATCAAGCACGCGAATCCTTGCGGCGTGGCGGTGGGCGCGAACGCCGCCGACGCGTATTCGAAGGCGTTCCAGACGGATCCGACCTCCGCATTCGGCGGCATCATCGCGTTCAATCGCGAAGTCGATGAAGCCGCGGCGCAAGCGGTCGCGAAGCAGTTCGTCGAAGTGCTGATCGCACCGTCGTTCAGCGAGGCGGCGCGCGCCGTGTTCGCGGCGAAGCAGAACGTGCGCCTGTTGCAGATCGCACTCGGGGACGGTCACAACACGTTCGACCTGAAGCGCGTCGGCGGCGGCCTGCTCGTGCAATCGCTCGATGCGAAGAACGTGCAGCCGCACGAACTGCGCGTCGTGACGAAGCGCCACCCGACGCCGAAGGAAATGGACGACCTGATGTTCGCGTGGCGCGTCGCGAAGTACGTCAAGTCGAATGCCATCGTGTTCTGCGGCGGCGGCATGACGCTCGGCGTCGGCGCGGGCCAGATGAGCCGCGTGGATTCGGCGCGCATCGCGGGCATCAAGGCGCAGAACGCCGGTCTGACGCTGAACGGCTCGGCAGTGGCCTCCGATGCATTCTTCCCGTTCCGTGACGGCCTCGACGTCGTCGTGAACGCGGGCGCGACCTGCGTGATCCAGCCGGGCGGCTCCATGCGCGACGACGAAGTGATCGCCGCCGCCGATGAGCACAATGTCGCGATGATCGTCACCGGCACGCGTCATTTCCGCCATTAATCTCGCCCGCTTCATTTAAGATTGGCCTGTTTGCGCTTCGAGAGCGCAAGCAGGCCTTTTTGATTTGGACTACGCGCATCGCGAACGAATGAGAATCCTCGGCATCGACCCCGGCCTGCGTGTGACGGGCTTCGGCATCATCGACAAGACGGGGCACACGCTCACTTACGTCACGAGCGGCGTCATCAAGACGGCCGATGCCGACTTGCCTTCGCGCCTGAACACCATCTTCAGCGGTATCTCGACGCTCATCACGCAGCACAATCCGGATCAGGCCGCGATCGAAAAGGTCTTCGTCAACGTGAATCCGCAATCGACCCTGTTGCTCGGCCAGGCCCGCGGCGCGGCCATTTGCGGGCTCGTCGCGAGTGGCGTGCCGGTGGCGGAGTACACGGCGTTGCAGTTGAAGCAGGCCGTCGTCGGCTACGGACGCGCGACGAAGGAACAGATGCAGCAGATGGTCGTGCGGCTCCTCAGCCTCTCCGGCGTGCCAGGCACCGACGCCGCCGACGCGCTCGGCATGGCCATCTGCCACGCGCACGGCGGCACGGGCCTCGCGGCGTTGGGCGGCATCGCGCCGGGGCTTGCGAAGAAAGGCTTGCGCGTGCGGCGCGGTCGTCTCATCGGCTAATAATACTTCTTCTGGTTCAAACACATGATCGGTCGCATCGCCGGCGTTCTGCTGGAAAAAAATCCGCCGCACTTGCTCGTCGATTGCGGCGGCGTCGGCTACGAAATCGACGTGCCGATGAGCACCTTCTATAACCTGCCGAATGCCGGCGAAAAAGTCGTGCTGCTCACCCAGCTGATCGTGCGCGAAGATGCGCATCTGCTGTACGGCTTTCTCACCGCGCAGGAGCGCTCGACGTTCCGCGAGTTGCTGAAAATAAGCGGCATCGGCGCGCGGATGGCGTTGGCGGTGCTTTCGGGCATGAGCGTGCACGAGCTCTCGCAGACGGTGACGACGCAAGACGCCGCGCGCCTCACGCGCGTGCCCGGCATCGGCAAGAAGACGGCGGAACGGCTGCTGCTCGAACTGAAAGGCAAGCTCGGCGCGGATCTCGGCGCGATTGCGGGGACGGTTTCCCAGTCGGATCACGCGTCCGATATCCTCAACGCGCTGCTCGCGCTCGGCTATTCCGAGAAGGAAGCGCTCGCCGCCGTCAAGAATGTGCCGGCGGGAACGGGGGTGTCCGAGGGTATCAAGCTGGCGCTGAAGGCACTTTCGAAGGCGTGACGGCCTGGCCCATTCGGCCGATTCCCCGCGAGAAGCCTAGCTGTACAATCGACCCATGATCGAAACCGACAAACTCGCCGCCGAACGCGTCATCTCGGCTACGCCCGTCTCGCCGAACGAAGAAGCGTTCGAGCGCGCGCTGCGCCCGCACAAGCTCGACGAGTACATCGGGCAGGAAAAGGCGCGCGGTCAACTCGAAATCTTCATCGAAGCGGCCAAGCGGCGCTCCGAAGCGCTCGATCACGTACTGCTGTTCGGGCCGCCGGGTCTCGGCAAGACGACGCTCGCGCATATCATCGCGCGGGAAATGGGTGTGAATTTGCGGCAGACGTCGGGCCCGGTGCTCGAACGCGCGGGCGATCTCGCCGCGCTTCTCACGAATCTCGAAGCGAACGACGTGCTGTTCATCGACGAAATTCACCGGCTTTCGCCGGTCGTCGAGGAAATCCTGTATCCGGCACTCGAGGATTATCAGATCGACATCATGATCGGCGAAGGACCGGCCGCGCGCAGCGTGAAGCTGGATCTGCAGCCGTTCACGCTCGTCGGCGCGACCACGCGCGCGGGCATGCTGACGAATCCGCTGCGCGACCGCTTCGGCATCGTGTCGCGGCTGGAGTTTTATAACGCGAGCGAACTGGCGCGCATCGTGTCGCGGTCGGCGTCGCTGTTGAAGGCGGAGATCGTACCCGAAGGCGCGCTGGAAATTGCCAAGCGCTCCCGTGGCACGCCGCGGATTGCGAACCGCCTGCTGCGCCGGGTGCGCGACTACGCCGAGGTGAAAGCGGACGGCGTGATTTCCGCCGATGTCGCGGACCGCGCGCTAAAGATGCTCGACGTCGATCCCGTCGGCTTCGATCTGATGGACCGCAAGCTGCTCGAAGCGATCCTGCACAAGTTCGATGGCGGGCCAGTCGGCGTGGACAATCTCGCCGCGGCAATCGGCGAGGAGCGCGATACGATCGAGGACGTGCTCGAACCGTATCTGATCCAGCAAGGCTTCCTGCAGCGCACGCCGCGCGGACGCGTCGCGACCATGCTCACGTATCGGCACTTCGGCATCGCTGCGCCGGATGCCGGGCCGATTCGGGATCTTTGGGATACGAGCAACGGCTAGGCGCGCTTGCGCAAGCTGTCGTCGTCAGTGTCCGTCGACAGATGCGCGACATCCCCCCACGACACGACCCTCGCCCCGCCATCCTGATAATCCACGACATTGACGCTGCAATTGAGCAGCGGCCAGTTGCGCGGTTCATGGAGCGACAGCTTCATCGCGAATCGATAGATGCAATCGAGCACGCCGCCATGCGCGACGACCGCGATACATCCGTCCGGATGCGCGGCAACGATCGGTTCCATCGCATGCACGACGCGGTGATAAAACACGCGCTGCGACTCACCATCGCCGGGCGGTGAAAAACCGGGATCGCGTGTCTGCCATTCGACGTATTCAGCGGGAAACCTGTCGCTGATCTCGTCGCTGTCATGGCCTTGGAACGCGCCGTAGAACCGCTCGCGCAACTTTTCCGACAAGCGCAACTCGAGCCCGAGCGCATCCGCGAATGGACGCGCCGTCTGCTGCGCGCGTTGCAGATCGCTCGAATAGACCGCATCGATCCCGCCTTCTCGAGCCAGGCGTTCTCCGAGCTGTTCTGCTTGCAGGAAGCCATGCTCGGACAACGGAATATCGATATGCCCTTGAATGCGCTTGATGCGATTCCAGTCGGTTTCGCCGTGCCGGATGAAGAGTACCCGAGTCGTCATGGACGTACCTGAAGCCAGAAAGTAACCGGCCCGTCATTGACGAGCGACACCTGCATCTCCGCGCCGAATTCGCCCGTTTCGACGATCGGATGCTTCGCGCGTGCCTGGTCGACGAAGTAATCGAAGAGCCGCTTGCCTTCGTCGGGCGGAGCGGCAGGCGTGAAGCTCGGGCGCAAGCCGCTCGACGTATCGGCGGCAAGCGTGAATTGCGAGACCAGCAAGACGCCGCCCGCGCGGCCCGCGCCATCCATGTTCGAGACGGACAGGTTCATCTTGCCGGCGGCGTCGCTGAACACCCGGTACGCGAGCATCTTGGCGAGCAGCTTGTCGGCTGCTGCTTCGTTGTCGCCGCGCTCGGCGCAGACCAGCGCGAGCAAGCCCGCGTCGATCGCACCGGTTACGCGCTCGCCCACGCGGACATCGGCGCGCTTCACACGCTGAATGAGCGCGATCATCGGCTCAAGCGGTCAGCGTGACGCGTGCGAAACGGCGCTTGCCCACCTGCACCACGAACTCGCCCGCCTCGATCTTCAGGCCCTTGTCGGAGACGGTCGCGCCGTCGATCTTCACGCCGCCCTGCTCGATATTGCGCAGCGCCTCGCTCGTCGACGGCACGAGGCCCGCCTGCTTCAGCAACTGGCCGATCGCGATTGGGGCGCCCGCGAGCGTCACCGTCGGAATGTCGTCCGGAACGCCACCCTTCGCGCGATGGTTGAAGTCGTCGAGCGCGCGCTGTGCGTCCGCCGACGAGTGGAAGCGCGCAACGATCTCCTGCGCGAGCATCACCTTGAAGTCACGCGGGTTGCGGCCGCCTTCGGCCTCCTTCCTGAAGCCCGCGATCTCATCGATGCTGCGAAACGACAGCAGCTCGAAGTAGCGCCACATGAGCACGTCCGAAATGCTCATCAGCTTGCCGAACATCTCGGTCGGCTTCTCGCTGATGCCGACGTAATTGTTCTTCGACTTCGACATCTTCTCGACGCCGTCGAGGCCTTCGAGCAGCGGCATCGTCAGGATGCACTGCTGTTCCTGGCCGTATTGCTTCTGCAATTCACGGCCGACGAGCAGGTTGAACTTCTGATCCGTGCCGCCGAGCTCGAGATCCGCGTTCAGCGCGACGGAGTCGTAGCCCTGCATCAGCGGGTACAGAAATTCATGGATCGAAATCGGCACGCCGCTTTGGAAGCGCTTCGTGAAGTCCTCGCGCTCGAGAATGCGCGCCACCGTGTAGCGCGACGCGAGCTTGATCATGCCGTCGGCGCCGAGCGGCATCGACCATTCGCTGTTATAGCGGATTTCGGTCTTCTCGCGATCCAGCACGAGCGCAGCCTGCTCGAAATACGTCTTCGCGTTGCTTTCGATCTGCTCGCGCGTGAGGGGCGGGCGCGTCGCGTTGCGGCCGGACGGATCGCCGATCAGCGAAGTGAAATCGCCGATCAGGAAAATGACCTGATGGCCGAGATCCTGCAACTGGCGCATCTTGTTCAGCACGACCGTATGGCCGATGTGGATGTCGGGCGCGGTCGGGTCGAGACCGAGCTTGATGCGCAGCGGCTTGCCCGTCGCGGCGCTTCTTGCGAGCTTCTGCGCGAATTCGTCTTCGATCAGCAATTCGTCGCAGCCACGCTTCGCGATGGCGAGCGCGTTTTTCACATCGTCGGTGATCGGAAAGCTCTGCGCGGCGGCGGGCGCGGAAGAAGCGTTGGAATCTGTGGTCATGCTTGCGGCTTGTGAAGTCAAAAGGGTTCGATGACTGGCGAACGGCGGCGCGATCTGGCCTCAACACCGTCGCAGCGGTCCGGCGCGGCCGGATGGGACGCCGCGCGTCGAAACGCGGCGTGCGCGGAAAAAATGACGAAATCGCGCGCAATTGCTTGTTCAGGCTCAGGATTTTACGCGATGACGCGGCCATTCGCGCCGTTTCGTGTCGGATGAGGCGCGTTTGCGCGTGCTGCGGCCTGGCGAAAAGCGTCGGTCCATGAGGACGACGCCAGACGCGTCTTAACGATTCGATGCATAACGCGGATAATCGCCGCTTGAGCGAAATCCGCAACACGGCATCGACGAGGAGAGCAGCGTGCCCAAGAAAACCGAAGCAATCGAAACCGGCAAGGCCGATGGCGTGTACTTCGGTTTGATGTCCGGAACCAGCATGGACGGCGTGGACGGCGTCGCAGTGCAATTCGCGGCGGGCAAGCCGCCCGTCGTGCTCGGCGAGGCGCATGTCTCCTTCTCGAAAGGCTTGCGCGACGCGCTCTTCGAATTGCAATCACCCGGTGACAACGAAATCGAGCGCGAGGCGCTCGCCGCCAATGCGCTCGCGACGCGTTACGCCGTGTGCTGTCATGAGTTGCAGAGCATGAGCGGCTATTCGGCGGCGAAGGTGCGTGCGATCGGCGTTCACGGCCAGACGGTGCGGCATCGGCCGGAGAAGGGCTATACGCGACAGATCAACAATCCCGCGCTGCTTGCGGAGATGACCAGCATCGACGTCGTCGCCGATTTCCGCAGCCGCGATGTCGCCGCGGGCGGCCAGGGCGCGCCGCTCGTGCCGGCCTTTCATGCAACGGTGTTCGGCGAAAAGAACGAGACGCGCGTGGTGTGCAATCTCGGCGGCATCAGCAATATCACGATCCTTGCGGCAAGCGGCGAAGTGCGCGGCTTCGATTGTGGTCCGGCGAACGCGCTGATCGACGAATGGGCGTTGCGTCATCTGCAAAGAGCCTACGACGATGGCGGGCAATTCGCGGCGCAAGGCCAGGTGCATCAGCCGCTGCTCGACGCCCTTCTCGACGAGCCGTTTTTCGAACTGCCCCCGCCGAAAAGTACGGGCCGAGATCTGTTCAACCCGGCATGGATGGACGCCAAGCTCGCCGCCTTCGCGAGCCTTGCTCCCACCGACGTTCAGGCGACGCTCACCGCGCTCACCGCAACGACGGTCGCCCGCGAGATCGCGCGTCACGCGTCGGATGTGCGCGCCGTGTACGTGTGCGGCGGCGGCGCGCGCAATCCGGTTCTGATGAAAATGCTCGAGCAGGCGCTGGAAGACGGCGGCGTTGCGGGCGTGCCCGTCATGACGACCGAGGCGCTCGGCGTGCCGCCGCAGCAGGTCGAAGCACTTGCGTTCGCGTGGCTCGCGATGCGCTGCGTTGCGCGCGAGCCGGGCAATCTGCCCGCGGTGACAGGCGCGTCGGGTGCGCGGGTGCTCGGCGCAATCTACCCGCACTGACGCGCGCCCGAAAACAAAAACGGAGCCCGAAGGCTCCGTTTCGCTCACATCGACTGATTCGTGCTCAGACCGAGAACGACGAACCGCAACCGCACGTCGTGGTGGCGTTGGGGTTCTTGATGACGAACTGCGCGCCGTTGATGTCGTCCTTATAGTCGATCTCCGCGCCAACGAGATACTGATAGCTCATCGAATCGACGAGCAACTGCACGCCCGCTTTGTCCATCACGGTGTCGTCTTCGTTGACTTCTTCGTCGAACGTGAAGCCGTACTGGAAACCGGAGCATCCGCCGCCCTGCACGAACACGCGCAGCTTCAGATCCGGATTGCCTTCTTCATCGATCAATTGCTTGACCTTGTCTGCAGCCGCGTCGGTGAAGACGAACGGCATCGGCATTTCGGTCGTGGGGGTGTCGCTGACAGCGCTCATTCGAACTCTCCAATTTAGCTTCTGACCGCTATTGTAGGGCTGATCTCAATATCGTGCCGAATGTCCATGAAATCAATGGGCTATATGCAAGTTCGACATGGCGGTGATTTTGCGCGCAAAAACGAAAAAGCCGCCGGCACCAAGGTGCGGGCGGCTTTCGCAGCAGTTTCGCCAGGAACCGGTGTCCGGTCCCGGGGAAATGCCGAAGCGCTTAACGCTTCGAGAATTGCTTCCTGCGGCGTGCCTTGTGGAAACCGACCTTCTTACGTTCCACTTCACGCGCGTCGCGGGTGACGAAGCCTGCGTTCGACAGTTGCGACTTCAGAGTTGCGTCGTAGTCCATCAGCGCGCGGGTGATGCCGTGGCGCACCGCGCCGGCCTGACCCGTCTCACCGCCGCCCGACACGTTGACCTTGATGTCGAACGTGGTGCCGTGGTTCGTGAGTTCGAGCGGCTGACGCACGATCATCAGCGACGTTTCACGCGAGAAATAGTCGGCGATGGGCTTGCCGTTGACGACGATATCGCCCTTGCCCGACTTGATGAAGACACGAGCGACGGCGCTCTTGCGGCGGCCCGTACCGTAGTTCCAGTTACCGATCATGTGGGCTCCCCTTAGATCTCGAGCGCTTTAGGCTGTTGAGCCGTATGCGGATGCGTTGCTTCGGCGTAGACCTTCAGCTTCTTGATCATCGCGTAGCCGAGCGGACCCTTCGGAAGCATGCCCTTGACAGCCTTCTCGAGCGCGCGGCCCGGGAAACGCTCCTGCATCTTGCCGAACGTCGTTTCGTAGATGCCGCCCGGGTAGCCCGAGTGACGATAGTACTTCTTGTCCGTGGTCTTGTTGCCGGTGACCTTCAGCTTGCCGGCATTGACGACGATGATGAAATCACCGGTGTCGACGTGCGGAGTGAATTCAGGCTTGTGCTTGCCGCGAAGACGGCGTGCCACTTCGCTGGCGACACGGCCGAGAACCTTATCCGTCGCGTCAATCACGTACCATTCGCGCGTCACCTCTTCGGCTTTTGCGGAAAACGTCTTCATGATCGATCCAAAAAATTGATCTGCCCTTGAACTTTGCCTTGCTCGGCCCTGCTTATATGAGTGCGTTCGCGACGCGTGCAGGCTCTCACAAGCCTCTCTCCGCGGGCGTGTGGCGAAGAGAACTTTGAATTATAAAGGGAATTTGGCCGCTGCGTCAAAGATTCGCTTTACGCGGCGCGAGGGCGAAAAAAAGCCCGGGCCGCTGTGGCTCGGGCTTAATCCACCAAGGAGGAGGTGGAGGAGACAGGGACGAGTATAGGCACGGTCATGCTGCAAGGCAAGAAGATTTGCATGGTGAAAGCGTATTTCATAATTCGAAATATTGAAATCACAAATAAAGATTTCACTTCATCAATAATTTCAGTTAGTTACGACGCTTTCGCGTCATCGTTTCGGAAAAATATCCCTCTAGAGCGCATCCTCGAATCAGGTTTTTTGGGTCAACGCCGTGGCGACCGCGGCGATTGTCGCTTTGTCAACCCGTGGATGCTCGTAAGCCGCGACCCGTCGAAAATCCCTGAACGGCTACAATAAAGTTTCTGTAACGACGCGCTGAACAGCTGGAGCCTGAGCATGGAATGCAAAGTTAGCTGGATGGGACAAGGCGGCATGGCCTTCGCCGCGGAAACGGGAAGCGGCCATCTCGTCAATATGGATGGCGCACCCGAAGGCGGCGGCCGCAATCTCGCGCCGCGCCCGATGGAAATGGTGCTGCTCGGCACCGGCGGCTGCACCGCCTACGACGTCGTGATGATCCTGAAGAAGAGCCGTCAGGAAATCGAGGATTGCTCGGTCACGCTCAAGGCCGATCGCGCAAGCGAAGACCCGAAAGTCTTCACGAAGATCCATTTCCATTTCACCGTGACCGGGAAGAATCTGAATCCGGCGACGGTCGAGCGCGCGATCAATCTGTCGCACGACAAGTACTGCTCGGCGTCGATCATGCTGGCGAAGACGGCCGAACTCACGCATTCGTTCGAGATCGTCGAAGCGTAGGCCAGGTCCAGCAGAAATGAAAAAGAGCCGGCGTCGCCAGACGCCGGCTCTTTTCCTTTGAATGACGACAAAGCGGGCCGATAAGCCGGATTCTGTGCGCGCGCCAACCGAAGCCGAACGCGCGTGGCAATCATTCCTCTAGACGCGCCATTGCTGACGCGTTCAAGCTTCCTACCCGCAGACGGACGGGGGCCCCGTCCTGCATCGCGAGGATGCGCGCCTGCCTATTTGGAATTGCTCCGGGTGGAGGTTACCGTGCCGGAGCGTCTCGCGACGTCCGCGGTGCGCTCTTACCGCACCGTTTCACCCTTACCTGATCTCCGGACTTGCGCCCGAAGCCATCGGCGGTTTGCTTTCTGTTGCCCTGTTCCGCGTGTTGCCACGGATGGCCGTTAGCCATCACCCTGCCCTGTGGAGTCCGGACTTTCCTCGCCCTCTTCGGCCGAAACCGTCGAGGCCGCGATTGCCTGGCCCGCTTTGCGGCATCGATTTTAACATCGGACCTGCTTCAGCGATTGCGGCGGCCCGGTCGAAAAACGTTCGTATCGTCGTAGAAGTCGGGTGACGCGTTCGCGGCCCACCAGCCCGGCACGCCCAGCACCGGCAGCGGCGCGAACGCGCGGCTGTCGAGCGGCTCGGCGTTCAGGCGCTGCGCCACGCGTTCGTCGATCAGCGCGCGGCGGGCGGCATCGTCGAGCGTGAAATAGTCGATGGGAACCTCGACGATCCACGCGTGCCCCGTGCACGCCTTGTACGGCGCGACGAGCTTTTCCAGCAGCGCGTGACCGAAGATGCGCGCCTCGCAGCGCGTGCCCCACGCCGTGCGCTCGTCGACGAACAGCGTGCGCCAACGGAAACCGCGCAGCGCAAGCGCCAGCGATGGATCGGCGCAGGCGAAGAGCACCGCGTTTTCGTCGAAGAGCGTGAGCGCGTCGCGCACGCCGCCGCGCGTCGGGCCGATGCCGAGCGTATCGATCTGCTGTGCCTGTAGCGCGTTGAGCGTCGCCTTGATGCGCGGATACGTGAACCACATCGACCCGTTGAAGAAATCGTGGAGATTGTGGCGAGTCGGCACGCGGCCGGTCTGCGCGATATGCCCTTCGTACGAGGCGCCCGCCGGCAGTTCTTCCTGCGCGATGAACGCGAGCGCTTCGCCGCGGCCGGTGACATGGGAGGCCGCCGCCGCGTCTTCGTTGAGCGTCGCGAGATATTCGTTGTAACCGGCAAGCGCCGCCGCCTGCCAGCGCCTGCCGCGCGCTTCGATCGACGCGAGCCAGGGCCGCGCCCAGTCGATATCCGCGAAACCCGCGCTCACGTTCGAAATGTCAATGCGCGTCCGCGAAACGCCAGCCGATCGATTCGCCGCCGCGCAACGGCACGATCGTCGCGTCGCCGGCGGTGAATTCGGCGGGCAGCGTCCACGATCCGCGTTCCAGCGTCACCTTTTCCGCACTGCGCGGCAGGCCGTAGAAGTCCGCGCCGTGGAAGCTGGCGAAGCCTTCGAGCTTGTCGAGCGCGCCGGCCTTGTCGAAAGTTTCGGCGTAGAGCTCGAGCGCGTGCAGCGCCGTGTAGCAGCCCGCGCAGCCGCACGCGTGTTCCTTCAGGCCTTTGGGATGCGGCGCGCTGTCCGTGCCGAGGAAATAGCGCGGATTGCCAGACGTCGCCGCCTCGACGAGGGCCACGCGATGCGTCTCGCGCTTGAGCACGGGCAGGCAGTAGTAATGCGGCCGCATGCCGCCGACGAGCATGATGTTGCGGTTGTACAGCAGGTGATGCGCGGTGATCGTTGCACCGATCGGCCCTTCGGCCTCGCGCACGTAATCGGCCGCGTCCTTCGTCGTAATGTGCTCGAACACGACCTTCAGCGCCGGAAAATCGCGGCGCAGCGGCGTCATCACGCGGTCGATGAAGACCTTCTCACGATCGAACACGTCGATGTCGCCATCGGTTACTTCGCCGTGCACGAGCAGCGGCATGCCCGTTTCCTGCATCGCTTCGAGCGTCTTCGCGCACTTTCCAAGATCCGTCACGCCCGCGTCGGAATTGGTCGTCGCGCCCGCCGGATACAGCTTCACGCCGTGCACGAAGCCGCTGTCTTTCGCGCGGCGAATTTCGTCGGGCGGCGTGTTGTCGGTGAGATAGAGCGTCATCAGCGGCTCGAAGCGCGCGGCCGCGCCGTCCTTCGGCAGCGCCGCGAGGATGCGCTCGCGGTACGCCGCGGCCATCTCGGTCGTCGTTACGGGCGGCTTCAGGTTCGGCATGATGATCGCGCGGCCGAACTGGCGCGCCGTGTGCGGCAGGACGGCCGCGAGCGTCGCGCCGTCGCGCACGTGCAGATGCCAGTCGTCGGGGCGCGCGATCGTGAGCGAATTGGGCGAGGATGAGGTAGCGGACATGGCGTGATGACGGGGATCGGTGGAATGGCGCAAGTCCACGCGAGGACAGGAAAAAATCGCCGTGGAAATTCCACAACGCGCACGGTTATGAGCGGTTGCGCGATTTTTTCGGCCCGACCTCGGTGATATGCTTGTCGGACGTATTGTAACAACCAGGCCATAAGCCGCCCGCCCCCCGCATCATGTGCCAACTTCTCGGAATGAATTGCGCCGAACCGACCGACGTGACGTTTTCGTTCACCGGTTTCGCGGCGCGCGGCGGCGTCACGGATCATCATGCCGACGGCTGGGGGATCGCGTTCTTCGAAGACAAGGCCTGCCGGCTCTTCATCGATCACCAGTCCTCCGCCAGCTCGCCGCTCGCAGACATGGTGAAGCGTTATCCGATCAAATCGAAGAACACGATCGCACATATCCGCAAGGCGACGCAGGGGCATATCCTGCTCGAGAACTGTCATCCGTTCATGCGCGAGTTGTGGGGCCGGCACTGGATCTTCGCGCACAACGGCGATTTGAAAGGCCATACGCCCGAACTCACCGGCGTCTATCAGCCGGTCGGCACGACGGATAGCGAGCTCGCCTTCTGCGCGCTGCTGCAAGGCCTGCGCCGCGCGTTTCCGTGTTCGCAGCCGCCGCTCGAAGAACTCTTCGACGCGCTCGCCGGGCTCACCCGCGACATCACGCAATACGGCGTCTTCAATTTCCTGATGTCGAACGGGCAGGCGCTCTTCTCGCACTGTTCCACGCATTTGTACTATCTGGTGCGTAGCTGGCCTTTCTCGACGGCGCATCTGATCGACGCGGACATGTCCATCGACTTCGCCAAATACACGACGCCGGAAGACCGCGTCGCCGTGATCGCCACGTCCCCGCTTACCGACAATGAGACCTGGACGCGCTTCGCGCCCGGCGATCTCGCGATGTTCCAGTGCGGCGCGCTCGCCCGCAGCGTGAATATTCCGGTGCCGGAGGAAATCGCGAAGAAGGCGGCGGAGCCGCTCGCGAAGGCGTGCGTCGGATCGGCGCTTGAGATTGGCGAGATTCGGACGACGGCGGCGGTGGAATCGGAACTTGGGATTGAATAGATCGGTAATCTTTTGTCGACGCGCTGGTACGGTCCATTCGTCCAGTCATAGACTGAAGGCCCCAACCATAAGATCCGAGAGAGGGCCATGAACGGAAGATTCATCATTCATCGAGCGAAGAACGGCGAATACCACTTCGACCTTCATGCCGGTAACGGCGAAATAATTCTTTCGAGTCAGTTGTATGCCGACCGCGAATCAGTGGACATCGGCATCAAGTCAGTACGAGAGAATGCACCGCGTGATGAGCGCTATGAACGTACGCTCGCGTGCAATGATCAGCCGATGTTTAATCTGAAAGCAGCGAATCACAAGGTCATTGGCACAAGTCAGAGATATTCGAGTGTCGAGGCGCGTGACAACGGCATCGCGTCGGTGAAAGAGCATGCGCCTGATGCCAAGGTAGTTGCGCACACGTGACTCTAGCCAATCCTTAACGAAAAAAAAGCGCTTCGTTTCGGAAGCGCCTTTTTTTCACGACGAGGTCAGTGCAGGATCTTCGCGAGGAAATCCTTCGCGCGATCCGACCTCGGATTCGCGAAGAACGCTTCCTTCTGATCGTCCTCGACGATCAAGCCCTTGTCCATGAAGATCACGCGGTTCGCGACCTTCTTAGCGAACCCCATTTCGTGCGTCACGCACATCATGGTCATGCCTTCCTGCGCGAGTTCCACCATCACGTCGAGCACTTCGTTGATCATCTCCGGATCGAGCGCGGATGTCGGCTCGTCGAAGAGCATCGCGATCGGGTCCATCGACAAGGCGCGCGCAATCGCCACGCGCTGCTGCTGACCGCCCGAAAGCTGGCCCGGAAACTTGTCGGCATGCGCGCGCAGGCCGACGCGATCCAGCAGCTTCAAACCCTTCTGCGTTGCTTCGTCGTTCGAGCGGCCGAGCACCTTGATCTGCGCGAGCGTCAGGTTTTGCGTGATAGTCAGATGCGGAAACAGCTCGAAGTGCTGGAACACCATGCCGACCTTCGAGCGCAGCTTCGACAAATTGGTCTTTTTGTCGGTGAGCGATTGCCCGTTGATCGTGATCTCGCCCTTCTGGAACGGCTCGAGGCCGTTCACGGTCTTGATGAGCGTCGACTTGCCCGAACCCGACGGGCCGCACACCACGACAACCTCGCCCTTCTTCACTTCGGTCGTGCAGTCCGTCAACACCTGGAACTGCCCGTACCACTTGGAAACATTCTTGATAGAGATCATCTTGCGACCTTTTTCTGAAGACTTTTGACGAGGGCCGACGCCACCACGCAGATCACGAAATAGCACGCGCCCGCGAACAGGACCATCTCGACGGACGTGCCGTCGCGATCCCCGATGTTCGTCGCCGTGCGGAAGAAGTCGGCGAGACTGATGACGTAGACGAGCGACGTATCCTGAAACAGGACGATGGCCTGCGTGAGCAAGAGCGGCACCATCGCACGGAACGCCTGCGGCAGCACGACGAGTTGCATCGCCTGGCCGTAGGTCATGCCGAGCGCGAAGGCCGCATTCACCTGACCGCGCGGCACCGCTTGAATGCCCGCGCGAATGATTTCCGAATAGTACGCGGCCTCGAACAGCGAGAACGCGACCATCGCCGATGCGAGACGAATGTCGATATCCGCCGACAGCCCGAGCACGTTCTGCAACAACTGCGGCACGATCAGGAAGAACCACAGCAGCACCATCACCAGCGGGATCGAGCGGAACAGCGTGACGTACGCGCTCGCGAACCATTGCAGCGGCTTGACGCCCGACAGGCGGAACAGCGCGAGCACGGTGCCCCAGACGATGCCGACGACGATGGCGAGCACCGTGATCTGCAGCGTGATCTTGGCGCCCGTCATCAGCGTGGGCCACGACGCGAGAACACCACTCCAGTTGAAATGATGCATCACTTGCCTCCGATGTAGCCAGGCAGCCGCGTTCTGGCTTCGACCCAGCGCATCAACTGCATCACGACCAGATTGATGAGCATGTAGGCGACCGTCACCGCGATGAACGACTCATAGGTCTGCGCCGTGTAGTCGACGAGCTGACGCGCCTGCGCGGACAGATCCAAGAGACCGATGGTCGACGCCACCGCCGAGTTCTTGAACACGTTGAGAAATTCCGACGTGAGCGGCGGCACGATGATGCGGTACGCGACCGGCATCAGCACGTAACGGTACGTCTGCCATTGCGTGAAGCCCATCGCGAGGCCCGCGTTGCGCTGTCCGGGCGGCAGTGCGTTGATGCCCGAGCGCACCTGCTCGCACACGCGCGCGCCGGTGAAGAGCCCGAGACAGATGATCGACGACGAGAAGAACTGCGCGGTCGGCGGCAGTTGCTTGAACCAGTTGCCGATGGAAGGCGGCAGCAGCTCCGGTATCACGAGATACCAGACGAAGAACTGCACGATCAGCGGAATATTGCGGAAGATCGCGACGTAGACGGTGCCGATGGCCGCCAGCGTGCGATTCGGGACCGTGCGCAAGATGCCGAACAACGAGCCGACCACGAGCGCGATCACCCAGGCCGCGAGCGACACGGTGATCGTCACCCAAAAGCCGGAGATCAGCCAGCCGAGATAGGTGGTGGGCTCGCCGGTCGAAACCGGACTCAGCAGGATGCCCCAGTTCCAGTGATAAGACATGGACTCACTCCAAAAAGAAACGGAAGAAGCAAGCTCCTTCCGTTTCGTTCGTTCGAGACTCGAACCGGTTAGTCGATTGCCTTGTCATTCGGGCTCTTGTAGAGAGCCTTGATGTCGTCACTTTCGGGGAAGTTGAGGTTGAGACCCTTCGGCGGGATCGGGCTTTCGAACCACTTCTTGTAGATCTTGTCCGCTTCGCCCGACGTTTCGACCTTGGCGATCGCATCGTCGACGACCTTCTTGAACTCCGGATCGTTCTTGCGGATCATGCAGCCGTACGCTTCATGCGACTGCGGCGCGCCGACGATCACGAAATCGTTCGGGTTGTTCGACTTGGCGCGTTCGCCCGCGAGGAGCGCATCGTCCATCATGAACGCGACCGCGCGGCCCGTCGACAGCGTCAGGAACGACTCGCCGTGGTCCTTCGCGCTGATGATGTTCATGCCCATGTTCTTGTCCTGATTCATCTTGCGAAGCAGGCGCTCGGACGTGGTGCCGGCGGTCGTCACGACGGTCTTGCCCTTCAGGTCGGCCCAGTCCTTCACGCCCGAATCCTTCTTGGTCATGAGGCGCGTGCCGATCACGAAGATCGTGTTCGAGAAGGAGACTTGCTGCTGGCGTTCGGCGTTGTTCGTGGTCGAGCCGCACTCGATATCGACGGTGCCGTTCTGCACGAGCGGAATGCGGTTCTGCGACGTGATCGGCGTGAGCTTCACCTTCAGATCCTGCATGCCCAGCTTCTGCTTGACGGCCTCGACGACCTTCAGCGCGAACTCGTGCGAGTAACCGACGACGTTCTGCTTGTCGTCATAGTAAGAAAACGGAATGGACGATTCGCGATGCCCCAGCGAGATCACGCCCGTGTCTTTGATCTTCTTCAGCGTGCCCGCGTCCTGGGCATACGCGCCGGTTGCGAGAAACCCGAGCGCGGCGACGAGCAGCGCAGCCTTTTTAATCTTCATGTGTTCGATCTCCTGTGGCGAAAAACCGGGGCAAGTTTAGCAGGGTAATTATTCTGAAAGAATGATTGTTAACCCACGCCGTCTTATTTGTGAGACGCCTGATTGCAACTGGGTTGCAACGGGTTGCGACCGCGCATATTACTGGCGTTTTTGCGCGGATGCTTGACCGAATACAACTAGTCGGCCGACTTGTAGTTTTCATGCAAATGCGGGCGGCATTCCCGAGGGAATGCCGCCCGCATCATTCAAGGGGCGCGAACGCTGCCCGCATTGCGCAGACTGCTCGAGCGAGCGCGCCGCCGCATCGGATCAGGGGTAGAGGCCGCGCATTTCACGCGCCTGCAGAATCCGCGTACACGCGACGATGAACGCCGCCGTGCGGACCGAAACCTGGTGCTCGCTCGCGACTTGCCACACGCTGGCAAACGCCTCGCGCATCACGCGTTCGAGACGCTGATTGATTTCGTCCTCGGTCCAGAAGAAGCTCGAAAAGTCCTGCACCCATTCGAAATACGAGACCGTCACGCCGCCCGCGTTCGCGATGACGTCCGGAATCACGAGGATGCCCTTGTCGTTCAGGATGTCGTCCGCTGCGGTCGTGGTCGGGCCGTTCGCGCCTTCGACGACGATCTTCGTGCGAATCTTCGACGCGTTCTTCTCGGTAATCTGGTTTTCCAGCGCGGCCGGAATCAGGATGTCGGTTTCGATCATCCAGAACTCTTCGGCCTGCACGGGATCCGCGCCCGCGAAGCCGCCGACGCCGCCGTTCTTCGCGACGTGATCGAGCAGCGCGGCCGTGTCGATGCCCTTGGAGTTGTGAATCGTGCCCGTGTGATCCTGCACGGCGATCACGCGCGCGCCCGCTTCCTGGAACAGCTTGGCTGCGATGCCGCCCACGTTGCCGAAGCCTTGCACCGCGATGCGCGCGCCTTCGATCTCCATGCCGATGCGCCGCGCCGCTTCCGTGCCGACCACGAACACGCCGCGACCCGTCGCTTCCTTGCGGCCGAGCGAGCCGCCGAGCGAGATCGGCTTGCCGGTCACGACGCCCGTCGCCGTCTGGCCCTGGTTCATGGAGTAGGTGTCCATCATCCACGCCATGATCTGCTCGTTCGTGTTCACGTCCGGCGCGGGAATGTCCGTGTTCGGCCCGATGATGATGCCGATCTCGCTGGTGTACCGACGCGTCACGCGTTCGAGCTCGCCGCGCGACAGCGTGCGCGGATCGACACGGATACCGCCCTTCGCGCCGCCGTACGGCACGTTCACGGCCGCATTCTTCACCGACATCCACGCGGAGAGCGCCATCACTTCGGAGAGTGTCACGTCCTGGTGATAACGCACGCCGCCCTTGCCGGGACCGCGCGACGTGTTGTGCTGCACGCGATAGCCTTCGAAGTGCGCGACGGTTCCGTTATCGAGTTCGATCGGGCAATCGACGACGAGAATGCGCTTCGGGCGCTTGAGGGTTTCGAGCCAGCGCGAGAGAGAACCGAGATACGGCGCGACGCGATCGACCTGCTTGAGATAGTTGCCCCAGGGACCGAGATCGTCGGCGTTGAGATACGACGGGATTGCATGTTTGGCATCCGGCGTTTGCAGCGACTGCTTCGAGGAGGACATTGACGCTCCAGCGTTGAAGGAATGCGCTCATTGTCGAAAAACGCCGTTTTCAAATCCAATGCCGTTTCCTTATCCCATCATGCAAATCCTGCATAACGTCGCCAAGCCTTATGCGCCGGGCTTTCCGGACGATGCCTTTAACAATTCTTCACCGACTGCGTCCCATAGCGCGCGCATCAACGCCTGCCGCGGCTCCTCGCCAGGCGCCGCGAGCTTGTCGCGATAGAGGCGGATTTCCATCGTCAGCGTGAACTGACCTGCGGGCGTGCCGCGTGTGCCGCGATCGAGGCGGATGAGCCGCCCTTCCTCCACGGCATCTTCCACTGCGCTGTGCGGAAGGAACGCGACGCCGTGCCCGGCCAGCGCCATCGCCTTGAGTCCTTCGGCCATGTCGGTTTCATACACCTTGTCGAGATAGAGCCGCGTAGGCGCGGTCGCGATGATGACTTCGGTCATGCGCCCGAGATAGGCGTTCGGCGTGTACGACAGATACGGAACCGGGGATTCGGCGGTCGCGGGCAGCGAAAAGCGCGCGCGTCCGCCCTTGGTGACCGCGGAGAACGGACTGATCGGCTCGACGCCGAGCGTGAGCATGTCGTAGCGCGCGGGATCGAGCGCGACCGGATGACTCGGATGGTGATAGCCCATCACGAGATCGCAGCCGCCTTCGACGAGCGACAGCACCGCATCGTGAACGTTAAGCGCGCGCAGCCGCGTGCGGATGCGCCCGACCCGCGCCTCGATGTGCTCGAGCCAGCGCGGAAAGTAGGTGAGCGACAGCGTATGCGGCACGGCGAACTCGATGGTCGCCGAGGGCACGCCGCCCTGCCCGCGCAGCAGCGTGCGCGCTTCGTGGAACTGCGAGAGCATCGCGAGCGCCTGCTCGTAGAACACGTTGCCGGCTTGCGTGAGCCGCGTCGGATACACGGACCGGTCGATGAGCTCCGTGCCGAGCCACGCCTCCAGCGCCTGGATGCGCCGCGAAAATGCGGGCTGGGTGATATGTCGAAGCTCGGCGGAGCGGCTAAAGCTGCGCGTCTCCGCGAGCGACACGAAGTCTTCCAGCCATTTCAGTTCCATTCGATTCGGGCGCAAGCGGCGCTTGTTCGGCAAATGCGCATTCTAGCGGGCATGAACCGCGCGAAGGCGCGGCGCACCATTCGCATGCGGTCGCGCACGGACGCGGTGCCGTCGGCGGGTGTGCCGAATCGCGACGACGTGCCCCATGCGCGCTCGAATCCCGCGCCACCACTCGCCCGATGCGATACGTCGATCAAACATGCATTCCATTGGCATGATGCTTGCAATTTTGGGGGCCGTCGCGTGCTCTTCCGGAAGCGCGCATATACGGAAACCCGCAATGTCCAATCTGATCGCGTCGCTCAGGAGCGGCAACTGGCGCTCGCTGCTCGCCTGCTTCCTTTACTTCGATACGGGTTTCACGGTCTGGGTGCTGTATGGACCGCTCGCGCCGTTCATCGGCCGCGACGTGACGATGTCCGCCGCGCAACAGGGCTTTCTCGTCGCGGTGCCGGTGCTGGCCGCGGCGATCCTGCGCGTGACGCTCGGCAATCTCTATCAGTCGACCGACGGACGGCGCGTCGCATTGATGGGCGTCGTGCTCTCGTCGATTCCGTCGATCGTGCTGCCGCTTCTGCCTGGCGTGCCCTCGTATGCGCTGCTGCTCGTGCTCGGCGTATTTCTCGGCATGGGCGGCGCGAGCTTCGCAGTCGCGTTGCCGATGGCCGGCAGCAACTATCCACCGAAGGTGCAAGGGCTCGTGCTGGGTCTCGCCGCTGCGGGCAACATCGGCGCGGTGCTCGACGGCTTCCTGTTCCCGCATCTCGCCGATGCCTTCGGCTGGCAGATCTCGACCGCCGCCGCGCTGCCGCTGCTCGCGATCACGGCGGCCGCGCTTCTCGCATGGGCCTCCGATGCCGGCCAGAAAACCGGCAGCACGATGCGCGCGCTGTCCAGCTTCGCGGTGACGCTGGTCAGCCTCATCGTGCTGGTGCTCGCGGTGAATGGCGGCGTGTTCGGCGGCGGCAAGACCGGCGTGCTGCTATTGCCGGTGATCGGTGCGCTGATCGCGATTGCGGTGCTGCCGCGACACTATCGGTCGGTGCTGGGCGAGCGCGATACATGGGTCATCATGCTGATCTACAGCATTACCTTCGGTGGCTTCGTCGGCATGTCGTCGTATGTGACGCTGCTGCTCACGTCGCTTTATCAGATGCCGAAGCTGGAAGCGGGGCTTTTCATGTCGTTGCTCGCGTTTCTCGGCGCGATCGTGCGGCCGTTCGGCGGCTATGTCGCCGATCGTGTGACCGGCGTGCGGGCGCTGCTCGTGCTGCTCGCGGCAATTGCGATCGGCGACTTCGCGTTCGCGATCTGGATGCCGCCGGTCGCGGGCGGTGTGGCGATTCTGATCTGTCTGTACGTCGCGTTCGGTCTCGGCAACGGTTCGACGTTCCAGCTCGTGCCGCATCGGTGGAAGGGCAAGACAGGGCTGCTCTCGGGGATCGTCGGTGCGGCGGGCGGCATCGGCGGCTTCTATCTGCCGGTGATCATGGGGATCGCGAAGGAAAGCACGGGAAGCTATCAGATGGGCTTCGCGACCTTCGGCGTGCTCGCGACCTGCGCATTCGGCGCGTTGTTCATGCTGCGTGCGCAGTGGCTGCGGTGGTCGTCCACTTCCTCGCAGACGCATGATGGCGTCGCAATCGGCGGCGCGCACGCGATGGAGTGAGGCCGCGGCTTATGGCCGGCGGTCGCCGTCGATCGCCGGCCAGCGCACGAATGCGAAGACGTACAGCGCGATGAGGTCAGTGCCGGCGTCATGAACGCGAGCACCCACGAGCCGGAACGCCCCATGCGACGAATGATTCGCACAACCGGACAGGTGAGCACGGCGAGGATTGCAGCGAGAAGGATCAAGTCCTCGAATCCGACACCATCCACGCGCGTTCACCTTGGCTTCAGGTGCGGAACGGGGGATTTGTCGAGTTTCGTGCGATCGCGCCTGATCGGCCATCAGGCGCCCGCTGCGTCAAACGCCCGCCGTATCCCGCTGATCGCGCACCGCCTCTTCCGCCCGCTGCTGCTGCAACGCCCACATCTGCGCAAACAGCCCGCTCGCGCGCAGCAGTTCGGCGTGCGTGCCTCGCTCCACGATGCGCCCGTGATCCATCACGATGATCTGCTGCGCATGCACGACCGTCGATAACCGGTGCGCGATGATGAGCGTCGTCCGCTCGCGCGCGATCGAATCGAGTTCGTGCTGAATCGCGCGTTCGGATTTCGAATCGAGCGCCGACGTGGCTTCGTCGAAGATCAGGATCGGCGGGTCTTTCAAAAGCGTGCGCGCGATGGCGACGCGCTGCTTTTCGCCGCCCGACAGCTTCAGCCCGCGCTCGCCGACAGGCGTGTCATAACCCGCCGGCAACGCCTCGATGAACTCGTGGATATGCGCCGCGCGCGCCGCCGCGATCACTTCGTCGCGGCTCGCCGAAGGACGTCCGTACGCGATGTTGTAGTAGATCGAATCGTTGAAAAGCACGGTGTCCTGCGGCACGATGCCGATCGCCGCGCGCAATGAATCCTGCGTCACGTCGCGAATGTCCTGTCCGTCAATCCTGATGCTTCCGCCCTGCGCGCGATCGAGATCGTAGAAGCGAAAGAGCAGCCGTCCGAGCGTCGACTTGCCCGAGCCGCTGTGTCCGACCACGGCCGTCGTCGTGCCTGCGGGAATCGTGAAATCGACGCCATGCAGAATCGGCCGCGCCTTCTCGTATGCGAAGCTCACGTTCTCGAAACGCACTTCGCCGCCGCGCACGGCAAGCGCCTGCGCGCCCGGCGCATCGGGGACTTCGCGGCCCGCGCCGAGCAGCGTGAACATGCGGTCCATGTCCGTCAGCGCCTGCTTCAGCTCGCGATACACGACGCCCAGGAAGTTCAGCGGGATATAAAGCTGCAGCATGAACGTGTTGATGAGCACGAGGTCGCCGAGCGTGAGACGCCCCGCCATCACGCCCTGCGTCGCGCGCCAGAGAATGAATACGAGCCCGACGCCGATGATCATCTGCTGCCCGAAGTTCAGCATCGACAGCGAGCGCTGTGACTTGATCGCGGCCGCGCGATAGCGTTGCAGGTTTTCATCGTAACGGCGCGTTTCCCATTCTTCGTTACCGAAGTACTTCACGGTCTCGTAGTTGAGCAGCGAATCGATCGCGCGCGAGTTCGCCTTCGAGTCGAGATCGTTCATCGTGCGGCGGAAATGCGTGCGCCATTCGGTGACCTTCACCGTGAAGACGATGTACGAGGCGAGCGCGACGAGCGTGACGATCGCGTAATACGCCTCATACTTCGTCACGAAGAATGCGAGCACGAGACCGACTTCGACGAGCGTCGGCAGGATGCTGTAAAGCGAGTAGGACACGAGTTGCTGGATGCCGCGCGTGCCGCGCTCGATATCGCGCGACATGCCGCCCGTTTGCCGCTCCAGATGGAAGCGCAGCGACAGCGAATGCAAATGCCGGAAGACTTGCAGCGCGAGTTGCCGCACGGCGCTTTCGGTGACCTTCGCGAAGAGCAGCTCGCGAAGCTCGGTGAAAAGCGATGTCGAAAGCCGCGCGCCCGCATAAGCGATCACCAGCAGCCCGATGCCGCCGATCAGCACGATGCCCGGCGCGTCGTTCGCGCGTCCGAGCGCGGTGAGGTGCTGCACGGAAGCGAGGCTATCGACGATGCGCTTCATCACGATCGGCACGCCGAGGTTCGCGACCTTCGCGCCGATCAGGCACGTCAGCGCGAACGCGACCCGCCATTTGTACGTCGTGAGATAAGGCAGCAGTGAGCGAATCGTCTGCCAGTCGTTGCGCGGACCTTGGGCCATCGGGCCGGGCTCGCTGTTGGAATAGCGGCGCATGAGTCGTATCGTTTGAGCGCGTCGCTTGGGCGCGGCGTGGGGACGCTGTTATCGGCGGAACGAGCGCACGTCTCTCGCATGCTTTCCCGTACAATTTACTTCAGGCCCCGGCGTCATGGAGGTTTCCGCCTCGCGCGCTGGGGCTCATTCATCAACATGCATTGTCGCAGAAGGTTCGAGGGGCCGCTCACGCCGGCCGGCCTTCCGCCGCAATCGCAAACCGGAACGCCTCCCATGACAGACCACTCCAGCCTTCCCGAGAAGCACGTCGCGCTGCGCGTCGTGCCGCAGCCCGCCGACGCCAACGTCCACGGCGACGTCTTCGGCGGATGGATCATGGCGCAGGTGGATATCGCCGGCTCCATTCCGGCGAGCCGCCGCGCGAACGGCCGCGTCGCGACCGTCGCGGTGAATTCGTTCCTGTTCAAGCATCCGGTGTTCGTCGGCGACCTGCTGAGCTTCTACGCCGATATCGTCAAGACGGGCAATACGTCGATCACGGTATCGGTCGAGGTCTGGGCGCAGCGCATGAGCCTCGCCGAAGAAGTCGTCAAGGTCACGGAAGCGACGCTCACTTACGTCGCGACCGACCGCGATCGCCGTCCGCGCGTGCTGCCGTCGCTCGATTAAAGGCGATCAATGGGGCAGCACGCCCTGCTGCAACAAGCCCGGAATCGCTTCGTGCGGCATCGGGCGCGAGAACAGATAGCCCTGCATTTCGTCGCAATCGCGCTCGCGCAGGAAATCGTGCTGCGCGTGCGTTTCGACGCCTTCCGCGATCACCTGCAATTCCAGCGAATGCGCGAGCGCGATGATCGCCGACGTGATCGTTTCGTCATCCCCCGACGAGCCGATATCCGCGACGAACGAGCGGTCGATCTTCAACCGGTGCACCGGGAAGCGCTTGAGATACGACAGGCTCGAATATCCGGTGCCGAAGTCGTCGATCGCGATGCCGATGCCGAGCGCCGATAGCTCCGAGAGCATCGTGATCGCTTCCTCGGCGTTGCGCATGATCGCGCTTTCCGTGAGCTCCAGTTCGAGATAGCGCGGCTCCAGCCCGGTCTCTTCGAGCACGGACGTCACGAGCCGCGCGATGTCGCGCTGCTGAAAATGGCGCGCCGACAGATTCACCGACACGCGCGCCGGCGGCAGCCCGGCATCCTGCCACGCCTTGTTCTGACGGCACGCTTCGCGCAACACCCACTCCGACAGCGGCCCGATCAGGCCGCTCTCTTCCGCGACCGGAATGAACGACGCCGGCGACACGAGCCCCTGCTCCGGATCGCGCCAGCGCACGAGCGCCTCGATGCCGACGATCGCGCGCGTCGTCATGTCCACTTGCGGCTGATAGTGCAGCAGGAACTCGCCGTCGCGCAGCGCGCGCCGCAAGCGCCGTTCGAGATTCATGCGCGCGCCGACGCTCGCGTTCATCTCCGGCTGATAGAACTGATACGTGTTGCGGCCCATGTCCTTCGCGCGATACATCGCGAGATCGGCCTTCTTCATCACGGATTCGGCGTCGTCGCCGTCCTGCGGATAGAGACTCGCGCCCATGCTGCAGCCGACGTAAAGCTCTGTATCGTCGAGCCAGACCGGTTCCGAGATCGCCGCGCGCGTGCGTTCCATCCATGCGATCAGCCCGGCTTCGTCGGTGATATCGGGCAGCACGACCACGAACTCGTCGCCGCCGTGACGCGCGACCGTATCGCTCGATCGCGCCGAGCGCGCAAGCCGCTCCGCGATCACCGCGAGCAGGCGGTCGCCGACGCTGTGACCGAGACTATCGTTGACGTTCTTGAAGCCGTCGAGATCCATGAAGACGACGGCGATCTTCGTCTCGCGCCGCCGGGCGGTTTCGATCGCGTGCTGCAAGCGGTCGCGCAGCAGATTGCGGTTCGGCAGGCGCGTGAGCGTGTCGTAGTTCGCCTGATATTCGAGTTCTTCCTGATAGCGCATCAGATCGGTCACGTCGTTGATGATGCCGATGTGATGCGTCGTCATGCCCTGCGCGTCCGGCACCGGCGCGACGAAGAGCTGATTCCAGAAGAGCGCGCCGTCCTTGCGATAGTTGCGCACCACGACGCTCGCCTCCGTGTTCACGGCGAGCGCGCGGCGAATCGCGGTGAGTCCGTCCTGATCGCCGTCGGGGCCGTGCAGAAAGCGGCAGTCCTGCCCGATCACCTCGCTCGGGTCGTAGCCGGTGATGCGCTTGAACGCCGGATTCGCATACTCGATCACGTTCGCGCCGTCCACGACGCCCGTGATCAGAATCGCGTTCACGCTCGCGTCGAGCGCGCGGCTTTGCAGGCGCAGCGCGAGTTCGGCGCGCTTGCGATCGGTGACATCGTGATACGAGCCGAGCACGCCGATTGTCTGTCCTTCGCCGTCGAGCAAGGGCAGCTTGCTCGTGACCACGGTGCGCAGTTGCTCGCCCATCACGATGTCGCGCTCGTAATGCATCTTCGGCACCGTCGTGACGATGACTTCCTCGTCGTCCGCGCGCACGACGTCCGCAAACGCGCTCCACGGCAGTTCGAAATCCGTCTTGCCGATGACCTGCTCGTTGTACGCGAGACCCGCATCGCGCGCGAACGCGTTGTTGCAGCCGAGATAACGCAGGTCGCGGTCCTTCCAGAACACGCGCTGCGGAATGTTGTCGATGACCGCTTCGAGCATCTCGTTGGATCTGCGCGCCTCGGCTTCCGCATTGATGCGGTCGGTCACGTCGTTCGCCAGCATGAAGATGCCCGGACGATTCGAATACGTGAGCGAGTGATGCGAGACATCCGCGCCGACGATCGCGCCATTCTTGCACCGATAACGCCACACGCCCGCCGAGCCTCGCCCCGATGCGGCACGCTCGCCGCTCTCGCCGCCGCTGCGCGCGAGCCGTGCGGCGAAGCGGTCGAAGTCGTCCGCGTGATGCAGATCGCGCAGCGTCATGTTCATGAACTCCGGCTCGTTGAAACCGAAGTGCTCGATCGCAGCCTGATTCACGGCGACGAAGCGCATCGTCTCGCGATCGACGATCCACATCGGCACCGGATGCGCCTCGAACATGCCGCGAAAGCGTTCGTTGCTGCGCTGCCTCGCACGCACGACGCCGAGCTTCTCGCGCGATTGCCGCTCGCGGCTCGCGAACAGATAGATCAGCACGGCGCTGCCTGCGAGCATCGTGAAGACGAGCAGCAGCATCGCGCCGCCCGAGGCCTGCGCGGACTCATCGAGGGCGACGATGGTCGCGTTATCGATGTGTGAGCGCACGACGTCGAGTTCCTCGTCGACGCTCTGCTGATCTTCGCCCAGCGCGACGAACGCCGCGTCGGCCCATGCGCGCGATTCGCCGGGGTCGGCGTGCTTGGCGCGCTCGAATGCGCGATCGGCATCGTGGCGCATCGCTGCGGCGCGCGCGGCGAGCGCATCGAATGCCCCCGACATGCCCGGCTCGGCTGCGATCTGCGCGCGCAGCCCGCTTTCCAGTGCATCGAGATGCGCCTCGCGCGCCTGATGCTGCGCGTCGCTTTCAACGATGCCGGTCGCTTCGAAGCGGCTCAGTTGCGTGAGGGATTCGCCGAGCGTGCCGCGCCATGCCGCGAGATCGCGCAGGAGACTCATCGAGCGCAGCGTGCGCGCGTCGCTTTCGCGCAGCCCGCCGATGCGCTCGCAGGCGACGAACGCGTTCGCGCCGAGCGCGGCCAGTACCACGGCAATGTTGACGAGCAAACCTCTGGAGAGGAATCGGGTCATGAGCGGCGGGCTTAATCCTTTGATGCGCGTCGGACGCGCATCGAGGCGACGCGCGTCCACGCGAATGCGCGGCGTAAAACTCGTCCACGCCGCGATTGATGGATAACGCCCAATAACGGCACCGCTCGCCCTACATTTAGGGCTAGTCCGCAAATAATCTGATTAAAACGCGCGCTTAACGTTTGCGCGCCCCGGCGCTCACTCGGCGAGGCCGAATTCCTTCATCGCGGGAAGGAAATCGTGATTCACCTTGTCGGTGTTGCGCGAGAGTTTCGCGAGCGCGTATCGCTGGAAACGGTCGAGCCTGCCCCAACGATCGAGACTCGGCGCGCTCACGCCGCACAGGCTGCTCTGCCGGATCACGGTTTCGGGCACGGCATCGGCGTGCATCCACACCGGTTCCGGATCGCGCTCGATCTTTTCTGGCGCTGCGTTCGCGTGCGTCTTCAACATCTCTTCGAGCGCGAGGTCGAAGTTCTTCTCGAGTTCGGCATCGTCCTCGACCGGGAAGCGGGCGAGCAGCGCGCGATCGTCGTAAGGAAGCGCCTGCCATTGATCGAGCGTGATGCGCATGCCGAAGCGATCGAGATTAAAGCGCACCGCAAGCGGGATGAAGCGCAGATTGTCAGAGGATTCGACTTCGAATCCGAAGAGACGGGCGGCGTCGTAGAGTCCCATAGCGAAGCCTCGTTGGATTGAGCGGAGGTGCGCGACGCGCATCGCCGCTTAAGTTATTGTAGGGCCTTGGATCTGGCTGGAACCATTGCACTCTAGCCGCTGCTCGCGCCGCAAAGCGTGCGAACAGCAACGATAAGCAGCAAGTCATATACCCGACTTTACTCGAAGTGAGCGGTCAGGAGCATTGAAGTGAATCAACTCGAAACCGACGATCAACCAGGCTTCGTCGAGCGCCAGGTGCGCAGGCATCGCAGGAACGAGAGCACCGTCGCCGCGGACAACGTCGGTCAGGAATGGCCCGTCGCGCTCGTTTTCAATGGCATCTCCCACGCGGTGATGATGTGCACGCCGCGCGATCTCGAAGCGTTCGCCGTGGGATTCTCGCTGACGGAGGGCATCGTCGAGCGTGGCAGCGACATTCACGATATCGAGGTCCATTTCCGCGATGACGGCGTCGCATTGCCGCATGCCGAAGTGCATCTTCAGGTCGTGCAGCAGGCCTTCGCTACGCTCAAGGACAAGCGCCGGGCGCTCGCCGGGCGCACGGGCTGCGGCGTGTGCGGCATCGAAAGTATCGAGTTGCTCGATCTTCAGCCGGAACAGGTGCCGGACACGGGCTTTCTCGCGCGCCTTGCGCCCGATGCGATCGAGCGCGCCGCACGCGAATTGCCCGCGCATCAGCAGTTGATGAAGCTCACGGGCGGCTTGCATGCCGCCGCATGGTGCGACGAAACCGGCGCGGTGCGCTACGCCTTCGAGGACGTTGGAAGGCATAACGCGCTCGACAAGCTCATCGGCCAGTTGATCCTGCGGCGCGAGGACACGACGCAAGGTTTCGTGTTTCTGTCGAGCCGCGCGAGCTATGAACTCGTGCGCAAGTCGGCGCGCGTCGGCGTGCCGATGGTCGCGACGATCTCCGCGCCCACATCGCTCGCCATCGCGATCGCGAAGCAGGCGGGCTTGCGGCTCGTCAGCTTCGCGCGCGAGAACAGCTTCGTCGAATACGACGTCGAATGAAGCGCCTTACTCGAACTGGCTGAAGCTCGGCTTGCGTTTTTCGAAGAACGCCTGAAACGCTTCGCGGGCTTCGGGCGCAACCAGCATCCGCGCGAAGTGCGCGGCTTCGTCCTCCATGCGCGCGCTCACTTCATGCGTCTGCGCGCCCTTCATCAACGACTTGGTCACACGCAGCGACGATGCCGGCAGCATCGCCAGCCGCTTCGCTCTGTCGAACGCGTAGGGGTCTAGCTCGCCTGCGTCGATCGCGCCATTCACGAAGCCCATGCGGATCGCTTCGTTCACGTCGAACGCTTCGCCGAGCAGGAGCTTTTCCGCCGCGCGCTGATAACCCGCCGTGCGCGGCAGCAAAAGACTCGACGCCGCTTCGGGACACAATCCGAGCTGCGAGAACGGCAGCGAGAACTTCGCGTTCGTGCTCGCGTAGACGATGTCGCAATGCAGGAGCATCGTCGTGCCTATGCCCACCGCCGTCCCCGCGACCGCCGCCACGATCGGCTTCGGAAAGCCGCTGATGCGCCGCAGGAACTGGAACACGGGCGCGTCGAGACCCTTGGGCGGATCGTTCAGAAAATCCTCGAGATCATTGCCCGCGCTGAACGTACTGCCGTTCGCGCGAATCAGCACCGCCCGCACGGTCGCGTCCATCTCGGCTTCGTAGAGGCCGTCGGCCATTTCCTGATACATCGCCGCGGTGATCGCGTTCTTCTTTTCCGGACGATTGAGCACGATGCTCAGCACGCCGTCCGCGCGTTCGATCTGAATGTCCATCCGCTGTCTCCTTCATGCCGGTCCGCGAGCGACGACACTCGCGGACCATTCACGATCAAAGGCGTTCGATGATGCCCGCCGCGCCCATGCCGGTGCCGACGCACATCGTCACCATGCCGTACTTCAGGTTGCGCCGGCGCAGACCGTGCACGACCGTCGATGCGCGGATCGCGCCCGTCGCGCCGAGCGGATGGCCGAGCGCAATCGCACCGCCGAGCCGGTTGACCTTCGACGGGTCGAGACCGAGATCGCCGATCACCGCGAGCGCTTGCGCCGCGAAGGCTTCGTTCAGTTCGATCCAGTCGATGTCGTCCTGCTTCAGCCCTGCCGCCTTCAACGCGGCCGGAATCGCTTCCTTCGGCCCGATGCCCATGATTTCCGGCGGCACGCCGCGCACCGCGAAGCTCACGAAGCGCGCGAGCGGCGTCAGGTTGAACTGCTTCAGAATCTTTTCCGACACGACGATCAGCGCGCCCGCGCCGTCCGAGGTCTGCGAACTGTTTCCCGCCGTGACCGAGCCCTTGTTCGCGAACACGGGACGCAGCTTCGCCAGCCCTTCCAGGTTGGTTTCGCGCGGGCCTTCATCGAGCCTGATTTCGCGATTATTCGTGCGCACTTCGCCCGATGCGAGATCCGGAAAACGCTCGTTCAGCGTGTAGGCGGCGATTTCATCCGCGAATTCGCCCGCCTGTTGCGCGGCCAGCGCGCGGCGATGCGACTCCACCGCGAACGCGTCCTGCGCCTCGCGGCTCACCTTCCAGCGTTCCGCGACCTTTTCCGCCGTCAGGCCCATGCCGTACGCAATGCCGACGTCTTCATTGCGATCGAAGATATGCGGCGACAGCGACGGCTTGTTGCCCATCATCGGCACCATGCTCATTGATTCGCAGCCCCCCGCGATCATCGCCTCGGCTTCACCCACGCGGATGCGGTCCGCCGCCATCGCGAGCGCGGTCAGGCCCGACGCGCAGAAACGGTTCACCGTCACGCCGCCGACCGTGTTGGGCAAGCCCGACAGCAGCGCGCCCATGCGAGCGACGTTCAGACCTTGCTCGGCTTCGGGAATCGCGCAGCCGACGATCGCGTCTTCGATCACGCTCGTGTCGAGTCCCGGCACTTGCCCGACCGCGGATTTGATCGCGTGAACGAGCAGCTCGTCGGGGCGCGTGTTCTTGAACACGCCACGCGGCGCCTTGCCGATCGGCGTGCGGCTCGCGGCGACGATGTATGCGTCTTGAAGTTGTTTGCTCATTGATTGCTCCGCGATTAGTTGCGAACCGGCTTGCCGGTCTGCAGCATGCCCATGATTCGCTCTTGCGTCTTCTGCGTGCCGAGCAGTTCGACGAACGCGCGGCGCTCGAGCGCCAGCAGCCATTCTTCGTCGACGAGACTGCCCGCTTCGACATCGCCGCCGCAGACCGCTTCCGCGATGCGGCTCGCGATCAGATAGTCGTGGTCGCTGATGAAGCGCCCGTCGCGCATGTTCACGAGCGACGCCTTGATCGTCGAGATCGCCGAGCGCCCCGCCACCGGCACCTGCTTCACGCGCAATGGCGGCCGATAGCCCGATGCGCTCAACGCACGCGCCTCGCTCTTCGCGATGTCGAGCAACTCGTGCACGTTGAAGACGATCGTGTCGGACGGCTTCAGATAGCCCATCGCGCGGGCATCGAATGCGGACGACGAGACTTTCGCCATCGCCGCGTTCTCGAAAGATTTCTGCAGGAACTTGAGCAGATCGCTGGTCGCATTGACCGCGCCCGCTGCTTCCGCCGCGCGCAACGCGGCCTCCTTCAGACCGCCGCCCGCCGGCACCAGACCGACGCCCACTTCCACGAGACCGATATAGCTCTCGACATGCGCGACGCGCTTCGCCGAATGCAGCAGCAGTTCGCAGCCGCCGCCGAGCGCGAGGCCCGACACAGCCGACACCACCGGCACGTTTGCGTACTTCACGCGCAGCATGCCTTGCTGAAACTTCTTCACGAACGGATCGATGCCTTTGGCGCCGCCCATCATGAACGCGGGCATCGCTTCTTCGAGATTCGCGCCCGCCGAGAACGGGCCACCCGGCGCGCCGAGTTGCAGCGACGTCGGCTGCCAGATCACCACGCCGCGATATGCCTTCTCCGCGAGTTCGATAGCCTGCGTGAGGCCGTCGATCACGCCCGGGCCGATGGTGTTCATCTTGGTCTTGAACGAGACGATCACGACATCGCCGTCGTCACGATCGAGCCAGGCGCGGACGCTCCCGGTTTCGAACAGCGTCTTGCCGAAGGTCTTCGGATCGGCGCCCGTCACGCCTTCGAGCGGCGCGCGGAACACCTGCTTCTCATAGACGGGCAGCGCCGAACGCGGTTCGAAGCGCTTCGATTTCGGCGACCACGATCCTTCGTTCGTGTGCACGCCGTTCTTTTCGGCGACCGGACCTTCGAGCACCCACGCGGGCAGCGGCGCGTTCGAGAGCGCCTTGCCCGCATCGATATCCTCCTGCACCCACTTCGCGACTTGTTGCCAGCCCGCCGCCTGCCAGCTTTCGAACGGCCCCTGATTCCATCCGAAGCCCCAGCGGATCGCGAGATCGACGTCCCGGGCATTGTCCGCGATCGATTCGAGATGCACCGCGATGTAGTGGAACACGTCGCGGAAAATCGCCCACAGGAATTGCGCCTGCTTGTTGTCGGTTTCGCGCAGGAGCTTGAAGCGCTCGGCGGGCGGACGCTTCAGGATGCGGCCGATGAGCTCGTCGGCCTTCGCGCCGCCATCGACGTAAGCAGCCGTTTTCGGATCGAGCACCTTGATCGCGCGTCCTTCCTTGCGATAGAAACCCGCGCCCGTCTTCTGGCCGAGCGCGCCATTCTTCACCAGCGCTTCGAGCACCGGCGGCGTCTTGTAGACAGAGAAGAACGGATCGTCGGGCAGGTTGTCCTGCATCGTCTTGATGACGTGGGCCATCGTGTCGAGACCGACAACATCCGCGGTGCGGAACGTCGCCGACTTCGCGCGGCCGAGTCGCGCGCCGGTCAGGTCGTCGACTTCATCAAAGCGCAGGCCGAACTTCTCCGCTTCGGCAATCACCGCGAGAATCGAGAAAACGCCGACGCGGTTCGCGATGAAGTTCGGCGTGTCCTTCGCGCGCACGACGCCTTTGCCGATCACGCTCGTCAGGAAGGTTTCGAGCTGGTCGAGAATCTCGGGCTTCGTGGATTCGGTCGGGATCAGCTCGACCAGGTGCATATAGCGCGGCGGATTGAAAAAGTGCACACCGCAAAAGCGCGACTTCAGTTCGTCGGAGAAGCCGTCCGACAAAGCCGTGATCGACAGGCCCGACGTGTTGCTCGCGAAAATCGCGTCCGGCGCGATATGCGGCGACACTTTCTTGTAGAGATCGTGCTTCCAGTCCATGCGCTCGGCGATGGCCTCGATCACGAGGTCGCATTCGGCGAGCTTCGCGATGTCGTCGTCGTAGTTGGCGGGCTCGATGTATTGCGCGTCGTCCTTCACGCCGAACGGCGCGGGTGACAGCTTCTTCAGGTTCTCGATGGCCTTCAGCGCGATGCCGTTTTTCGGGCCTTCCTTTGCGGGAAGATCGAAGAGCAGGACGGGCACACGCGCGTTGATCAGATGCGCGGCGATCTGCGCGCCCATCACGCCCGCGCCGAGCACGGCGACTTTCTTGATGTTCAGGGTGCTCACAGGTTTGTCACTCCGGGGTTCGTGAACGTGGGTTGATTCGGTTTGCTTTCGGCGCCCTTGGAACGACTGGTGCGACGGACCGTGCGCCGTCCAAGCCGCGAGAGTTTTGTGTGGGCACTCGCTACGGAGCCCACGAACACTTGGCAAGCATGGCCAAACTGCGTGTGACCGCGGGCGTCTCGAGCTGCTTTCCTTGGCTACCTTCTTTGCAGCAGCAAAGAAAATGACCGCCGCCCCCGCACAGGGGCAACGCCGATAGACCAATAAAAAACGGGATCCGGCAAAAGCCCAAAAAAATCAGAAGAGCGCTTCGTCGTAGTCCATCATCGGCTTGGCCCCGGCACGGGCAGCCCGAATCGTCGAAGCGGTCTCAGGCAGCAGCTTGGCGAAGTAAAACCGCGCGGTGGCGAGCTTGGCCTTATAGAAGGCATCGCCGGAAGGGGCATTGTCCAAAGCAACCCGTGCCATCCGCGCCCAGAAGTACGAAAACACCAGATGCCCGACCGTACGCAAATACGGCACGGCCGCAGCGCCCACTTCATCAGGATTCTGCATGGCCTTCATGCCGATCTCCATGGTGAGCTTCTGCACCTTGTCGCCGATATCCGCGAGCGGGTTGATGAACTCCTGCATCTCCGGCTTTACGCCTTCCTGCTCGACGAAATCGGCAACGAGCTTGCCGAAGCGCTTCAGCTTGGCGCCCATGTCGCCGAGAATCTTGCGCCCGAGCAGATCGAGCGCCTGAATGGAGTTCGTGCCCTCGTAGATCATGTTGATGCGCGCATCGCGGACATACTGCTCCATGCCCCATTCGGAGATGAAGCCATGGCCGCCGTAGATCTGCATCGCCATATTCGTGCCTTCGAACGCGTTGTCCGTCAGGAAGGCCTTGATCACCGGCGTGAGCAGCGCGACGAAATCAGCGGCCTCTTGACGCACGGACTCGTCCGCGTGCGAGAGTTCCTTGTCGATATTGAGCGCCGCCCAGTACGTGAACGCGCGGCCCGCTTCGGCATAGGCCTTCTGCGTGAGCAGCATGCGGCGCACGTCCGGATGCACGATGATCGGATCGGCAGGCTTCTCCGGTGCCTTCGGGCCGGTGAGCGAGCGCATCTGCAAGCGCTCTTTCGCATACACGAGCGAGTTCTGATACGCGACCTCGGTCAGGCCGAGACCCTGCATGCCGACGCCCAGCCGCGCGGCGTTCATCATCACGAACATCGCGTTCAAGCCCTTGTTGGCCTCGCCGACGAGCCAACCCTTTGCGCCGTCGAGATTCATCACGCAGGTCGCGTTGCCGTGGATGCCCATCTTGTGCTCGATCGAGCCGCACTTGATGCCGTTGCGTTCACCGATCGCACCGTTCGCATCGGGGACGAACTTCGGCACGATGAAAAGCGAGATGCCCTTCGTTCCCATCGGCGCGCCCGGCAGACGCGCGAGCACCAGATGAACGATGTTCTCGGCCATGTCGTGCTCACCGCTCGAGATGAAGATCTTCGTGCCGGTGAGTGCGTAGGAACCGTCGGAATTCGGCTCGGCTTTCGTGCGCAGGATGCCGAGATCCGTTCCGCAATGCGGTTCCGTCAGGCACATCGTGCCGGTCCACTCGCCCGAGACGAGTTTCGATAGATAGGTCGACTTTTGCTCCGGCGTGCCGTGCGCGTGCAGGCATTCGTACGCGCCGTGCGAGAGACCGGGATACATCGTCCAGGCCTGATTCGCCGAGTTGAGCATTTCGTAAAGCGCGTTGTTCACGAACGCAGGCAAGCCCTGACCGCCGTACTCGGGATCGCACCCGAGCGCGGGCCAGCCCGCATCGATGTACTGGCGGTAAGCCTCTTTGAAGCCGGCTGGCGTCCTGACGACGCCGTCGCCCTCGTAAGTGCAGCCTTCGCGGTCGCCGCTCTGGTTGAGCGGGAACACGACTTCGGAGCAGAACTTGCCGGCTTCCTCGAGCACCTGATTGATGGTGTCGGCGTCGAGGTCGGCATGCCGCGGCATGCTCTTCAGTTCAGCTTCCACGTTCAGCACTTCGTGCAGCACGAATTGCATGTCGCGAAGGGGGGCGGCGTACTGTCCCATGAGTCTCTCCAGTTTCTTCAAGCTTCTGGTTGCGCGCCGCCGAGCCACCTTCTCGATGCGAACGGCGCCGCTAACGGCTGTCGGTGTGTTGTGATGTCAGATTCGTCGCCGTATTCGCCGCCGGTTGAGGGATGCCCGTTCCGGCTCCCGCATTCGACGTCTGATACGACACGATCGTCTTTTCGAGCGCGTCCCGCGTCAGTTGCACGGCTTCCGGCAGATGCAGGAAGCGCGCGTCGTGATGCAGGCCGAGCGTGAAGCTGTACAGCTCGAAAAGCATCAGATGCGGGTCCGTCTCCGGCTTCAGATGCCCTTCGTCCTTCGACTGGCGGATCGCGCGCAAGAGCGCCTCGCGCCACATGCTCACGCTGTGCACGAGCTGCTCGCGCACGGCGCTCGCGGCGCGGTCGTCGTACTCCACCGCTCCGCTGATATAGATACAACCCGTGGTCACTTCCTGGATGCGCTTCTCCATCCAGCGATTCATCATCGCGCGCAATCGCGGCAGGCCGCGCGCTTCACGCAGACTCGGAAAGAACACTTCATCTTCGAAGCGCCGGTGGTACTCGCGCACCACCTCCACCTGCAAGTCCTCGCGCGACCCGAAATGCGCAAACACACCGCTCTTGCTCATTTGCATCCGCTCGGCCAGCAGGCCGATCGTCAGCCCTTCCAGCCCGTCCCGACTTGCCAACTCCAGCGCTGCGTCGAGAATCGCGGCCCGCGTCTGTTCGCCTTTTCGCATGATGTCCCTACCGTTCTTATGTGACCCGTAAAATCGAACGGCCGTTCTATTATTGTGGCCGAACGCTGGTGATACAAGCAAATTTTTAGATACGCGTTTCTAAAACGCCAGGGCATGTCTATAGGATAAATCTCAACAATGCCTGCGCCCATTGTCGCGTTTTATGTACGGACTGCCTGTAAGTGACTGCCCGAGTTCCCGATTCGTGGGATCCTTTACCTGATGATGCTTGTAGTCCAGTATTCTTGCGCAATCGCTGCTAAATAGCAGTTAATCGTACTGACCAATGGTGATCATTTTCATCATGAGGCGATAAGTGTTGTACGCAAGCCAACTCAGCGCCCGCTCCGTAACAGGCCGCGACGCATAGTGTTTTTCATCGATCGGGCGGCCTTCGTCAAACGCCTGAAGAATGGCATCGTGCAATCCGGCGATTTCGGCGTGATTCACGAGCACCATGTTGGCCTCGTTGTTGAGCACGAGCGACAGCGCATCGAGGTTCGATGAGCCGATGGTGGCCCAATCCGCGTCGACGACCGCGACCTTGCCGTGAAGCATCGTCTTTTCATACTCGGCGATCCGCACGCCGTGCTTCAGCAGGTTGCCGTAGAGGAACGGCGTCGCGTAATCGAGAGCCACGAATTCCTTGCGACCGATGACCAGCGACACGCGTACGCCACGCTCGGCCGCGTTGACGAGCGCGCGCCTCAACTTGCGCCCCGGCATGAAGTAAGGATTCGCGAGCAACACTTCGCTCTCGGCGTGGGCGATTGCCCGCAGATACGCCTTTTCGATCGCGCGACGATTCAGCAAGTTGTCGCGCGCGACGAACGCGATGCACGGCTGGTCCACCGCGTGAATTTCACCGAGCCGCGCGCGCCGGCGCGCCAGCATCGCGCGGCGTGCGTTCCATCGGCCGGGCCCGCGATCGTTTTCCTGCTGCTCGCAACCCGGCTGCGACGGCTGCCGCGGCTTCACGCCGAGCCGAATGCGCTGCCATTGAAGGTCGAACGCTTCGATCACGTCCTTCACGACGGGGCCTTGCGCCTCCATCGCGAAGTCCCAGCGCGGCCGTTCGAGACGCGTGCCGTTCTGATCGTAGTCGTCGACGATATTGATGCCGCCGCAAAACGCATACGTCTCGTCGATCAGCGCGAGCTTGCGATGCGTGCGCGAGAAGCCGAGCGGCCCGAACAGCAGATGCGGGTTGTAAATACGATGCTCGACGCCGCGCTCCTGCCAGAGCTTGAACATCGGCAGATTGCTTTCCGTGCCGATGCCATCCGTGATCACACGCACCTTGAGGCCGCGTTCGGCGGCGCGCACGAGCGCATCGGAGACGGCGCGACCGATGTCGTCGTTGGCAAAGATGTACGTTTCCAGCGACACCGACTTGCGCGCGTTGTCGATCCGCTCGATCAACGCCGGGAAGAATTGCACGCCGCACTTGAAGAGCCGAACGTGGTTGCCGGACGTGAAGCAAAGGCGCGGCGGTCGACGGCCCAGAAACAGCGCCTGGCGCAGCCGCTTGAAACTGCGCCGTGGACGCAGTCCGATCATCGGTTATGCGCCGCGAGGCGCTCGGGCAATTGCAGGATGGCTTCCCGGTTCGACCACGAGAAGCATCGGTCGGCGGCCTCGCGAAACGGCAGCCACAGATGCGCGGTGTGCTCGCGCGGCGCGAGCGTCACTTCGAGACAATGCGGCACGAGCAGGCTGAACTGATGCTCGGTGTTGCGCGTGATGCCTTCGGCGTAACGATGCCGCCATTGCGGATAGATTTCGTACTGAATGCTGTGATGCCAGTCGAGCAGCGCGTTCTCGGGCACGAGCGTGCTGCCGATCACGATACCCGTCTCTTCCTCAACCTCGCGCGCGGCGGTCTCGATCAGCGGTTCGTCGATACGATCCTTCGAGCCTGTCACCGATTGCCAGAAACCCTTGTGATCCGCACGTTCGATGATGAGCACATCGAGTTCCGGCGTATGAATGACGACGAGCACGGATTCAGGGATTTTGGGCGGCTTCTGCATGTCTTTATGAATGCGCGTTTCATTATTTGTCTGTGCCCAAAGACTGTAACGCAAAAAGTGAAAAAGGCGCACCCGGCGCCTTTTTCATCACATCGACAACGAAGCGGCTCAGTGCGCCTTCTGCTCCGGCTGACGCAGACGGATGTGGAGCTCGCGCAACTGGCGCTCGTCCACTTCGCTCGGCGCCTGCGTGAGCAGATCCTGCGCGCGCTGCGTCTTCGGGAATGCGATCGTGTCGCGGATCGAATCGGCGCCGGACATCAACGTGACGATGCGGTCCAGACCGAACGCGATGCCGCCGTGCGGCGGCGCGCCATACTGAAGCGCGTCGAGCAGGAAGCCGAACTTCAGGCGCGCTTCTTCCGCGCCGATCTTCAGCGCGCGGAACACCTTGCTCTGCACGTCTTCCTGGAAGATACGCACCGAACCGCCGCCGATTTCCCAGCCGTTCAGCACCATGTCGTATGCCTTCGCAAGGCAGCGGCCCGGGTCGGTTTCGAGGTACTCGAGGTGCTCGTCCTTCGGGCTCGTGAACGGGTGATGCGCGGCCACGTAACGGTTCTCTTCCTCGTCGTACTCGAACATCGGGAAGTCGATGACCCACAACGGCTTCCAGCCGGTTTCGAGCAGGCCGGTCGCCTTGCCGAATTCCGAATGGCCGATCTTCAGGCGCAGCGCGCCGAGGCTGTCGTTCACGACCTTCGCGCGATCCGCCGCGAAGAAGATGATGTCGCCGTCTTGCGCCGCCGTGCGCTCCATGATCGCCGCGAGCGCCGCGTCATGCAGGTTCTTGACGATTGGGCTTTGCAGGCCGTCGCGGCCGCGGCTCTTGTCGTTAACCTTGATCCACGCGAGGCCCTTCGCGCCGTAGATGCGCACGAACTCCGTGTAGCCGTCGATGTCGCCGCGCGACAGTTCGCCGCCCTTCGGCACGCGCAGCGCCGCGACTCGGCCGTCCTTCGAGTTGGCCGGCATGCTGAACACCTTGAAGTCGACGTCCTTCACCGCATCCGTGAGGTCGGCAAATTCGAGCTTCACGCGCAGATCGGGCTTGTCCGAACCGAAGCGGCGCATCGCTTCCGAGTACAGCATGACCGGGAATTTTGCGGGCAGCGCGACGTCCATCGTCTCCTTGAAGACGTGACGGATCATCTCTTCGAACAGATCGCGGATTTCCTGCTCGTTCAGGAACGAGGTTTCGCAGTCGATCTGCGTAAATTCCGGCTGACGGTCGGCGCGCAGGTCTTCGTCGCGGAAGCATTTGGTGATCTGGTAGTAGCGGTCGAAGTTCGCGACCATCAGCAATTGCTTGAACAATTGCGGCGACTGCGGCAGCGCGAAGAACTGACCCGCGTTCACGCGCGATGGCACGAGGTAATCGCGCGCGCCTTCCGGCGTGCTCTTGGTCAGCATCGGCGTTTCGATGTCGATGAAGCCTTGCGCGTCGAGATACTTGCGCACTTCCATGGCGACGCGGTAGCGCAAGCGCAGGTTCTTCTGCATCTGCGGACGGCGCAGATCGAGCACGCGATGCGTGAGGCGCGTGGTCTCCGACAGGTTGTCGTCGTCGAGCTGGAACGGCGGCGTAACCGATGCGTTCAGCACGGTCAGCTCGTGGCACAGCACTTCGATCTTGCCGCTCGTGAGGTTCGCGTTGACCGTGCCTTCAGGACGCTCGCGCACGACGCCCTTCACCTGTACGCAGAATTCGTTGCGCACGCCTTCAGCCACCTTGAACATCTCGGCGCGGTCCGGATCGCAGACGACCTGAACGAGCCCTTCGCGATCGCGCAAGTCGATGAAGATAACGCCACCGTGATCGCGGCGGCGATGCACCCAGCCGCACAGCGAAACGGTTTGGCCCAGGCGGGCCTCGGTCACCAGACCGCAGTATTCAGATCGCATCGACATGATGTTTGTGTCTTTCGTTGTTCGTTGATCAACGGCTCGCGCGTTCGGGTCTCGCTCTTTCGGTCGGCGGACTCCAGGCTCGCGCGCGCCGGCATTACATCGGCGGCTCGGTGGGGCGGCGGGCGGGCGCGACCGGCGTCGGCGCGCTCGGGGCGGGGGCCACCACGCCCATCGAGACGATGTACTTCAGTGCGGCGTCGACGGTCATGTCCAGTTCGACCACTTCGCTTTTCGGCATCATGAGGAAGAAGCCGGACGTCGGGTTCGGCGTCGTCGGCACGTAGACGCTCACGTGCTCTTCGCCGAGATGATTCAGCACGTCGCCGCCCGGAATGCCTGTCAGAAAGCCAATGGTATACGAGCCCTTGCGCGGATATTCGATCAGCAGCGCCTTGCGGAACGCGTTACCGCTCGAAGAGAGCAACGTATCCGATACTTGTTTCACACTCGTATACAAAGGCCCGACCACCGGGATATGGCGCAGGATGGCGTCCCACCATTTCACGAGCTTCTGGCCAACGAAGTTCTGCGTCAATAATCCGACGATGAAAATGAAGGCAATCGTCAGCACGGCGCCCACGCCCGGCAGGTGAAAGCCGACGACGCGCTCGGGCTGCCACGATTCCGGCAGGAGCAGGAGCGTCTGGTCCATCGTCCCGATGACGAGGCCCAGTACCCACAAGGTGATCGCGAGCGGCACCAGCACGAGCAGGCCGGTGAGGAACACGGATTTCAGCGTAGTCTTTTTCGTGGTCATTTAACGGGGCGGAGGCTGCGCCGGCTCCCGATCGTGTCGGAAATCCGGCTTGGCAGGCGAGCCGCGCCCAAATTGCGCGCGGTCGGCGAGGTCATCTGCGCGCCATAGGCCAGGCGGACTGGCGACCCGGCGCTTCAGGCAGCGTCCGACGATGCGGAGGCGCCCGCCGCGGGCTTGGCGGCATCCGACGATGACGTGCTTGCCGGCGTTGCGTCGCCCGAATTCGCGTTGCCGGAGCCAGCGGTCGCAGCGTCCTCCGTTTTCGTTGCCGGTGCGCTGCCCTTCGAACCGTTATTGCCGCTTCGAAAATCGGTGACATACCAACCCGAGCCTTTCAGCTGGAATCCGGCGGCGGTCACCTGCTTCGAGAACGTATCCTTTCCGCAGGCAGGGCATTGCGTGAGCGGCGCATCGCTCAGTTTCTGAAGCACGTCTTTTTCGTGGCCGCAGTGTGCGCAGCGGTACGCGTAAATCGGCATGGCACTCTTCCTACAATGATCTGTCGACGCTTGCAAAGCCTTGAATTATAGCCGCAAACTTGACCCGCAATTTTCCGCAGGACGGGCACAAGCTTGATCGCCCGATATTTCGGGGCGCCGTCGGCGGTTTTCAAGTCGGCCGGCTCAGATTCGTCGCCAGGTCATCCACCGTTCGCGGCCGGCGAATACGGGAATCGAGCCGCTCACCTCGCGGTCTTCGGTCAACTCGAAGTGCGGCGACAGCAGCGCGTCCAGTTCGCCGCGCCCGATGCCGAAAGGCGGCCCTTTCGGCGTCGACCCGATGAAAAAGAAGCCGGCGAGCAGCGCACCCGGTTCGAGCAACGCAGCCATCCGGGTGGCGTAGTCCTGCCAGCGGACTTTCGGCAGCGCGCACAGAAAGGCCCGTTCGTAAATCCAGTCGGGCGAAAAAGGCGGCGCGTATGCGAAGAAATCCGCCTCTTCGACGACGTCCGCATGCGCGCCGAGTCGCGCACGCGCCGCTTCAACGGCGCCCGAGGAGAAGTCGATCGCGCGCACCGGCCAGCCGCGTTCGGCCAGGTAAAGCGCTTCGTACGCGCTGCCGCAGCCTGGAATGAGCACATTCTGCGCATGGCGCGACTCGACGAACGTCTTGAACATTTCCGGGACGCCCGCCTGATCCCACGGCGTGAACCGTCGGTCGAAGCGTTCATCCCAAAAACCCGGCGAATTCGGATCGCGGTTCTGAAAATCGGGAACGTCTGGATTCGTCGGATCGCTCATGATGTCGGCGTTCAGTGAAGCAAAAACTGCGCGGCCACGACACCCGCGCCCGCCATCGCAACGAGGCCGGCGACGAGCAGCGTCACCAGCAGGCGGTTCGTGCGCTTTTGCTCGGCTAAAAGCATCCGCATGAGTTCGTCACTGCCGCTCCTCGGCGCGTCGTGGCGCTCCGCAAGAATATGGTGAACCAGTCGCGGCAACTGTGGAATCGTCTTACTCCACTGCGGCGCTTCCATCTGCAGGCGCTCGTACCAGCCGCGCCAGCCAATCTGCTCGTTCATCCAGCGCTCGAGATACGGCTTGGCCGTTTTCCACAGATCGAGCTCCGGGTCGAGGGAGCGCCCGAGCCCTTCGACGTTGAGCATCGTCTTTTGCAGCAGTACGAGTTGCGGCTGGATCTCGACGTTGAAGCGGCGCGACGTCGAGAAAAGGCGCATCAGCACCTGCCCGAGCGAAATGTCCTTCAGCGCGCGATCGAAGTACGGCTCGCACACCGCGCGAATCGCGCTTTCCAGCTCCTCGACGCGCGTGCTCGGCGGCACCCAGCCGGATTCCAGATGCAGCGTCGCGACACGGTGATAGTCGCGCTTGAAGAACGCCAGAAAATTCTGGGCGAGGTAGTTCTTGTCGAAGTCCGACAACGCCCCGACGATGCCGAAGTCCAGCGCGATATAACGCCCGAACGTCGCCGGATCAAGGCTGACCTGAATGTTGCCGGGGTGCATGTCGGCGTGGAAGAAGCCGTCGCGGAACACTTGCGTGAAGAAAATCTCGACGCCCTCGCGCGCGAGCTTCGGGATATCGACGCCGGCCGCACGCAGCGTTTCCACCTGGCTGATCGGCACGCCGACCATGCGCTCCATGACGAGCACCGTCGGCGCCGACAGATCCCAGTACATTTCCGGCACTTGCAGCAGATCGAGGCCCTGGAAGTTTCGGCGCAACTGGCTGCCGTTGGCGGCCTCGCGCATCAGGTCGAGCTCATCGTGCAGATATTTGTCGAATTCGGCGACGACTTCGCGCGGCTTCAGGCGACGGCCGTCCGCCCACAGGCGCTCGGCCCACGTCGCGATATCGCGCAGCAACGCGAGGTCGGAGTCGATCACGGGAAGCATGCCCGGGCGCAGCACCTTCACCGCAACCGACTTGCCCGCGTGCTCGCCGTACCTGATCTTCGCGAAATGCACCTGCGCGATCGACGCGCTCGCCACCGGCACGCGCTCGAAATCGTCGAACAGTTCGTCGATGGGCGCACCGAGCGACTTTTCGATGATGGACACCGCCACCGCCGAATCGAACGGCGGAACCTGATCCTGAAGCTTGGCGAGTTCATTGGCGACATCGACGGGCAAAAGATCGCGCCGCGTCGACAGCACCTGCCCGAACTTCACGAAGATCGGTCCGAGGCTTTCCAGCGCGAGCCGCAGACGGATGCCGCGCTCGATCTCGAACCGGCGGCCGAAGGTCGTGATGCGCATGAGAAAGCGCACGCGTCGATCGTCGATGCCGCTCATCACGAGTTCATCGAGCCCGAAGCGGACGATCGTGAAAAAAATCTTGAGAAAACGCAGAAAACGCATGGTTCGAATTCGCTTCAGCTCGTTATTCGTGCGAGTCGCGCACAGACTCGCCGCCGGTTCGCGCTGAGGCACCGCTTGCCGGCCGTGGTTGTTCGGTTCGTTGTCCGCTTTGTTGCTCGATTCTTTCGATGCGCTTTTCGACGCGCGCAAGCGCATCGCGCGTTCTCGAAAGCTCGGCGTTGAACGCGTCGAGCGCGCTCTTGCGCACGAGTTGCGGCCGCTCGTCGAGGAAGTATTCGGTGAAAGTGTCCAGCAGATTCCGCCCGGTGCGCTGCGCCTGCTCCTGCACCGCCCGCGCGACGAGTCCCACGCGATGCGCAGGCGCGTCGCCGATCACGCGCGCCAGATCCTCTTCGGGATCCCAGCGCAGATGCTCCGCGAGCTTTGCGAGGGTCGTCGCAAACTCCGCGTCGCCTTCGATCCGGACATGCTTCATCACCGCGGCCTGTCCGCCTTGCAGAAATATCGGCAGCGCGTCGAGCGGAACGGCGATCGTCACGTCGAATGCGCCCGCCTCGGCGTCGGTGGTCGCGGCAAAAAGGCCATCAGCTTGCACCGCGAGCGCGATCGAAACCGGCGTGCACGACAGCTTTACACGCTTGCTCGCGTACGGCTTGAGGCGTTCGAGCGCCCAAGGCTCGCGCACGAGCAGATGATTCACGGCGGCCGCGAATCCACTGGATGCGGTCTTCATGGCGGGATTTGCTACGGAACGGGCGGATTCGTCTGCGTTCGTCATCGATTCGGAGATAAAAAAACCCGCGCAAGCGGTGGCTCGCGCGGGTCCTATTCTACGGGGTAAATCTGCGCGAGACGCTTTCGCGCGGTTTCCCATAACTATCTCGACATACGCTGCGCAGACCGCGCCGGACAGCAACGCGGTGGCGCTCTACAGATTTGCGCTTGCCGGCATCAACTTACCTGCTGAATCCCCGCCAGCAGCCAGCCTTCATTGCCGACTTTTTGCTTCGACAGGTTCCACACCTCGACGAACGGCTCTGCCGCCGTGCCTTCCGACTCGCGGATGAGACCGTGGAAGCGCACGCTAGCGAGGTACTCGTTCGGGCGATCTTCGACGCCGAGCAGATCGGCGTTGAGCTGCACCACGTCCGTGCGGTTCGGCGCGCTGCCGCGGGCATCGACGTCGAGTTTCACTTCGGCGAACATTTCGGGCGTCGTGAATTCGCGGATGTCGTTGACATTGCCGCGGTCCCACGCGTCCTGAAGTCGCACGAAGTAGACCTTCGCGTTACGCAAGAATGCGTCGGTGTCGAAGCCAGCCGGCACGTTTGGATTCACGGCCGGTTGCGGCGCCGCGGATTCGATGTAGTTCGCGCCGAAGCCGCTCGGCTGTTGCGGCACTTGCGGCGGGTCTTGGTTCAGGCTCGTGCGCGCGGAGGCGCCGTACGGCGAACCCGAGGCCGAACCGGCACCAGCGTATGCAGGCGTGTTATTGCCCTGACGCTTGCGCATGATGAAGCGGAACAGCATGACGGCCGCCAGCACGATCAAGGCAATCATGATCATGTTGGCCATCGCGCCGGCGAACGCTTCGCCCAGCCCGAAGTGCGACAGCAGCGCCGCGATACCGAGACCCGCCGCAAGACCGGCAATCGGTCCGAGCCAGCGATTGCGCGCGGGTTGCGCCGCTGCCGGTGCAGCGGGCGCGGGCTGGGCGCGCTGAGCCTGCGCCGCCTGCCCCGCCTGCCCCTGCTGCATGGATTGCGACGGCGGCGTGGCTTGATGCTGCTGCGTCGCCGTGGCCGACTGACGGCCCATGCTGCGGCCGCTGCCCATGCGCTTGGCTTCCGCCGTTTCCGCGAAGATTGCGCCGGCCGCAATAACGCCAGCCAGCGCCAAGACTCCGGCCTTCCTGAAAAAGAAGCTCAGGAAACCCCGGGATTGGGGTTTGCGCGAATCGAACATATCGAATCCTTAAGAGAGTGGAACACTAAAATTTTGTCCCGACGTGTAACGCTACCACGCCACCTGACAAATTGTAATATTCGACTCGATCCAAGCCTGCTTGTTCCATCATCGTTTTCAAAGTTTCCTGGTCCGGGTGCATGCGGATCGACTCGGCGAGGTACCGATAGCTGTCCGCATCTTTGGCCACTTTTTCGCCAAGCCACGGCAAAATCTTGAAACTGTAGATATCGTACGGCTTTTTGAGCGGTTCCCACACCTTCGAGAATTCCAGCACGAGAAGCTTGCCACCCGGCTTCAGCACGCGGGTCATTTCCGCCAGCGCACGGTCCTTGTGCGTCATATTACGAAGACCGAAAGCAACCGTAACAACATTGAAATAACTGTTTGGGAACGGAATCTTCTCCGCGTCGCACAGCAATGCGGGCGTCAGCACGCCTTTGTCGATAAGCCGGTCGCGGCCCACCCGCAGCATCGATTCGTTGATGTCCGTGTGCCAGACTTCGCCGGTTTCGCCTGCCTGCTTGGCAAAGGCCATCGCCAGATCACCCGTGCCGCCCGCGATATCCAGCACCTTGTAGCCCGCCCGCACCTTGGCCTGCCCGATCGTGAAGTGCTTCCAGATCCGATGCAGTCCGCCGGACATCAGGTCGTTCATCAAGTCGTAGTTGCCAGCAACGGAGTGGAACACGCCCGCCACTTTCTTCGCCTTGTCCTGCTCGTCGACCGTTTCGTATCCGAAGTGGGTCTTGCTCATCGCGCTCTTCCTCGCCTGTTGTTCGTTCTATGTATGCGCAATCGTCGCGCCGGCTGTGCGGCCGTATGCCGCAGCCTTGATGCTTAGTGGCAGTGGCCACCGGTTGGTTTGGCTGCCATCGGCGTGTCGCGGTCCACGCCCGCGGCTTCCAGTTTCGCCAGATACTCGCGCCACAATTGGTCCTGCCGCGTCGCCAGGTTGTGCAGGATGTCCCACGAATAGATGCCCGTATTGTGGCCGTCCGAAAAATTCAGTTGCAGCGCGTAATGCCCGACCGGATCGATGCCGATGATCGTCACCTCGCGCTTGCCGGTCTGCAGGGTGTCCTGGCCCGGTCCGTGGCCCTGCACTTCAGCGGAAGGTGAGTAGACACGCAGCAACTCGAACGGCACGCGATACGACTCCCCGCCGTATTGCAGTTCGAGCACGCGGGATTTCGAATGCACGACGACGCCGGTGGGAATCGGCGTCGTTGAAGTGAGTCCGCTCATGATGTCGTCTTATGGGTGACCAACCTGCGGGCCGAACGCCTGGTTCAGCTCGTTGCGCACCTGCTCGCGCAAGAGCGTCGCCTGCGCGCGGCGTTTCGATAGCTGCGATTCGGACACCGTGCGCTGGCGTGGCGCCCAGATCGGCAGAGGGAAGCGGGAATCGTTGGAAAAGCGTGGAATGATGTGCCAGTGGACGTGCGGCACCTGATTGCCGAGGCTCGCCAGATTGATCTTCTCCGGCACGAGCACGCGGCGCATCGCGCGCTCGACGCCGTTCACGGCCGTCATCACGCGCGCACGGTCACCATCCGACAAATCGGACATTTCGGCGACATGCGCGCCCCAGATCACGCGGCACAGTCCCGGCCAGTCGGGCTCGTCAGCGAGGACGACGCGCAATGCGTCGTCCGACCACAGCACCTCACCGCCGTCTTCACGGCAAAACACACAGTCCATCTCGACCCTCTAGCGAATCAACCTCGATTTCGCTATTACACCAGCACGCGCTCGATACCGCCATTGTTCGCGCTTTCGACATACTGTTCCATCCAGTTTTCGCCGAGCACCTTGCGCGCCATTTCCACGACGATATAGTCCGCCTCGATGTTGGCGTCCTCGTTGTAGCGCGACAGGCCCTGCAAGCACGACGGGCAGCTCGTGAGGATTTTCACGTCCTGGCCATTCGGTTGCGGACCGTCGCCGGCCTTGAGCACCGAGCCCGGTTGCGCGCCCGCCGCACCGGCCGCCGCGTTCGCCATGTTGATGGCGTTCGCGCCCGCTTCGGCGACGAGCGGGATTCCGCGCAACCTGGCCGCGCCCTTGCGGATCTCCTCTTCCTTGCGGAAGCGCACTTGCGTCGAAATGTCGGGCCGCGTGACCGCCAGCGTGCCCGACTCGCCGCAGCAACGATCGTTCTTCTCGATCTTGTAGCCGTCGTTCTTGGAGCCCATCAGGTCGTTGACGAGCTTGACCGGGTCCATCGTCTTGATCGGCGAGTGACACGGGTCGTGGTACATGTAGCGCGTGCCCGTCACGCCGTCGAGCTTGATGTTCTTTTCGAGCAGGAATTCGTGAATGTCGATGATCCGGCAGCCCGGGAAGATCTTCTCGAATTCATAGCCCGCAAGCTGGTCGTAGCAGGTTCCGCACGACACGACCACGGTCTTGATATCGAGATAGTTCAGCGTATTCGCGACCCGATGGAACAGCACCCGATTGTCCGTGACGATCTTCTCGGCCTTGTCGTACTGCCCCGAGCCGCGCTGCGGATAACCGCAGCACAGATAGCCCGGCGGCAGCACGGTCTGCACGCCCGCTTCCCACAACATGGCCTGCGTCGCGAGCCCGACTTGCGAGAACAGGCGCTCCGAGCCGCAGCCGGGGAAATAGAACACGGCTTCCGAATCGACGGTAGTCGTCTTCGGATTGCGGATGATCGGAACGATCTTGTTGTCTTCGATATCCAGCAGCGCGCGCGCCGTCTTCTTAGGCAGATTGCCCGGCATCTTCTTGTTCATGAAGTGGATCACCTGCGTGACCACGGGCGGCTTGCCGACCGTCGCGGGCGGTTTCGCCGTCTGCTTCTTCGCGAACTTCTTCAGCACGTCGTTGCCGAAGCGCTGCGCCTTGTAGCCGACACCCATCATCGCGGTGCGCGCGAGATTGATGGTCTGCGGATTCGTCGCATTGAGGAAGAACATGCCCGCCGCGTTGCCCGCGTTGAACTTCTTCTTGCCCATCTTGCGCAAAAGATTGCGCATGTTCATCGTGACATCGCCGAAGTCGATCTTCACCGGGCATGGCGTCACGCATTTATGGCAGACCGTGCAGTGATCGGCGACGTCGTTGAACTCGTCCCAATGCTTGATCGATACGCCGCGGCGCGTCTGCTCTTCATACAGGAACGCCTCGACCAGCAGCGAAGTCGCGAGAATCTTGTTGCGCGGGCTGTACAGCAGGTTCGCGCGCGGCACGTGCGTCGCGCAGACCGGCTTGCACTTGCCGCAGCGCAGGCAGTCCTTGATCGAATCGGAAATCGCGCCGATATCCGACTGCTGCATGATGAGCGACTCGTAGCCCATCAGCCCGAAGCTCGGCGTGTAGGCGTTGCGCAGGTCCGCCCCTTCGAACAGCTTGCCCTTGTTGAAGCGACCGTGCGGATCGACGCGCTGCTTGTACGCGCGGAAATCGCCGATTTCCTCTTCGGTCAGAAACTCCAGCTTGGTGATGCCGATACCGTGCTCGCCCGAAATCACGCCATCGAGCGAACGCGCGAGCTTCATGATGCGCGCCACCGCGTGATGCGCGTCCTGCAGCATCTCGTAGTTGTCGGAGTTGACAGGAATGTTGGTGTGCACGTTGCCATCGCCCGCATGCATGTGCAGCGCGACGAACACGCGTCCGCGCAGAACCTGCTTGTGGATGGCCTGCGCTTCGTCGAGGATCGGCTTGAATTCGCCGCCGTTGAAGATCTGACGCAGTTCCGCGCGAATCTCCTGCTTCCACGAGATGCGCACCGTGCGATCCTGCGCGACGTGGAAGATGTTCGCATCCGGCTGCACGTCGACGCGATCCGCGAGCTTTTCGGCGAGCGCTGCGTAGCCGAGATTGACGAGATAGTGCTGCGCCTCGCGCAACGGCATGTCGAGCTTTTCGCTGACGAAGGTCCAGCGCTCGCGCACGCGCTTGAGCAGGTCGAGCGCCTGCTGCACGCGATCTTCGAGGAGTTCGGCGCTGGGAATTTCGTTCGCGTCGTCGGTCTTGCCGAGCGGCAGCTTGCCGGTGCGGAAGAACGCTTCGAGCGCATCGACGAGTTGCAGCTTGTTCTTGATCGACAGCTCGATATTGATGCGCTCGATGCCGTCCGTGTACTCACCCATGCGGTTGAGCGGGATCACGACGTCTTCGTTGATCTTGAACGCGTTCGTATGCTTTGCGATCGCCGCGGTGCGCGAGCGGTCGAGCCAGAAACGCTTGCGCGCCTCGGCGTTCACGGCGACGAAGCCTTCGCCGCTCTTGCCGTTGGCCATGCGCACGACTTCGGAAGTCGCGGCGGCGACGGCATCGGCGTCATTGCCGACGATATCGCCGATCAGCACCATCTTCGGGAAAGCATTGCGCTTGCTCTTGGTCGCGTAGCCGACCGCGCGCAGATAGCGCTCATCGAGATGCTCCAGGCCGGCGAGAATCGCGCCGCCCTGCTTCGACGTTTCGAAGAGATAGTCCTTGATCTCCACGATGCTCGGAATTGCGTCGCGCGCCTGGCCGAAGAATTCGAGGCAAACGGTGCGCGTGTGCGCGGGCATCTTGTGCAGGATCCAGCGCGCGGACGTGATCAGCCCGTCGCAGCCTTCCTTCTGCACGCCGGGAAGGCCGGCGAGGAATTTGTCGGTGACGTCCTTGCCGAGCCCTTCCTTGCGGAACGTGCGGCCGGTGATGTCGAGATTTTCGGTACGCAGAAGTTTCTCGCCCGGCGGACGATTGCCGTCGAACCAGTCGAGCCGGAAGCGCGCCACTTCGACGTCGTGAATCTTGCCGCAGTTGTGATCCAGACGCGTGACTTCGAGCCAGTTGCCTTCCGGATCGACCATGCGCCACCACGCGAGGTTGTCGAGCGCCGTGCCCCACAACACGGCCTTCTTGCCGCCCGCGTTCATCGCGACATTGCCGCCGACGCACGATGCATCGAGCGAAGTCGGATCGACGGCGAACACAAAGCCCGCCTGCTCGGCCGCCTCGGTGACGCGCCGTGTGACGACGCCCGCGCCGGAGAAAATCGTCGCGACCTTGTGATCGACGCCCGGCAGATCGGTCATCTCGACGGGACCGAGCTGCTCGAGCTTTTCCGTGTTGATGACGGCCGAGAACGGCGTGAGCGGAATCGCGCCGCCCGTATAGCCGGTGCCGCCGCCGCGCGGAATGACGGTGAGTCCCAGTTCGAAGCACGCCTTGATCAGGCCGGCGATTTCGCCTTCGGTGTCCGGCGTCAGCACGACGAACGGGTATTCGACGCGCCAGTCCGTCGCGTCGGTGACGTGCGAGACGCGCGACAGGCCATCGAACTTGATGTTGTCTTTCTGCGTCTCCTTGCCCAGCACGCGCGAAGCGCGCCGGCGCAAGTCGGCCATGCTGCCGAACTCGGAGGCGAAGTCGTCGACGGCGCGGCGCGCGGCGGTAATCAGCAACTGCACGCGCTCGGCGCGCTCGCGGCTGCCGGCTTCGTCGCTATGCGCGGTGAGATCGGCGCTGCGGCGCTTATCGATCTCCGTGAGCCGGTGATTCAGCGCCTCGACCAGCAGCGCGCGGCGCTTCGGGTTGTCCAGCAGGTCGTCCTGGAGATACGGATTGCGCCGCACGACCCAGATATCGCCGAGCACTTCGTACAGCATGCGCGCGGAGCGGCCCGTGCGGCGCTCGTTGCGAAGTTCGTCGAGCACGGCCCAGGCTTCGTCGCCCAGGAGCCGCATGACGATTTCACGATCGGAGAACGACGTGTAGTTATAGGGGATTTCGCGCAGACGGGGCTCGACATCGAGCGCCAAGGCGGCATGGGCGCCGTTCGGATCGAAGGCTTGAGGTGCGTTCATGTTCGACGGTTCGGTGTGCCGGCGGGCGCGCTTCGAAAAGCGGAAACGCCGACGATGCGCGTGGGGGCGCAAATTTTCGAATGAGACTTATCTTGGCGAAGGCCGCCGGGTCACGCAGCGTGAAACGCGGCGAAGTGAACTCCATCACGGCGCCTTCGATGTGCCCTGGATCAACGCCACGATCGCGCGCGGCGCGCATGCCGCTCGGCCGCCGGGTGCGACGCGCGGGAGACATGCGCCCAAAAATCGATCCGAAGCTGCCGGTGCATCTGCCGATCCTGATTGCTGATTCGTAAAAGGAAATTCTAACTCATCGCGGTGACGCGCGTTCGCGGTTGCTAGCAGCGAGAAGGGGCTTTTGCGTGCGCATTCGCGACGCGTTCGTGTCATTTTCGACGCTTTTTTGCACGACCGTCCGGACGGTAGAAACGCATGGCGTGCCCGGAGGGCGCGCGGTTGGCGCTATCATTAATGCTTTCGCCCTCAAAAACCCGCGCGCACCGTTGCCGCGTGACGATTCCACGCATGACACATCCCGACTACCTGAAGAAAGTGCTGACCGCGCGCGTGTACGACGTCGCGCGGGAGAGCGAGCTCGAACCCGCGCGCATCCTGTCGGCGCGTCTGCGCAATTCCGTGTTCCTGAAGCGCGAGGACAACCAGCCGGTGTTCTCCTTCAAAATTCGCGGCGCTTACAACAAGATGGCGAATCTGTCGGCGGACGAACTCGCGCGCGGCGTGATCACGGCGTCGGCGGGCAATCATGCGCAGGGTGTGGCGCTGTCGGCGGCGCGGCTCGGCTGCCGTGCGGTGATCGCAGTGCCGACCACAACCCCGCAGGTCAAGATCGACGCGATCCGCGCGCATGGCGGACCGACCGTCGAAGTGGTGCTCGCGGGCGAATCGTACAGCGACGCGTACGCGCGCGCCGTGCAGCTTCAGGAAGAGCGCGGCCTGACCTTCGTGCACCCGTTCGACGATCCGGACGTGATCGCCGGACAGGGCACTATTGCCATGGAGATCCTGCGCCAGCACCAGGCCCCGATTCACGCGATCTTCGTGCCGATCGGCGGCGGTGGACTCGCGGCGGGCGTCGCGGCGTACATCAAGGCGGTGCGGCCGGAGATCAAGGTGATCGGCGTGCAGACCGAGGATTCCTGCGCGATGGCGCAGTCGATCGAGGCCGGCAAACGCATCACGCTGAACGAAGTCGGGCTGTTTTCGGATGGCACGGCGGTGAAGCTCGTCGGCGAGGAGACGTTCCGGCTGTGCAACGAGTTGCTCGATGAAGTCGTCACCGTCGATACCGACGCGCTTTGCGCAGCGATCAAGGACGTGTTTCAGGACACCCGCAGCGTGCTCGAGCCGGCGGGATCGCTCGCTGTCGCGGGCGCCAAGCTCTACGCGGAGCGCGAAGGCATCGAAGGCAAGACGCTCGTCGCGGTGACGTCGGGCGCGAACATGAACTTCGACCGCATGCGCTTCGTCGCGGAGCGCGCGGAAGTCGGCGAGGCGCGCGAAGCCGTGTTCGCCGTGACGATTCCAGAAGAGCGCGGCAGCTTCAGGCGCTTCTGCGAGCTCGTCGGCACACGCAGCGTGACGGAATTCAACTACCGCATTGCCGATGAAAAGGCCGCGCATATCTTCGTCGGCGTGCAGATCAAGTCGCGCAAGGAAACGGCGCAGATGATGTCGTCGTTCGTCGAGCATGGTTTCGCGACGGTCGACCTGTCGCACGATGAACTTTCGAAACAGCACATCCGTTACATGGTCGGCGGTCATTCGCCGCTCGCACGGGACGAACGCCTGCTGCGCTTCGAATTCCCGGAGCGCCCGGGCGCGCTGATGAAGTTCCTGTCGTCGATGGCGCCGGACTGGAACATCAGCCTGTTCCATTATCGGAATCAGGGCGCGGATACCAGCTCGATTCTCGTCGGCATTCAGGTGCCGCAGTCGGACAACGCGGAGTTCGAGCGCTTCCTCGCGACGCTCGGCTATCCGTGGTGGGACGAAGGCGCGAACCCGGTGTACAAGCTGTTCCTGGCTTAAGCAGCGATGCCGAAGTTCACGCTCGAAGACAAGCTCGTCGTCGCGATTTCGTCGCGCGCGCTTTTCGATTTCGAGGAAGAGAACCGCGTCTTCGAGACGGGCGATCTCGCCCAATACGAAGCGTTGCAACGTTCACGGCTGGAGACGCCCGCGAAGCCGGGCGTCGCGTTCGGGCTGATCCGCAAGCTGCTCGCGCTCAACGCGGGCGAACAGCGCGTCGAAGTGGTGATTCTGTCGCGCAGCGATCCGATCAGCGGTCTGCGCGCGTTTCATTCGTGCCGCGAGCATGGTCTCGCGATCGAGCGCGGCGTGTTCACGCGCGGCCGCTCGCCGTTCGCGTATCTGAAGCCGCTGCGGGCGTCGCTGTTTCTGTCGGCGAATCCGCACGATGTGCGCGACGCGCTCGCCGCCGGTTTTCCTGCTGCGCGCGTACTGCCGGAAACGCCGCGCGCCGCGAGCCGTTATGCGGACGAGATTCGCATCGCGTTCGACGGCGACGCCGTTCTGTTCTCCGACGAAGCCGAGCGCATCTTTCAGAGCGAGGGGCTCGGCGCGTTCGTCGGCCACGAAACGCAAAAGAAGGATTCGCCGCTTCCCGGCGGCCCGCTCAAACCGCTGCTGGCGGCGTTGAACAAGTTGCAGCGCATCGCCGACGACAACGAAAGCAAGTCGCCGATGCACATCCGCACCGCGCTCGTCACCGCGCGCTCCGCGCCCGCGCATGAGCGCGCGATCCGCACGCTGATGGCCTGGGACATCGAAATCGACGAAGCGATGTTTCTCGGCGGCCTCGACAAAGGCGAATTCCTGCGAGAATTCGAGCCCGATTTTTTCTTCGACGATCAAATTCGCCACTGCGAATCGGCCCGCGTCGTCACCGCGACGGGGCATGTTCTCAGCGGCATTGCGAACGCATCATGACACCCGATCAATCTCCGCTCGGCAAGCCCGTCCACTACACCGAACAGTACGACGCATCGTTGCTGTTTCCGATCGATCGCAAGCGCGCGCGCGATTCGATCGGCGTGCCCGCGCGTCTGCCGTTCTTCGGCACGGATATCTGGAACGCCTATGAATTGTCGTGGCTGAACCGGCGCGGCAAGCCGCAGGTGGCGGTCGCGACCTTCTTCGTGCCGGCGGACTCGCCGAATATCGTGGAGTCGAAGTCGTTCAAGCTGTATCTCGGCTCGTTCGCGCAGACGCAGTTCGATTCCATCGACGACGTGCGCGCCGCCATCAAACGCGACGTATCCGCGATCTGCGGCGCGACGGTGTCGGTACAGCTCGCGGCGCCCGGCGACTTCGGCAAGCTGACGATGGAAGAATTCGACGGTTTGTCTCTGGATCGACTCGATCTCGATTGTGAGGTTTTCACGCCGGATCCGTCGCTCCTGAAGGCGGCGCACGACGAAACGCCGACCGATGAGACGCTGTTCTCGAATCTGTTGAAATCGAACTGCCCGGTGACGGGACAGCCGGACTGGGGCAGCGTGCAGATTCGCTACTACGGCGGACAGATCGATCATGCGGGATTGTTGCGATACATAGTTTCTTATCGCGGACATACCGGGTTCCATGAGCAATGCGTCGAGCGCATCTTTATGGACATCATGCGGGAATGCAGACCGGAGCGGCTGGCGGTGTATGCGCGATACACGCGGCGCGGCGGGCTCGACATCAACCCGTTTCGGACGAACTTCAATCTGCCGATGCCGGATAATGCGCGGCTGGCGCGGCAGTAAAACAGATTAATGATGACGCGGCTCTGCTTTCGATGAACCAGAGCCGCGATCGCGCTTACGCCTTCTTATAAGCCACGCAATCCACCTCGACCTTGCAGTCGATCACCATCGACGACACCACGCACGCGCGCGCCGGCGGATTCGCGCCGAAGTACTCTTTGAAGACCTTGTTGAACGACGCGAAATCGCGCGGATCGTCCAGCCACACGCCGCAGCGCACGACATCTTCCGTGCCGTAACCGGCTTCCTTCAAAATCGCGAGCACGTTCTGAATCGCCTTGTGCGATTGCTCGACAATGCCGCCGTTGATCACCTCGCCGTTTTCCATCGGCGTCTGGCCCGACACGAACAGCCAGCCATCCGCCTCGACCGCGCGTGCGAACGGCATGTGCGCGCCGCCTTGTCCCTTGCCACCTTCCACGCCATAACGCTTCATCGTCCTGCTCCTTTTTCCATGCGATAAGAATTCAAAACGCGCCCTGCGCATCGAGCTTCGATGCCGCGCCGCGCGCCACGAAACGTCCCGCGCGCGCGCCGGTCACGGCCTGCTCGCGATACGTCAAAACGCCATTCACCCACACCGCGTCGATGCCGTCGGCCGCCTGCTGCGGCTTCGCGAACGTCGCGGCATCGCGCACACGCTCCGGATCGAACACGACCAGATCCGCGTGATAGCCGACCTTCAACTCGCCGCGCTCCGTCAAACCGAAGCGCCGCGCCGACAGGCTCGTCATCTTGCGCACCGCTTCCTCGAGCGAAATCAGCGCCGTGTCGCGCGCGTAGTGGCCGAGCACGCGCGGAAACGCGCCCCACAAACGCGGATGCGGCAGCGGATCGTTCGGCAAGCCGTCGGAGCCGACCATCGTCGCGGGATGCGAGAGGATGCGACGCACGTCGTCTTCCGACATGTTGTGATACACCGCGCCCGCCGGCTGCAGGCGCTTCGCCGCTTCCTGCTGGCTGACTTTCCACTCGTCGGCGACTTCGCGGATCAGCTTGCCCGCCATCTCCGGATGCGGCGTCGACCACGTGATCGTGATGTCGATATCGCCCGTGACCTGCTTCAGATCGAGCGTCGACGAACTCCGGTTGTACGGGTAGCAATCGCAGCCGACCGGCTGGCCGTCGCGCACGGTTTCCATCGACTTCAACACTTCCGTGCTGCGTCCCCAGTTCGACGGCCCCGCGCACTTCAGATGCGAGATCACCACCGGCACGCGCGCATGACGGCCGACGCGATACGCCTCGTCCATCGCATCGAGAATCGCGTCGAATTCGGTGCGCATGTGCGTCGTGTAGAGCGCGCCGGCTTTGGCGAGCGGCTCGGCCAGCGCCTGCACTTCTTCCGGCGGCGCGCTGAACGCCGATCCGTACGCGAGCCCGCTCGACAAGCCGAGCGCGCCGTTATCCAGCGCTTCTTCGAGTTGCGCGCGCATGCCCGCGACTTCATCGGCGCTGGCCGCGCGATCCAGCCGGTCCATATGATTATTGCGTAGTGCCGTATGCCCGATCAGTGCGCCGACATTCACCGCCGGACGCGCTTCGTTGACGGCATCGACATAAGCGGCGAAGGTCGGATATCTGAATGCGGTGGCGTCGCCGAGCAGGTTCATCGGATCGGGCGGATCGCCCTTCAACGTCACCGGCGACGCGCTGATGCCGCAATTGCCGACGATCACCGTCGTCACGCCCTGTGTGATCTTCGGCATCATCTGCGGCGAGCGGATCACGTGCGTGTCGTCGTGCGTGTGAACGTCGATGAAACCGGGCGCGAGCACTTTGCCCTCGGCGTCGAAGGTTTCATCGGCATGCCAGCCGGACAAGCCGCCCGGCGCCTCGATCGCCACGATGCGCCCGTCGCGCACGGCGACATCGCGCTCGACGGCGGGCGCGCCCGTGCCGTCGATCACGCGCGCGCCGACGATCAGCGTGTCGGCTTTCAACGATTCCATGATCAGTCTCCCAAAGGTTGACGCTCGCCGCCGCCGCGATGCGAATCGAGCGCGTGTTTCATGCGGCGCAACAGTTCGCGGCTGTGGTCGGCCTGCTTGACGGCCAGTTCGGTGACGAGCAAATCGAGCGCCATCATCATCGCGTAGCGGGACGACGACGGTTTGTAGATGAAATCCGTTTCGATCGCGATGACCGGAATCAGCCAGTCCGCAAGCGCGCCGAGCGGCGACGCGGGCGCGGTCAGTGCGATCACGCGCGCGCCGTACTGTTTCGCGAGCTGACAGCTTTCGACTATCTCCGGCGTCTGCCCCGTCACCGATAGCGCAACCACGAGATGTTCTTTCGATAACGTCGACGCGACCATCCGCTGCAACAGCCCGTCCTGATAGGACGCGACCGGCCGTCCGAGCCGCACGAGACGAAAACGCATCTCGTCGGCGAGGGCGGTCGAGCCGCCGCCCATGCCGAACACGTAGATCATCGATGCCGCGGCGAGCGCGTCCGCGGCTTCGGCGATCGGCGCGGCGGCGAGCGCGCCCTGATTCTGCGCGAGCGTCGCCTGCACTTCCTCGAAAATGCGCGCGGCGAGCGAATCGGGCACCGCATCAGGCTCGCGCTTCAGAAAGCGCTGACCCACGGCCGCCGCCTGCGCGAGCCGAAGCTTCAATTCGCGCACGTCCACGCAGCCGACCGCCTTCGCGAAACGCGTCACGGTCGCGATGCTCACGTCCGCCTTGTCGGCGAGCGCACCGATGCTCGCGCGCGATGCGCCCGTCAGGTCGTCGAGAATCAGCGCGGCGACCTTGCGCTCGGCGCTGCGCAACTCGGGCGCGCGCTCCGCGATGCGTGCGACGATGTCGAAACTGAGCATGTCGGCGTGGCCGTTCATATCGGGTTGCGGGTTTACGTGAAGCTCGTGTTACTAAATAACATTTCCATCGCGGATGCTACTTTGGTTAACATAGCACCGTCAACTCTGATGCGCATCGAGTCGTGCGCAAGGTTTATTTAAACGGACGATGGAGTAGCAGCACATGAAAGTTACAAACTATCAGAACGCGACGATCGACCCGTTCGGCAAGGGTCTCGGCATGGTGCCGGGCACGGGCATCCAGTTGAACGACGCGTCGCGCCTGCAATGGAATCTGCTCGAAGAGGACGTGAGCCTGCCCGCCGCCGTGCTCTATTCCGATCGCATCGAGCACAACCTGAAGTGGATGCAGGCGTTCGTCGGCGAATACGGCGTGAAGCTCGCGCCGCACGGCAAGACGACGATGGCGCCGCAACTCTTTCGCCGTCAGCTCGACGCCGGCGCGTGGGGCATCACGCTCGCGACCGCGCATCAGGTGCGCGCGGCGTATCGCGGCGGCGTGCATCGCATCCTGATGGCCAATCAGCTCGTCGGCAAACGCAACATGGGCATGATCGCCGAGTTGCTCACCGATCCGAATTTCGAGTTCTTCTGTCTGGTCGATTCAGCCGACGGCGTCGATCAGCTCGGAGAATTCTTCAGTTCCGTCCGCAAAAAGCTGAACGTCCTGATCGAGCTCGGCGTGCCGGGCGGACGCACCGGCGTGCGCGACGACGCGCAGCGCGATGCGGTGCTCGCTGCGATCGCGCGCTGGCAAGGCACGATCGAACTTGCGGGCATCGAGTTGTATGAGGGCGTGCTGCAGGACGAAACGAAAGTTCGCGCGTTCCTGCAAAGCGCGGTGGACGTCACGCGCAAGCTGATCGCGGACGGCAAGATCGCGCGCAAGCCCGCGATTCTCTCGGGCGCGGGATCGGCATGGTATGACGTCGTCGCTGACGAATTCGCGAAGGCCAACAGCGACGCGATCGAAGTCGTGCTGCGCCCGGGCTGCTATCTGACGCACGATGTCGGCATCTACAAGAAAGCGCAGAACGAGATCTTCGCGCGCAATCCGATCGCGAAGAAGATGGGGCAAGGTTTGAAGCCGGCGCTGCAGTTGTGGGCGTATGTGCAGTCGATTCCCGAACCGGATCGCGCGATCATCGGGCTCGGCAAGCGCGATTCCGCATTCGATGCGGGTATGCCCGAGCCGGCGAAGCATTATCGTCCGGGCAATGAAGCGCCGCGCGATGTTTCGCGCGACGAAGGCTGGGAGATTTTCGGCCTGATGGACCAGCACGCGTACTTGCGCATCAAGCCGGGCGACGACGTGAAAGTCGGCGACATGATCGCGTTCGACATCTCGCACCCGTGCCTGACCTTCGACAAGTGGCGTCAGATTCTCGTCCTGGATCCGAAATACCGCGTCACCGAGGTGATCGAAACGTTCTTTTAAGCTTTCACTTCGACGGCGGCCGCTTGCGACGCGTTCGCGGCCGCCACTTCCTGAATGCGTCCCTCGAACATGTGAAGCGCGCTCGACAACGCTTCGATCGCTTCATCGGGCAACGAAGCCATCGTGTCGTGCAGAAACGCGTTGCGACGCGGCAGGCTTTCTTCGGCCATCGCGCGCCCTTGCGCCGTCAGCGCGACATTCGACACGCGATTGTCGCGTGCATCGACGCTGCGCACGATCCAGCCGAGCCCTTCCAGCGTCTTCAACTGCCGCGTCAGCGCGCCCGGGTCCACCTTCAAACGTTCGACGAGCCTCTTCTGCGACAGCACGCCCGCGTGTTCATGCAACGCGAGCAGGATGCGCCAGCGCGGCATCGGCTGGCCGACGGCCGCCTCGAACGCCGACATGAACGCGCGATACGTGCGCCCGAACTGCTGCACCACGGCGATACGGTCCTGTTCATTCATGCTTTCGATTTCCGTAGTCATTCGGCGAGGATGACCGGTTCCTGCGGCCCTTTCAGGCGCACCGGCGGCACACGGCGCGACTGCCACAGCGACACCACCGCGACCACCGCCGCCACTGCGAGGCCGATGTGAATCGCGGCGACGAGCGCCTCGCGCGCGGCTTCGAGCAGCATCGCCCCGCTATGGCCAGCCGCCGTCAGTTGCGAGAGCAACGCCTGCTGTCCTTCGCGGTTGATGAGAATCTGCGGATCGGAGAGATCGCCGACCCAGCGCATCGCGTGATCCTTTTCGAGCGCGAGACTCACGCCGCTCGCGTACAGATGGCTCACGAGCGTACCGGTGAGCGCGGTGCCAATCATCCCGCCGATCATGCGCAGCGATTGCAACAGCGCCGTCGCGATACCCAGATGCGCGCGCCCTGCGGTCTGCTGCGCGAACACGGTGAGATTCGGCATCACGAAGCCGAGACCGAGGCCACCGAGCAGCATGATCACGAGCAGCAGCGAGCGCGGCATGTTGTGCGTGGCGACGACGATGCCCAGACACGAGACGGCGAGCAACGCGAAGCCGACATACAGCATCAGATTGGCGTTCTTCAGGCGCGTGACGATGCGCCCGTTTACGATACTGCCGATCGTGATGAACACGACGAGCGGCGTGATCATCATGCCTGCGTCTTTCGGCGACATGCCGAAGCCGCCCTGAAACAGCAACGGCGCGTAAAACAGCAACGAAAACATGGTGAAGCCGCCGAGAATGGCGAGCGTGAAGAGCGCGGCGAGCGCCTTGTTGCGGAACATGTCGACGGGCAGAATCGCGTAGTCGCAGCGCATTTCCCATTTCCACAGCGCGACGCCGGCGGCGACGCTCAGCGCGAGCAACGCGGCGGTCTCGGCGCCGAGACCATGCTTCGGCAGCATTTCGACGAACAATTGCAATGCGCCGAGCGCCACCGCGATGAGCGCGGCGCCGGGCCAGTCGAGGCGCATTTTGCCTTCATGCGCGACGTGGCGCAGATGCGGCAGAAAACGCCATACGAAATAAAGCGAGACGATGCCCACCGGCAGGTTCACATAGAACACCGAGCGCCAGCCGTAATATTGCGTGAGAAAACCGCCGAGCGACGGCCCGACCGCGTTCGCGATGCCGAACGCCGAGCTCATCAGCACTTGCCAGCGCAGGCGCACGACGTTGTCCGGAAAGAGATCGGCGATGCACGCGAACGCAGTGCCGACGAGCATACCGCCGCCGATGCCTTGCAACCCGCGCGCCAGCACGAGGAACATCATGCTGTTGGCGAGTCCGCAGAGCACCGAGGCGACGGTAAACACGACGATTGACGCGATCACGAACGGCTTGCGTCCGTAGTAGTCGCCGAGCCGGCCGAAAATCGGCACGGTGATGACGGAAGTCAGAAGATACGACGTGGCGACCCACGCGTAGAGATCGAAGCCTTTAAGCTCGGCGACGATCGTCGGCAGCGCGGTGCCCACCACCGTTTGGTCGAGCGCGACGAGCATCGTGACGAACGAGACGCCCAGCATCGCCATGAGGGATTCGCGGAAAGGCAGGACCTGTCCGCTGGAATGGTGCGCGGCTGTGTGAACGGCCATTTTTTGTAGACGCAATGATTGACTAGTCAATTGAAATGGAATCATAGCACGGCGCCGCGCTCTAATTTGCGTGGCAACTCACCATTTACCGGACAGAAGACATCGCATGGAACCGACGCCGATCATCACCTCGCCGCTCACAACCGAAGATTTTGCGGCGCTCACACGCGCGAAGGAAGCGCTGGAAAGCCCGTCGCTGACGATGAAGCTGGCGAGCGTCGTCGGGGCGCCCATCGAAAAACTGATGGGCCGCTTGCCTGCCGCCGCGCAAGAGAAGGTCGACGACGCGACGCAACTGGCGCTGAGAAAGTGCCTCCAGCTCGCATTGCGCACGCTCGGCAAGAGCGCGCCGTCCAGTTCGCTGCTCGCGCCGCCTCCCGACAAACCGCACAATCTGATGCACAAGCTGGCCGTCGCGACGACCGGCGCGGCAGGCGGCGCTTTCGGACTGTTCGCATTGCCTGTCGAATTGCCGGTGACAACCACGCTGATGTTCCGCTCGATTTGCGATATCGCGCGTAGCGAGGGCGAGGACGTGCATCGCGTCGAAACCCAGCTGCAATGCATGATGGTGCTCGGCATGGGCGGCACGAAAGCCAGCGACGACAACGCCGATCTCGGCTATTTCATTGTGCGCGGCGCGCTCGCGCAGTCCGTGTCGCGCGCGACGAACGAGATCGCGGCGAAGGGACTCGGCAGTCATGGATCGACGGCGTTGCTCAAGTTTTTGCAGACGATCGCATCGAGGTTTTCGGTGCAGGTCAGCGAGCAAGTGGCCGCGAAGTCCATTCCGGCGATCGGCGCAGTGCTCGGCGCGATGGTCAACACGGTGTTCATCGACCACTTCCAGCAGATGGCGCATGGCCACTTCACCGTGCGCAGGCTCGAGCGGCGCTATGGCGCGCCGGCCGTCGAACGTGCCTATCAGACGATCGAGGTCATGGGCGGCAGATGAGTCCGGGGCGCGGAGGTCGCGGCGTCGATAAACGCGGCGGCGCGCGCGAGCGCGTCGCTTGCTTCGGGCATGAACGGCGCCCAGATCTGGAAGATGTGCGGAACGTTGCGCCAGATCTCCAGTTCGACGCGCACGCCGGCCGCGCGCGCTTTGGTCGCGACGCGAGTCGAATCGTCGAGCAACAGTTCGGTGTCGCCGACCTGAATCAGCAGCGGCGGCATGCTTTCGAACTGGCCGAATACCGGCGAGGCGTAAGGATGTCGCGCGTCGGCTGCGCCGAGATACTGCGCGGCCACGCGAGGAAAGATGGCCGCGTGATACATCGGATCGCGGCCGTCGTTGGTTCGCATCGACGAGCCGCTGCAGGTCAGATCCGTCCACGGCGAAAACAGCACCGCAGCCGCGGGAAGCGGATCTCCCGCGTCGCGCAGCGCGAGGAGCGTCGCGAGCGCGAGGCCGCCGCCGGCCGAGTCCCCTGCAATCGCGATCCATTGTGCCGGAATGCCGTCTCCGAGCAAGCGACGGTATGCGGCAACGCTATCGTCGAGCGCTGCGGGAAAGCGATGTTCCGGCGCAAGGCGGTAATCGAGCGAGAAGACGCGCGCATTTGCCTGCGTGGCCAACCCGAACGTAATCGCCCGATGACTGCGCGGCGAGCAGAAGTAATAGCCTCCACCGTGCAGATAGAGAATGGTTGCACGTGGATTGGTCGGCGGTGTGAGCCATTCGCCGCTCGGGTCGCGCGTATCGAGCCGCCAGCCTTTCGGCACGCGCGGCGACCAGATTCGACGCGAGGCGTAGCTTCGCGCCAACTCGACGTCGAGTTCGGGCTTCGCGCTGTGCGGGCGCATGCGCGTGCGTACGGCCCAGCAAGCCAGGGTGCTCTGCCAGCTCATCGTTGATTGATCCGGCCGGTGCGTTTCAATTCGCCGGCATCACCTGACCGCGGATCTCGCCAGTCGGATTTTCCTGCGTGTGGATGTTGAAGTACCACTGCCCGGTCATCAGGTCGTTTACTTGTTGTTCCGATAGCGTCGCCTGTCCTTTCATGGGACTCGCGAGGGCTTTCTTGTCGATGGGCACTTGCACTTTCGCGTTCTGACCGACCGGCGCGGGGCCGTGGAAATGAGCCATCGTCACGGGGCCCGATAACTCCGCGTAGGTTGCGGTCCAGGTGAATACTTTGGTGTCGGTATCGAACGTCGCGTCCACTGTGCCGTGACCTTTGCTCACGCGCGGCGGGACTTCACTCGAGGGCTGGAGATTGGCTTTCAGGGCGACGGTGTCCGCACGAGCCGCGCCTGACGCGAGAATGGCGAACATCAGAACGGTCGTCCAGCGTACATGTGGTCTGCATGTCGAGGTCATGGCTCTTCTCCTGTTTGGCGGACAGCGCGTTTTCGATGCGATGACCACATCGCCATGGTAGAGCATCCGAATGCGGGATGCGCTTCGCCTCAGTGGCAACAGGCAAACATGCGAAAAGGGCGCCTTGCGGCGCCCTTTTCTAACTAGCTAAAGCTCGGTATTGCTCCGATGGCTTTAGAAGCGGTGACGGATACCCGTCGAGAGAACGACTTGACGGCTGCTCGTCGAAGTCGGAACGCCATTGATGCCGGCAGCCGGATACACGCCTTCGTCACCGCCGCTGGCGATCTGCACTACGCCTTCAGCATAGATGTCAGTGCGCTTGGACAACGCGTAGTCCGTCTGCAGGCCGAACTGGTGCGCATGGACCGCGGCGTCGCTCAAGAAGCTGTCGCGGTAGCGGCTGTACGTGTACGCAGCGCCCAGCGACAATGCCGGGGTGAGCGCGTAACGACCGTTGACTTCGTAGTTGTTGGTGATAACCGAACCGTCGGACGAGTTACGATCCAGACGGGTCTGCGTCCACAACGCGCCGAACGTCGCAGCGCCAATCGAATAGCTCGCGCCCGCGCCGAACGTGCGCTGACGAACGTCGGTGGCGACTTGGTTGTCGTCGTTGTTCAGGAACACGAAGTCCGTAATCGCACCCCGAGCATTGCCGCCGACACCGTTCCCTTGCATGTATGCGAGGCCGAGCTTCAGACCAGCGTTCGCGTAGCCCGCGCCGATGCTGTATGCACGGTTCGCTGCGAAGTTACCCACGTTCGAAAAGCCATACAGGCCGCTGAACGAGAAGCCGGCGTAGTTCGCGCTTTGGAACTTGATCGAGTTGTTCTCGCGGAAGTCGTCGCCGTTCAGGTTATCCAGATTGCCCGGGTGCGCGAAGTACGTACCGCCCCACGTGCCAGTCGCGCTAAGCGGGCCGAGGTAGTCGGTCACGGAGTCGGTCTGGCGACCCAGCGTTACCGTACCTGCATTGGTCGACAGGCCGACGAAAGCCTGACGGCCGAAGCCGCTGCCGCCAATCGAGGTGCCGTTGGTCACGTCGAAGCCGTTCTCCAACGTGAAGATCGCCTTCATGCCGCCGCCCAGATCTTCGGTGCCGCGCAGGCCCCAACGGCTCATCTGCACGTTGCCGCCCTTCATTTGGAACGAGCTGCCCTTGATGCTATCGGAGCCATCCGTAGCCGGCACGTTATTCACGTACGTGAAGCCTGCGTCGATCAAACCATACAGCGTGACGCTGCTTTGCGCGTTCGCAGCGCCTGCGAACGATGCGGCCAGAGCTGCGATGGCCGTGACGATCAAATTCTTTTTCATGCGAGTTCCTTTGCTGAGTCGTGAGACTCGATGGGTTGCTTCAGGCCGAACGCCTGTCGAGCTTGGATTGCCTCTTTGCTCGTTTAGCTCAGCACCGATATTCGGCACGACAAAGTTTATTGCCCGGTCTTTTTGAGAAACGGCCAAACGAAACACAAAAGCCTTTTCGAATAATTCGAAAAATGTAATTTCGATATGGATAAATACTTACGGCGCCTGAACTTACAGATCGCATCACACGGTCGTCGCCGGTGCGTTGTGAGGGTTTAGTTGCACACATACGACAGTGGTTACATTGAGACACCTGATCGAGATCAGAAGCCTCCGATTTCCGAACATCCCTTTGCGCTATAACATCGCGCACGCGAGGCTGCGCTCCAACCGCTTGCCTCCTTCGCATACTCGAAGCGTCTAAAAGCGTTTCTCAAATCGCTCGCCCAATGAATCAACTTCAAGCGATGCGCGTCTTTCTTAAGGTGTCGGAAACAGAGTCATTCGGCCGCGCCGCTGCCGCGCTCGATCTCTCCAACGCCGTGATAACGCGCTACGTCTCACTGCTCGAAGCGCATCTCAACACGCGCTTGCTGAACCGAACCACGCGCAGCGTCTCTCTCACGGAGGCTGGGCGCGCTTATGCCGAAGGCTGCCGTGTGGTGATCGATCAGATCGAGACGATCGAGGCATCGGTGGGAACCAGCTCCGTCGATCCCTCGGGCACGCTCAAGCTGGTGGCATCGGCATCTTTTTCATTGCTCGGGCTCACGCCGATGCTGCGCGGATTCATGGAGCGATATTCGAATGTGAAGCTCCGTGTGACGCTGTTGCATCGTCCGGTCGATCTCGTCGCGGAAGGCTTCGACGTCGGCATCGTCGTGCCGCATCTCGTCAACAGCGGCATGCTGATCAACCGCCCGCTGGTGAAAGTGGCGGCCGTGCTCGTCGCATCGCCGGCCTATCTTTCGCGGCGCCGTGCGCCCGACCGTCCGGCGTTGCTGGCGGCACACGCGTTTCTCGCGCCAACCGCGGATATTCATGGATCGACGTGGTCCTTTGTCGGACCTTCGGGCGTGGAGGAAAGCGTCGCCCTCGATCCGGCATACACCGTGAACAGCTCGCACATGTTGCGGCAAGCGGCGCTTTCAGGAATGGGAATCGCGGTGCTGCCGGAGAGCTATGTGGCGCAGGACATCGAAACGGGTTCGCTCGTGCGCCTGCTGCCGGGCTATTCGCTCAAGGATGCGGACAAGGAAGTGTCGATTGTCTACCCGGGACGCCGACACGTGCCGGCCAAGACGCGCACATTCGTGGACTTCGCGCTGGCCCACTTCCGCGACCGCGAACCGGTCGATGCGAGTCCCGAGACATTTCTGGATTAAGAAGTAGGCGGACGCGGCGCCGTTGCGCCACGTCGCCCCATCAGGCAAGTGCGGCACCTTTCGCCTGGATGCGCTCGACGAGTTGTTCGCATCGCGCGATCAAGGCAAAGCCTTCGCGCCGGCGTGCGTCGCGGGTCTTCACATGCAGATCCCGACGAAAATCCTTCAGCGCACCAAGCAGCGGCCGATACTGCAAAACGCTGGCCGCCCCGACGACACGATGATGCCAATCCCGTAGATCGTCCACCGTGCCGCGATCGAGCAACTGCCGAAGCGTCACGAGATCCTCGCGGAACGACGATACGAACGCGTCCAGCAATGCCTTCACGGTCGTTTCACTCCCCCATAGCTGAGCCATCGCGCTCAGGTCGAGATCATCGTCGTCGCGCGCCGGCACGTCGGTAGCTTGCGGTGAATGCGCGCCGGTCTCGGGCGCGGCAGCCTCGGTCACCCACCAGCGGTTCAGATGTTCGCGCAACGTCGCGAGCCGGGTCGGCTTGACGAGCCGGTCATCCATGCCCGCGTCGCGGCACCGCTGCAGTTCGTCGGGCGCGGTGCTCGCCGTTATGCCGAGAATCGGCAGGCGACGCGTCGTGCCGGCTTCATCGGCCCGGATCCGACGCGCCAGTTCGTACCCCGTCATGTTCGGCATGTGGCAGTCCGTGATCAGAAAGCCATAGCGCGTATCCGCCAGCGCGGCGTACGCCTCGGCACCATCGTGCACGACATCGCAGGCGAAACCGAGCAGCGAGAGCTGATGACGGATCAGTTCCTGGTTCACCGGATGATCCTCGGCCACGAGCACGAGTTTGCCGCTGCGCAGTGCGTCTTCCCGGTCCGGCGCCGCCATCTTTGCTTCGTGGCGGAGCGTGAGTCCCGATGCGATCTGCGTCATGCCTGTCAATGCTGCGACGCAAGCCGCGCCAAGCCCGTGCCATGAAATCGGATTGACGCTCACGCGGATGTCATCTTCGAGAATCCGGTATCCGGTGGGCTTTGGCTTTTCGGTCATGTGAATCACGCGCGAACCGAGCGGAAGCGCGAGCGTGTGCGTATCGCTCAGAAAGACGATCTCGATGTCGTCGAGCGACCCCGGCTGCGACCGCGCGAGTTCGTTGGGCGTGTAGCGCTGCAACGCGAGACCGAGCGCCTCGCCATAGTGCATGAGCGCTGCCGCTACTCGGTCGTCGTCGATCGCGACGATGCCCCGCTTTCCGCGCAACCCGTCGATCTGATATCGCAACGTTTCGATGGGCATTGCGAGACGAACGGTCATCGCCGTTCCGACGCCGATCGCGCTTTCGAGACTCATCGCGCCGCCCATCAATTCGACGAGACGATTGCAGATCGTCAGCCCGAGCCCGGTGCCGCCGAAGCGGCGCGTCGTGGAAGTCTCCGCTTGCACGAACGGCTCGAACAGGCTTTGCTGAGCCTCCGCGGCAATCCCGATGCCGGTGTCCTTCACACATAGTTCGATCACCTGTTCCGATGCGCCCTGCTCGATCGCGCGTACGTGGAGCGCGACATCGCCCTTGATCGTGAACTTGATCGCGTTACTCATCAGGTTGAAGAGAACCTGCCTCAGGCGCACGCTTCGCCCCTTACCGTCGCAGCCACTTCCGGCGCCACGTCGACACGCACGCGAAGACCCTTTTCGTGCGCCCTTCCGGCGAGCAGGCCGACCGCACTATCGACGAGTTCGCGCAAATCGATCGGAGTCGACTCGATCGTCAACCGGTTGGCCTCGATCTTCGAATAGTCGAGGAGATCGTCCAGGATCTGCAGGAGCGCACTCGCGGAATCCTGAATCATGCCGAGCATCTGCGACTGATCGGAATTCATCGGCGTGTTCTGGAGCACTTCGACGAGCCCCAAAACGCCGTTCATCGGCGTGCGGATCTCGTGACTCATCATCGCCAGGAAGTCGTCCTTCGCGCGCGACGCGGCTTCGGCGATATCCCGTGCTCGGGCGAGTTCGTCCGCGCGGGCGCGCTCCACGCTGGCATCGGCCCAATAGCCGCTCCAGACCACGGCCCCGTCGTCCTCACGCTGCGCGACGAGGTCGGCGCGAATCCAGCGGGTAACGCCTTCCACCGTTGAGCGAAACTCGGTATGCAGCGGCTCGAGTGTGCGCGCCGACGCTTCGATTTCTTCGAGCAGACGCGCGCTGTCGTCGGCGTGAATGCGCGTCAACGCGTGAATCGGATCGTCAGCCAGTGCGACGACGTCCAGTGCGAGCAACTGCCGGGTATCGCCGTCGATATAGGGAAGGCTGTATGTGCCGTCGCTTGCGCGCCGCAACTGGAACACGACTGCCGGCAGCGATCGCGTCACGTCGCGAAGCCGCCGCTCGGTTTGCCGCGCGCGGGTTTCGGCGTCGCGGATATCGGTGATGTCGATCATCGTGCCGACGACGCCCGCTCGCTCCCCGTTCAATGCCGTGAATGCGCCGGTCCAGAAAAGGCCGCACCGCGGGTGATTCTGATTGTCGAGGAACTCAGCTTCGACTTCCTGTCGCTGACCGGTGGCCAGCGTCGTACCTGTCAGTTCATTCAGCACGCGGCTATGCGCTTCACCCCACGCCGTCACCTCGAGGCTCGTGCGCCCGATAATGTCTTCGCGCTGCACCCCGAGCACTTCCTCGAAGGCGCGATTCACCATGATGTAGCGGTTCTGCATGTCCTTCGCGACGAGCGGGTACGGAACCACCTCCATCATGGTTTGCTGAAAACTGAGTTGCGTCCCGAGACGCTGCTCCGTTTCGATGCGCCGGTTCATTTCCTGTTGCAGTCGAATGAAGGCGCGCAGCGTGACTAACAGCACAGCGGCAATGCCGATGAGCGCCGGCAGCAGACGCAACGCCGTGACGTTCCAGCCGGCGGATGCAGCCGTCTGCGGGCCTCCGGATTGCGACGCCCCCGATTGCGCGAATGCGCGCCCGATGAGCAGATCGAGCGGATGCAACTCGGAGTGCATGGCGTAGTTAAGCCTTTCCGGCGGGCTCGGCGCGACGATCATGTCGATCTCGCCCCGCTGAAAGGCCGACGCGGCCCTTGCCCAATCGCTGAAGTGCTTCGGTTGGAACGTGACGCCGAGCGATTTCTCGATGTCTTCCAGTGCGACTTCTGGCCGCTGGAGCGACTCATCGGCAGAGTCGCCCGTTGCCTCGATCAATCCGACGGCGACGGGCTTCAACGTGCGCAGATAACTGCGCTCGGGTTCGTCGAGATTCAGCGTGGCTGCTGCGCTCTTCGGTTCGGCCCGGACGCCAACTGTTGGCTGTGAGGCCCTCGTGTGAACATGCGCCTCGGCTGCCTGGCTGGATAGCGGGACAGTCACGCTGATCAGGGCGAGTAGAAGCAGACAACGTGCGAACAGGAATCTCAATTCGAACCCCTCGGATACGAGGCCGACGCGTGCAACGAAAGCTGCGTGGCCGGCCGGGCAAGCCCACGATGTCAGTCCGCCGCTTTTGACGGACGAATGCCAACGCGCTTCATGCTTGCCTGTCGAAGCAAATGAGTTGAGTCTGATCCGCAATGCATCGGAATCGAATAAGAACCGTCCCAATTTGCTTTAGAATCGGGCGTTGCTGACGGCCACGCCGACTCAGATCAATCCGACCTGCTGCAGATATGCAACCATTTCCTCTTCGCTTTCGAGGCCCAGCTTGCGCATGCCGCTTCGCTTCTGCGTCGCGATTGTCTTGCGGCTTCGCCCGAAGTGATCCGCGATTTCGTGAATGAGAAGGCCGCGTGCATAGAGCTGAAATACTTCCCACTCTCGCCGGCTCAATACGCCTGCGCGCGCCGGCGATGTCGCCGGCAGATGACTCACCGCCGCCTCCACGCGCGGCGAAAGGAAGCAGCCGCCCGCCTCAGCCACCGATATCGCGTCGCGCAAGTATTCGAGTCCGTCGCGCTTGTCGATCAGGCCATCCACGCCGAGTTGAACCAGGCCCGCCAGCATTCGCGTCTGTGAAATCATCGTCAGGACGATGACCTTCGGGCGTCGTTCCTGCCACGCCAAACGCCGAAGAAAAGCGATCGAACTGCTTTCGCCGTCGATACCGCGCATGCCGATATCCGAGAAAACGAAGTCGCACGGCGTCGTATCGACCGCCTCCGCAAGCTCCAGCGTGTCCCGCGCGGTGGCGACCACTCGTATCGCGCCGTCTTGCTCCAGGAAGCTTTGGATTCCTTTGATGACAACCGGATGGTCGTCCGCAACAATCGCTCGTTTCAGCGTTTTTGTTGTCATTGTTTGTGCGTTCTGTTGAAGTTGTCCGGCGCGCCACAGTCGTCGACCGACTGAGCGCTGTCTCCTTGCCGGCCTTTACTGCTAACCGCCCCCGCGCTGCCCAGTCCGCCTTAGATCAAGCCGCTATCTGCGATGAATCGATACAAATCAGCGTCGGTCGACAGATCGAGCTTTCGCATGGCCGCACACTTCTGCGCGCTGATTGTCTTCACACTACGGTCGAGTTCCTTCGCGATCTCGGTGACGTTCGCGCCGCGGGCATAGCGCTCGATCACATCCAGCTCACGACTCGTGAGTCTCTGACGAATGAAGCGTGCATGACTTTCAGAGTCCGCGAGTGCCAGCATTCGGCGAATGCCTGGTCCGAGGTAGGTCTCATTGGCGATGGCCGAAACAATGGCCACGTAGATCAGGTCGAGCCGGTCCTCCTTGCTCAGGAACGCATGCGCCCCTGCCTCCAGTGCTTGTTTCACGATCGAGGCGTCGTCGTTGCGTGACAGGACGACGATGCGAACTTCGGGATACCGGTTCGCTATATGCTGAATCAGCTCGATGCCGTCACCGTAGCGCCCGCCCGGCATGAAGAAGTCGATGATCGCTACGTCGCATTCGCCGCGAGCCAGCGACTCTTCGAGCTGTGTCGAATTCGTGCTACGACTCACCACTTCCACACTGGGAAAATTCCCGGCAAAACGCTCGACTGCAAGGATGACGAGAGGATGGTCATCCGCTATCGCCAGTCTTATCCGTTTAGCGTGCGAGAACACTTGGCTCCCGTTCCCGAACTCCATTGACTCCAACCCCTTATCGAACTGCGGACCCGATTCTGAATCCGGAAATGAAACATAAGCATCGGATACCGAATTATTTAGATACATAAGACGCATCTGAAATGAAAAACGCACAACAAAATTCATCCGAGTCCGCGCGCGCGAACGAATGCGAACAATCCGGGATCGTTTCGTACGCCGAGCTTATTCATCGCGTCGCGCTTCTGGCGACTGATGGTGCGGACGTCGCGCTCGAGCTCTCTCGCGATCTCTGTAATTGAATGACCTTTGGCAAACAGGCGGACGACTTCGATCTCTCTCGGCGAAAGGCGCGGCTCCTCGGCCGAAAAGTCCGTCTCCGTGCCCGCCTCCGCGAGCGCGGCGAGAAACGACGCGCTCACGAAGCGACGTCCGACGCTCGCATGCCGCACGGCCGTCCCAACGAGTTCGATCGGCTCGGCCTTGCTGACGAGGCTCATCGCGCCGGCGTTCAAGATGGAGCGCAGAATCGCGACATTGCTGACGCTAGTGAGCACGACGATGCTGACGTTTTCGAAATCCTGACGCACTTTGCGGATGAGACGAAGGCCGTCATTCGCATCTCCACCCGGCTCGGGCATGGCGAAGTCCGTGACCAAAACGTCGCATGACTTGACGGCAAGCTCGGCCAGCAAAGTGCTCGCGTTATTTGCCTCGCCGACGACCTCAATTCCACGGTCTGCGGCAAAGAGCGCTTTCATCCCAAGGAGTACGAAAGGATGATCGTCAGCCAATATTATTCGAAGCTTCAAGAGGCCCCCATTGAAGTTGCTGGTCTTGGTGAGTTTGCTTGGGTCGACCTGCTCAGCGGATTAATCCGAGACGGTAATCGATAGGCGCGCTTTTACCCGAATCTGTGCTCGACAAAATCGATGATCAAATACGGTGAAAATGCCTAAATCAATGACATCAAGCAAAATTATGTTCTTTATTCTCTTGAACAATTACTTCAAAAATAGGACGCGAATAAATCACAGGCCATAGGAGAAGTCCGATTAGACATCGCCGCTCGCCCCACGCATATCGAGAGATTAATATGTCCGGCGAGAAAAGGGGGAGCGCACGCGATAATTCGGAAAGCGCCTTGCCGGAGCGAAAAAATGGGCCTCGGGCTAATTCAGCCGGAGGCCCATCCTTTCGATGCGCAAATCGTTTCCTGTTCGTCAGAACGGGATATCGTCGTCCATGTCGTCGAAGCCGCCGCCCGCCGGCGCGCTCGGGCGGCTCGAACCGGCGCCTGCGCCTCCCGCTCCGCCACCGCTCGGGCGTCCGCTCGCAGGCGCGCGCCCGCCGCCGGAACGCTCCATCGGCGCGCTTCGGCTGTAGCTGCCTTCATCGCCGCCGCCAACCGCGCCGCCGCGGCCGCCGAGCATCTGCATCTGGTCCGCGACGATTTCCGTCGAATAGCGCTCCTGGCCCGATTGGTCGGTCCATTTGCGCGTGCGGATACGGCCTTCGATATACACCGACGAGCCCTTCTTCAGATATTCGTTCACGATCTCCGCGAGCCGGCCGAAGAACGCCACGCGATGCCACTCCGTGAGTTCCTTGAATTCGCCGGAGCTCTTGTCCTTGTAGCGGTCCGTCGTCGCGAGACGGATGTTGGCCACGGCGTCGCCGCTCGGGAGGTAGCGGGTTTCCGGGTCCGCGCCCAGATTGCCCACGAGAATGACCTTGTTGACTGATGCCATGATTTCTCCGGTAGATTCCTTGCTAACTGTCAGCCGAATGCTGGGATTGGAACGATCCGGTCTTCAGACGTGGATTCGCCCATACCAGCCGGCTTTGATTCGATGGTTCAACTATCTGTCAGGCCACGCGCTCGGCCCTGCGCGGCGGCGGTTTCATCCATGCTGCGACAACGAGCCATGCGAGCACCAGCCCCGAACAGGCGAAGAAGACCGCACTCGGCCCGTCGAGCTTGAGCAGCCAGCCGCCGATCACCCCGCCAAGCGCAAGGCCGATCGACTGTGTCGTGTTGTACACGCCCGCCGCCGCGCCCTTTCTCGTGCCCGGTGCGAGCTTCGACACCAGAGACGGCTGCGACGCCTCGAGCACGTTGAAGCCGAGAAAGTACACGAACAGAATGGCGGCCACGGACCACAGCGTATGGGGAGCGGCGCCCAATAACAACTGGCCGATCAGGATAAGCCCGATCGCGCCCAGCATGACGCTCTTCATTCTTCCACGTTTCTCTGCGGCGATGATCGCCGGAACCATCATCACGAAAGCGAGCGCCATCACAGGGAGGTAAATCTTCCAGTGCGACGCGACCGGCAGCCCGCCTTCCTCCAGAATGCGCGGCACGACGAGAAAGAGCGCCGTCTGGGTGGCGTGCAGCACGAGCACACCGAAGTTCAAACGCAGCAGCTCGACGTTGTGCAGGACTTCCGCGAACGGCGCCTTGACGTGGACTGGATGCGCCGGCGGATCCGGCACGATCCAGAACACGACGCCGATCGCGAGGATCGACAGCACGCCGATCACCGTAAACAGTCCGCTCATGCCGACCCAGTGGAAAACGATCGGCGCGCCGACGATCGCCACCGCGAACGACACGCCGATACTGCCGCCGACCATCGCCATCGCCTTGGTGCGGTTTTCCTCGTGAGTCAGATCGGCGATGAACGCGATCACCGCCGACGACACCGCGCCCATCCCCTGAATCACGCGCCCGGCGATGATCCACGCCATCGAATGCCCGATGGCCGCGACGAAGCTCCCGAGCGCGAACACGAGCAAGCCGAACGCGATGACCGGCTTGCGCCCGAACTTGTCAGAAATCCAGCCGTAGAAGATATAGAGCATCGACTGCGTGACGCCGTAGGCGCCCAGCGCGATGCCGACGAGCAGCACGTTGTCGCCGCCGGGGATGGTTTTCGCGTAGACGGAAAACACCGGCATGATCATGAACAGACCGAGCATGCGCAGTGCGAAGATGGCGGCGAGCGACACGGTCGCGCGCAGCTCCGGCGCGGAGAGACGTGTAGACGTGGCAGACGGATTGGACATCAGAAACGGGAAAAGGATGAGGGTCGCGTCGGGCCTGGCCTGCGGCGCAGGCAGGCGCGGTCGCCTTGTTCTTGCTCGTAACGGCACTATATGGAACGAATCGCCTGGGCGTACGGCTCGTTGCGCCAGCGCTCGCTCCGCACATGGCCTGCAAGTCCCCGCGCCGGCCGATTGACGTGCATCCGGCCCTCGGGCCCGGGAGCTGCGCCCTTCAAAAGTCGTTATAGTAGCAGGTTTGGTTCCCTCTCTTTCCGCCCGGCAATGGCTGTATGGCCCGTCCGGGCCGATGAAAGCGCCGCTGAAATCATCCGAAAGCATCCGAAAAAACGCCGGAACGAACTCGTGGAAGAAATTCGCATTCGTGGGGCTCGTACCCACAATCTGAAGAACGTCAATCTCGACTTGCCGCGCCACAAGCTGATCGTGATCACGGGTCTGTCCGGGTCGGGCAAGTCGTCGCTCGCGTTCGACACCCTTTATGCGGAAGGCCAGCGCCGTTACGTGGAAAGCCTCTCGGCGTATGCGCGGCAATTTTTGCAGTTGATGGAAAAGCCGGACGTCGATTTGATCGAAGGTTTGTCGCCTGCCATTTCCATCGAGCAAAAGGCCACGTCGCACAATCCTCGCTCCACCGTCGGCACCGTGACGGAAATCCACGACTATCTGCGTCTTTTGTACGCGCGCGTCGGTACGCCGTATTGCCCGGATCATCTGATTCCGCTGGAGGCGCAAAGCGTCTCGCAAATGGTCGATGCCGCGCTCGCCCTGCCTGAAGAAACCAAGCTGATGATCCTCGCGCCGGTGGTGGCGGATCGCAAGGGCGAGCATGTCGAACTGTTCGAGGAAATGCAGGCGCAGGGTTTCATCCGTTTTCGCATCCGCTCGGGCGGCGGCACGGCAAACGAGGGCGTCGCGAAAATCTACGAAGTCGATTCCCTGCCGAAGCTCAAGAAGAACGACAAGCACACGATCGACGTCGTGATCGACCGCCTGAAAGTGCGCCCGGACATGAAGCAGCGCCTCGCGGAATCGTTCGAGACCGCGCTGCGTCTCGCCGATGGCCGCGCGATCGCGCTCGAAATGGACACGGACAAGGAAAAGCTCTTCAGCTCGAAGTTCGCGTGCCCGATTTGCTCGTACTCGCTGCCGGAACTGGAGCCGCGTCTTTTCTCGTTCAATAATCCGATGGGCGCGTGCCCCGAGTGCGACGGGCTCGGCCAGATCACGTTCTTCGATCCGAAGCGTGTGGTCGCGCATCCGTCGCTGTCGCTCGCGGCGGGGGCGGTGAAGGGCTGGGACCGGCGCAACCAGTTCTACTTTCAGATGCTGCAGAGTCTCGCGGCATTCTATGAATTCGAGATCGACGCGCCATTCGAAGACTTGCCCGAGAAAGTGCGCAAGATCCTCTTGTACGGCTCGGGCAAACAGGCAATTCCCTTTTCGTACATCAATGAGCGCGGGCGCGCGTCGGTTCGCGAGCATGCGTTCGAAGGCATCATCCCGAATCTGGAGCGACGCTATCGCGAGACGGATTCTGCCGCCGTGCGCGAGGAACTCGCGAAATACCAGAACAATCAGCCCTGCCCGGCTTGCGAAGGCACGCGCCTGCGGCGCGAAGCGCGCTTCGTCAAAGTCGGCGCCAATGACCAGGCGCGCGGCATCTACGAAATCAGCGGCTGGCCGCTGCGCGATGCGCTCGGCTATTTCCAGACGCTGCGCCTAGAGGGCGCGAAGGGCGAGATCGCCGACAAAGTGATCAAGGAAATCGTCGCGCGGCTCTCGTTTCTGAACAACGTCGGGCTGGATTATCTGTCGCTGGAACGCAGCGCCGAAACGCTTTCCGGCGGCGAGGCGCAGCGCATCCGGCTCGCGTCGCAGATCGGCTCCGGGCTCACCGGCGTGATGTACGTGCTCGACGAGCCTTCCATCGGCCTGCATCAGCGCGACAACGACCGGCTCATCAGCACGCTCAAGCATCTGCGGGATATCGGCAACTCGGTGATCGTGGTCGAGCACGACGAGGACATGATCCGCATGGCGGATTACGTCGTCGATATGGGACCGGGCGCGGGCGAACATGGCGGCGTGATCGTCGCGCAGGGCACGCCGGTTCAGGTGCAGAAAGACGCGAACTCGATCACCGGGCAGTATCTGTCCGGTAAGCGCACCATCGGCTATCCCGCCGAGCGCACCAAACCGGACGATCGCATGCTGCGCATCGTCGAGGCGCACGGGAACAATCTGAAGCGCGTGACGCTCGATCTGCCTGTCGGACTTTTGACCTGCGTGACGGGCGTCTCCGGCTCGGGCAAGTCGACGCTCATCAACGACACGCTGCAGCACGCGGTCGCGCAGCATCTGTACGGCTCGGCGACGGAGCCCGCGCCGTACGAGTCGATCGAAGGTCTCGAGCATTTCGACAAGGTGATCGCCGTCGATCAGTCGCCGATCGGCCGCACGCCCCGCTCGAATCCGGCCACCTACACGGGGCTCTTCACGCCCATCCGTGAACTCTTCGCCGGCGTGCCGGCAGCCAAGGAGCGCGGGTACGATCCGGGCCGCTTCTCGTTCAACGTGAAGGGCGGGCGCTGCGAAGCCTGTCAGGGCGACGGCGTGCTGAAGGTGGAAATGCACTTTCTGCCGGACGTCTACGTGCCCTGCGACGTGTGCCACGGCAAGCGCTACAACCGCGAGACGCTGGAAGTCCAGTACAAGGGCAAGAACATCAGCGAAGTGCTGGATCTGACGGTCGAGGCGGCGCACGAGTTCTTCAAGGCGGTGCCGGTGGTCGCGCGCAAGCTGAGAACGCTGCTCGATGTCGGTCTCGGCTATATCCGGCTCGGCCAGTCCGCGACGACGCTGTCGGGCGGCGAAGCCCAGCGCGTCAAGCTTTCGCTGGAACTGAGCAAGCGCGATACCGGTCGGACGCTATATATCCTCGATGAGCCGACGACCGGATTGCACTTCCACGATATCGCGTTGCTGCTCGAAGTGATCCATCGGCTGCGAGATCAGGGCAACACGGTCGTCATCATCGAGCATAATCTCGACGTGATCAAAACCGCTGACTGGGTGATCGACCTCGGTCCGGAAGGCGGCGCGGGCGGCGGGCAGATCATCGCTCAGGGGACGCCGGAACAGGTCGCGAAATCGAAGTCGAGTTTTACCGGCAGATATCTGGCACCCTTGCTGCAACGGGCCAAATCGGCGGCCTGAACCACGGGCCGGGCCTCGCGGCCGGGCGCGCCAGCCGGGACCGCTGGAATGCGCCGCGCGCGCCGCGGCAAGAATAACCGTCTTACGCAGCAGGGGAAAGGAACGCAGTCATGCCGAAGCGCAACGAAGCTGCCAACGAAGAAGCGCGTGTACGGGACCTGCCCACCCGGCACGTCAGGCTGACGAGCGACATGAGCTTGCCGAAGCTGTCCGCGGTGGAGATCGGTAGTTATGCCCTCGCGCTCTTCGCAATGTGGCTGGTGCTCGATCTGAAACTGCTCGGCGGCCTTCTCGCCGGCATGCTTGTGTTCCAGCTCGTACACATGATTTCGCCGGTGATCGAGCGCCATGTGGTGAGCAAGGGCGCGCGGCTCATCGCGGTCGGGCTGATTTCCGCCATCATCGTCGGCGGGCTGACGGGCGCCACCGTCGCCACCATCGAACATTTCGAACACGACGTGCCGAGCCTGCAAAAGCTGCTCGATCAGTTGATGACCATCACGTCGAGCGCGCGCCTGCGCGTACCGGACTGGATCGCGAACTATCTCCCGGTCGATGCCGGCCAGATGAAGGACAAAGCCACCGAGTTGATGCACAGGCACGCCGAAATGCTCCAGCAAGGCGGCAAGGAAATGGCGCGCGGTTTCGGGCACATCGTGATCGGTATGATCATCGGCGCGATCATCGCGGTGAGCGCGCCGCGGCCCTCGCATCACCGCTTGCCGCTGTCCACGGCGCTCATCGCACGCGTGTCGCGCTTCGCAGACGCGTTTCGCCGCATCGTGTTCGCGCAGATCAAGATTTCCGCGATCAACGCCGTCTTCACCGCGCTGTATCTCCTCGTCGCGCTGCCGATCTTTCACGAAAGGCTGCCGCTTTCCAAGACGCTCGTGCTGGTCACGTTCATCGTCGGGCTGCTGCCGGTGATCGGCAATCTGATCTCCAATACGATCATCGTCGGGATTTCGCTGTCGGTGTCGTTCGGCACGGCGGTCGCGTCGCTCGCGTTTCTGATCGTCATTCACAAGCTCGAATACTTCCTGAATGCGCGCATCATCGGCGGCCAGATCGAGGCGCGCGCGTGGGAACTGCTTCTCGCAATGCTCGCGATGGAAGCCGCGTTCGGCATTCCGGGCGTGATCGCCGCGCCGATTTTCTATGCGTATATCAAGCGTGAGCTGATTTATCTGCGGCTCGTCTGATCCGGCCGCCACAAATGAAAACGCCCGCGAATTCATCGCGGGCGTTTTTGCGTCTGAAGAACGATTAGCGGAACACGACCGTCTTGTGCCCGTTCAGCAGAATGCGATGCTCCGCGTGCCACTTCACCGCGCGCGCGAGCGTCACGCATTCGACGTCGCGGCCGATCGCCGTCAGTTGATCCGGCGTCATGTTGTGATCGACGCGCTCCACTTCCTGCTCGATGATCGGGCCTTCGTCGAGATCGGACGTGACATAGTGCGCGGTCGCGCCGATCAGCTTCACGCCGCGATCGAACGCCTGATAGTAGGGCTTCGCGCCCTTGAAGCTCGGCAGGAACGAGTGATGGATGTTGATCGCGCGGCCCGCGAGCTTCTCGCACATGTTCGCCGACAGAATCTGCATGTAACGCGCGAGCACGACGAGATCCGTGTCGTGCTGATCGACGATTTCCAGCACGCGCGCTTCCTGCGCGGCCTTCGCATCGGGTGTCGCCTTCAGCAGCGGCAGATGATGGAACGGAATGTCGTAGCTCGCGGCGAGCTGATAAAAATCCTTGTGATTCGAGATGATCGCCGGAATCTCGATCTGCAACTGGCCGGTGCGATAGCGGAACAGGAGATCGTTCAGGCAGTGGCCGATCTTCGACACCATGATGACGACGCGCGGCTTCACCGAAGCGTCATGCAGTTCCCAGCGCATGCCGAATTCGTCGGCGAGATCGGCGAACGACTTGCGCAGCGCGTCGAGACCAGGATCGCCGCCGACCTCCTGAAAATGCACGCGCATGAAAAACTCGCCGGTGCGGCTGTCGCCGAACTGCGCGGAGTCGAGGATATTGGCGCCGAGATTGAACAGAAATCCCGACACGGCATGCACGATTCCCGGCCGGTCGGGGCACGACAACTTCAGGTAGAAACTATGTTCGGTCGACATGACCTTTCCTCGTTCGTTTGATTCTTGATATTCAGAGCGGCGGCGGATGGAACAGCGCGTCGATGCCTTCGCAGGCGTCCTCCCCGATCCACTGGCGGCGCAGCATGCAATCGAGCGTCGCGAGACTGGCGTCGACAGTGAGCTCGCCCTCCTCGATCCAGCGCGCGACGTCTTCGATGCGCGCAAGTCGATGCTCGCCGACCTCGCCGTCCTGGTTGCGCGGCGCGAAATCGGGCGAAAGGAAAACGTCGTAGACGAAGATCTGCTCGGCCTGCGTGCCTTCGGGCAAGGATTGCAGCACATGGAACGTGCGGCCGCGCTCGGCGGTTTGCGCGAGCCCGGCGCTCATGCCTGCTTCTTCCCAGCATTCCTTTACGAGCGTCGGCATCAGTTCGAACCCCCAGCCGATGCCGCCCGCCACGATGTTGTCGAGCATGCCGGGATCGGTCGCCTTCGTCTCGCTGCGGCGCGCGATCCACAACTGCGGCGCCTTATCTCGATATTTTACGATGCCGTTCAGATGCACCGCGTAGGTCATCGTGCCGAAGAAGCGCGACGCCGCACGCTCGATGAACGCGAGCGGCGGCGCGTCGAAGTCGTTGCGGACCGCGTAGGTTTCGTCGCGCCAGCCGGGGATTCTGCCTTCCGCGTATAACGCGCCGATGACCGCGCCTAGCGCGGCGCTGCGCGCGTTCACATCGGCGAGCGATGGGTTCAGCCGAACCGCTGCTTCGTCGATCTCGAAAACGTCCGGCCAGCTGCGCAGCGCGTCGACGTCGGTGCGGCGAATCCAGCCGACACGCTCGTCGCCGATGAAAAAGGGCGCGTGCGCGGCAGCATCGAAACGGCGCGCGGAAATGATGGCAGGCAGCGTCATGCGGGCACTCCGGTCAACGCAAGGCGACGCGAATGCCCAGCAGGATGAACGTCGCGCCCGCGAGCCGGTCGAGCCACACGCCGACGCGCGGACGGCGCTTCAGCCACGCGCCGATCATCCCCGCGCCGATGCCGAAGAGCGAAAACACGACGACCGTCTGCAGCATGAACAGCCCGCCGAGCTCGAACATCTGGAGCATCACGCTTTGCGCGCCGTGCGGATCGACGAATTGCGGCAGGAACACGATGAAGAACAGCGTGACTTTCGGGTTCAGCATGTTGCCGATCACGCTTTGGCGGAACACGGTCGAAAGCGGCTGGCTCGGGCGCGTGTGCGCGGTCGCGAGACCGTGACTGCGCAATGCCTTGATGCCGATCCAGACGAGATACGCCGCGCCGGCGAGCTTCACCGCCTGAAACGCGACGGGCGACGAACGCAGCAGCGCCGCGATGCCGAGCGCGGCGAGCGTCGTATGAAAGATCACGCCGAATGCGAAGCCGAGCGCGGCGACGACGCCCGCGAGGCGCCCTTGGGAAATGCCTCGCGCGAGTACCTGAAGATTGTCCGGGCCGGGCGCAACCGTAATCGCGACCGATGCGGCAAGAAAGAGCAGAAAGTTGGGCATCTCAATGTCCACCGAATTCGCATACGGTATAGAGCGGCACGCCGTTCTCGCGCAGCAGCTTCGAGCCGCCGAGATCCGGCAGGTCGATGATCGCCGCCGCTTCCACCACTTGCGCGCCGAGCCGCTCGAGCAGAATCTTGCCGGCCATCATCGTGCCGCCTGTCGCGACGAGATCGTCGACGATCACCACTCGATCGCCCGGCTTGCACGCATCCTCGTGAATCTCGACCGTCGCGCTGCCGTATTCCAGGTCGTACGACTGCGACAGCGTCTTGTACGGCAGCTTGCCCTTCTTGCGGATCGGCACGAAGCCCAGGCTCAGCTCGTACGCGAGAATCGGGCCGATGATGAAACCGCGCGCATCCATGCCGGCGATCACGTTGACGTTCTCGTCGATATAGCGCTGCACGAACAGGTCGATCAGCATGCGCAGCGCCTTGCGGTCTTGCAGGATCGTTGTGATGTCGCGGAACTGCACGCCGGGCTGCGGCCAGTTTTCGACGGTGCGCACGCGCTCCTTGATGAAACGCGCGGCGTCGAGCTGAGCGCTCGAAGGGGTAATGGACATGACTTCTCCGGAGTCCGCGCCGTGAGGCCGCGCGTTCGCCTTGGTGACAAAAGAGATTACGCCGCCCGGCGGTTGCGCGAGAGCCGTTCCTCGGCTTGCGCGAGCACTTCGGGCAGGCCGCGCAGCACGACGATATCGTTCGCGCGCAGCCGGGTTTCGGGGTCCGGTTCGACGCCCCGGATGCCGTGGCGCCGGATCGCGGTCACCTCGACACCATTGCCGACGAGGCCGAGATCGTCGAGCGAGTGCCCGACGGCCTCGGAATTCGCGTCGATCGGTACGGATTGTAGCCGGACCTGCTCGTGGCCATCGTCGTCATCGACATCGTCGGCGCCGTGGAAGTAGCCGCGCAGGAGGCTGTAGCGCGCATCGCGCATTTCCTCCACGCGCCGCACGACGCGACGCATCGGCACACCCATCAGCACGAGCGTGTGCGACGCGAGCATCAGACTGCCTTCGACGATCTCCGGAATCACTTCCGTCGCGCCCGCGGCGGTGAGCTTATCGAGATCGGCGTCGTCGACTGTGCGCACGATCACGGGCAAGGTCGGCGCGAGCTCGTGGATGTTGTGCAGCACGCGCAGCGCGGAAGGCGTGTTCGCATACGTGATCGCGACGGTCGCCGCGCGATGCAGACCCGCCGCGAGTAGCGACTCGCGCCGCCCGGCGTCGCCGAACACCACCGATTCGCCGGCCGCCGCGGCCGCCGCGACGCGGTCCGGGTCCAGATCGAGCGCAACGTAGGAAATCCCTTCCTGCTCCAGCATGCGCGCGAGGTTTTGCCCCGCGCGGCCGTAGCCGCAGATGATCACGTGACCGCTCTGCTTGAGGCTCTGTGTTGCGATCTTCGTCATCTGCAGCGATTGCAGCATCCATTCCGTCGACGACAGCCGCAGCACGATCCGGTCCGCGTTCTGGATGATGAACGGCGCGGCGAGCATCGAGAGCAGCATCGCGGAGAGAATCGCTTGCAGGATGATCGGGTTGACCAGATGCGAATCCAGGATCAGGTTGAGCAGCACGAAACCGAATTCGCCCGCCTGCGCGAGGCCGAGACCCGTGCGCATCGCGACGCCCGGCGTTGCGCCGAACGCGCGCGCGAGCCCGGTGATCATCACGGCCTTGAGCAGGATCGGCACGACGAAAAAGCCGAGCACGAGAAACGGATGCTCCCAGATCACACGTGGATTCAGCAGCATGCCGGTAGTCACGAAGAAGAGACCGAGCAGCACGTCGCGAAACGGCTTGATGTCCTCTTCCACCTGATGCCGATACGGCGTCTCGGCGATCAACATCCCCGCGATGAACGCGCCGAGCGCGAGCGACAGCCCGAACTTGTCGGTGATGAACGCCGCGCCCAGCGTCACCAGCAGCAGGTTCAGCATGAACAGCTCTTGCGAGCGGCGCCGCGCGACGAGATCGAACCAGCGCGTCATGAACTTCTGGCCGATGAAGAGCAGGACCGTCAATGCGACAACGATCTTCACTGCCGCGATGCCGAGCCACATCGCGAGCTGCGACGATTTGCCGTTGCCGAACGCCGCGATGATGATGAGCAGCGGCACGACCGCGAGATCCTGGAACAGCAGCACGCCGAAGATGTTGCGGCCGTGCTCCGATTCGAGTTCGAGCCGCTCCGCGAGCAGCTTGCTGACGATAGCTGTAGAGGACATGGACATCGCGCCGCCGAGCGCGAAGCTCGCCTGCCATGACATCTCGGTCCAGAAATTCGCGATCCAGCCGAAGATCAGCGCGAGCGCGATCGTCGCCGCGACCTGACTCGCGCCGAGTCCGAACACGATGCGCCGCATCGAGCGCAGCTTGGAAAGGGAGAATTCGAGCCCGATGGAAAACATCAGGAAGACAACGCCGAATTCGGCGAGATGCTGCGCGCGGTCCGAATCCGGCGCGATGCCCGCCGCGTGCGGTCCCACGATGATGCCGACCGTCAGATAGCCGAGCATCGGCGGCAAGTTGAAATAGCGAAATACGACGACGCCTGCCACGGAGCAGAGCAGCAGCAACAGCGTCATTTCGAGCGGAGAGGTCATCCGTCTAGCGTCCTCGTTCGTCAGCGTTCCGAGGCGCGTGTCTTCGGCGCTCCGGCATCTTAAAAAGGCCCCTGACGACAGGGCTTGCGGGGGCGGATAGGCGGCGGCGCGGCGCGCTCCCGGCGGGGCGGCTGAAAAACGCCTTTGCTATACTCCGCGCATGATAGCGAAAATCAATGGCGACCGGGCACTGGCGCTGGCTCGCAACGTAATCCAGATCGAAGCAGAGGCCGTTCGCGGGCTTTCCGAACTTCTCGACGAAAACTTCACGAACGCGGTCGAAACGCTGCTCGGCTGTCGCGGTCGCGTGGTCGTATCGGGCATCGGCAAGTCGGGCCATGTCGCGCGCAAATTCGCCGCGACGCTCGCGAGCACCGGCACGCCGGCGTTCTTCGTGCATCCGGCCGAAGCGAGCCACGGCGACCTCGGCATGGTCACCGCCGACGACATCTTCATCGCGCTGTCCAACTCGGGCGAAACCGAGGAACTTGTTGCCATTCTGCCGCTCATCAAGCGCCTCGGGGCGAAGCTGATCGCGATTACCGGTCGGCCCGAATCCAGTCTCGCCCAATTGGCGGACATGCATCTCAACGCGCGCGTCGAAAAGGAAGCGTGCCCGATGAATCTCGCGCCCACGGCCAGCACGACCGCCGCGATGGCGCTCGGCGACGCGCTCGCCGTCGCCGTGCTCGATGCGCGCGGCTTCGGTCCCGACGACTTCGCGCGCTCGCATCCGGGCGGCGCGCTCGGGCGGCGCCTGCTCACCTACGTCCGCGACGTCATGCGCATCGGCGACCAGGTGCCGGTGGTCTCGCTCGACGCGACCGTTTCGGACGCGCTCTTTCAGATCACCGACAAGCGCATGGGCATGACGGCCGTCATCGACGCAAACCGTCATGTCCACGGCATTTTCACGGACGGCGATCTGCGCCGCATCCTGCAGCGCGACGGCGATTTCCGCGCACTGAAGATCGTCGATGTCATGACGCGTAATCCGCGCACGATCGCGCCGGATCATCTCGCGGTCGAAGCCGTGGAACTGATGGAGCGCCATCGCATCAATCAGATGCTGGTCGTGGATGCCGATGCGACGCTGATCGGCGCACTGAACATGCACGACCTCTTCTCCAAGAAGGTAATCTGATGGCGCAGAAGCCCCCCACCGCCGCCGAACGCGCGAACCGCCTCAAGCTGATGGTGTTCGACGTCGACGGCGTTTTCACCGACGGCAGCCTCTACTTCACCGGCGACGGCGACGCGATGAAATCGTTCAATTCGCTCGACGGCCACGGCGTGAAGATGCTGCAGTCCGTCGGCGTGCAGACGGCGATCATCACGGGCCGGCAATCCGGCATCGTCGCGGCGCGTGCGCGCGAACTGGGCATCACGCATCTCTATCAGGGCGTCGCCGATAAAACCGTCGCGCTCGCCGAGTTGCTCGCCGCGACCGGCATCGCGGCCGACGAATGCGGCTATATGGGCGACGACTGGCCCGACCTCGCGGTGATGCGCCGCTGTGGCTTCGCGGCCGCGCCCGCGAACGCGCATCCGGAAGTGATCCAGCGCGTGCACTGGGTCGCGGAAGCGCGCGGCGGCCACGGCGCGGTGCGCGAAGTCTGCGACGCGATCCTGCGCGCGCAACATCGCTACGACGAACTGCTCGCCGCGGCGCTCGGAGGCTGAAGCATGCAGCGCCCGGGAAAGCTCGCCTCGCTCCTGCCGCTCCTCGCGATGGCGGCGCTCGCCGGCATCACTTACTGGCTGCTGCAAGCCACGCTGCCTCCTGCACAGCAGGCGCCTGCGCCGGAGAAGCGCCACACGCCCGACTACTTCGCCAACGACTTTTCCGTTTCCGAACTCGATGCCACCGGCACGACGCAATATCGTCTGACGGCGAAGTCGATGGTGCATTACGAAGACAACGAAATCAGCGACCTGACGCTGCCCGCGATGCGCATGTTCCAGCCGATGAAGCCGACCGTCACGGCGACGGCCATGCGCGGCACGGTGAATGGCGATGTCTCGATCGTCGATCTCTATGACGACGCGCGCATCCTGCGCGCGGCCGGCTACGGCGATCCGCAGATGCAGGCTGATTCCCAGCATTTTCGCGTGCTGGTGAACGACGATGTCATCGAAACGGAAAAACCGGTTAGACTTCAGCGCGGCCCGTCCGTGATGACGGCCTCTGGCATGAACTACAACAACGTGACCCGGGTAATGAAGCTCTTCGGTAACGTGCGCGGCGCAATCGCCGCCACGGATATCAACGGCGGCTCGTCCAAGTAACCCCGGCACTCCCATCCGAATTGTGACTGCATGAACGAAAGGTTCCCTCGTCCCGATGGCGGCCATGCGCGCGCAACGCTCGCGTGCCGCACCGCGCACGCCGCGCGGGCCGGGCTCGCCGCCGCGCTGGCCATCGCCGTTGCGCTGGCCGCGCTGCCCGCGCACGCCGAAAAGGCCGACCGCGACAAGCCGCTCAACATCGAAGCGGACAACATGTCCTACGACGACCTCAACCAGAAGAACGTCTTCACTGGCCACGTGGTCGCGACCAAAGGCTCGATCATCATCAAGGCCGACCGCGTGGACGTCACGCAGGACCCGCAGGGTTATCAGTACGCGACCGGCACGTCGACCGGCAACAATCTCGCCTATTTCCGCCAGAAGCGTGACGGCCTCGACGAGTACATCGACGGCAACGCGGTGCGCATCGACTACGACGGCAAGAACGACTTCACGAAGCTCACGACACGCGCTGTCGTGCGCCGCCTGCAAGGCCTGACGAAAGTGCAGGACGAAGTGCGCGGCAGCGTGATCACCTATGACGGCCAGAAGGACTTCTACACGGCGAGTGCGGGCAAGGACCAGGCAGGTCCCGGCAATCCGAGCGGCCGGGTGCGTGCGATGCTCGCGCCCCGCTCGGGCGGCGCCGCGCCGCTGAACGGATCGCCCGCCACGCTTTCGCCGTCGAACAGCATTCAGGGAGAGCCGCAGCAGTGAATTCGACCTCCATGCCCCACCGCAAGCCGGAAGGCCAGTCGAGTTCGCTCGTCGTGCGCAATCTGAAGAAGCGTTACGGGTCGCGCACTGTGGTGAAGGACGTGTCACTCGACGTCAAGAGCGGCGAAGTGGTCGGCCTGCTCGGTCCGAACGGCGCGGGAAAGACGACGTCGTTCTATATGATCGTCGGCCTCGTGCCGCTCGATGCCGGCGAGATCGACCTCGACGGCAATTCGATCAGCCTCTTGCCTATCCACCAACGCGCGCACCTGGGCTTGTCATATCTGCCGCAGGAAGCCTCGGTGTTTCGCAAGCTCACCGTCGAGCAGAACATTCGCGCGGTGCTGGAGTTGCAAACCGATGAGCGCGGCAAACGCCTGTCAAATGACGCCATAACCCAGCGCGCGGAAGCCTTGCTCGACGAGTTGCAGATCGCGCACCTGCGCGAGAATCCTGCGCTGTCGCTGTCGGGCGGCGAGCGCCGTCGTGTCGAGATTGCGCGCGCGCTCGCAACCAATCCCAGCTTCATTCTGCTCGACGAACCGTTCGCGGGCGTCGATCCGATCGCCGTGCTCGAAATTCAGAAGATCGTGAAGTTTTTGAAGCAGCGCAACATCGGCGTCCTGATCACGGACCACAATGTGCGCGAGACGCTCGGCATCTGCGATCATGCGTACATCATCAGCGACGGCAGCGTACTCGCGGCAGGCGCGCCCAGCGAGATCATCGAAAATGAAAACGTGCGCCGCGTCTATCTCGGCGAGCATTTCCGCATGTGACGCAACGTTGGAAAAGCGGCGCGCATCATGCGCCGCACCATGCGAAAGCAGCAAAACTTACGTGCCGCCCTCTTGGGCGGCATGCGCTTTTTTGGAATCCCCGCGAGGTTTCGCGCGCGTGGCAAACTCTCTACAATGAATAAAACTTTGCCATGAAAGCCAGCCTCCAACTCCGCCTCTCGCAGCATCTTGCGCTGACCCCGCAACTTCAGCAGTCGATCCGGCTGCTGCAGTTGTCGACGCTCGAACTGCAGCAGGAAGTCGCGATGGCCGTCGCTCAGAATCCGCTGCTCGAGAATGACGACGACTGGATCACGAGCCCGCTTCGCGTCGCCGCGGACGGCTCGCTGATCGCGGCTGCGTCGGCGCCGAGCACGCCGTCCGACTCGATGATGAGCAACGGCTCATCATCCGGCACCTCAAATTCCGAACGTTCGGAGAACAATGAGCCGCAAGGGGTCGACGAGTACAACGGCCTGGGCTCGGACAGCAGTCAGGATTCCAGTTCGTGGAACCTCGAGGACTACGGCCGCTCGAACAACGCCTCCGACGACGACGATCTCCCGCCGCTGCAAATCCACGAATCGACCACGACACTACGCGACCACCTGAGCGCGCAGTTGCGCATGACCGCGGCGAATCAGCGCGATCGTGCGCTCGTCACGTTTCTGATTGAGTCACTGGACGAAGACGGTTACCTGACCTCATCGCTCGATGAAGTGCAGACCGATCTTCCCGAAGAACTCGAAGTCGACCTCGACGAGTTGAGCGCGGCGCTCGCCTTGCTGCAAAGCTTCGATCCGCCGGGCGTAGGCGGACGCTCGGCATCGGAATGTCTGAAACTGCAGTTGCTGCGGCTCGACGGGTCGCCCACGCGCACGCTGGCGCTCGATATCGTCACGAATCATCTCGAACTGCTTGCCGCGCGCGACTTCACGCGTCTGCGCAAGCAACTGAAAGCCAGCGATGACGCCCTTCGCGACGCGCATCTGCTGATCAAATCGCTCGAGCCTTTCCCAGGCGCGGCGTACGGCAAAAGCGAAGCGGACTATGTCGTGCCGGACATCCTCGTGCGAAAAACCGCGAGCGGATGGACGGCAGAGCTGAATCCGGAGATCGTGCCGAAGCTGCGGATCAACCATTTGTACGCGAACATCCTGCGCAACAATCGCGGCGATCCGGGAAGCGGCTCGCTGCGCCAGCAGTTGCAGGAAGCGCGCTGGCTCATCAAGAATATTCAGCAGAGGTTTGAGACGATTCTGCGCGTCGCGCAGGCGATAGTGGAGCGTCAGAAGAACTTTTTTGCACATGGCGAAATCGCCATGCGGCCCTTGGTTTTGCGGGAGATTGCTGATACGCTGGGATTACACGAATCGACGGTTTCTCGTGTGACCACAGGCAAGTACATGCTCACCCCATTCGGGACGCTTGAATTTAAGTACTTCTTTGGATCGCACGTCTCGACCGACACAGGAGGCGCGGCATCGTCAACGGCGATCCGGGCCCTCATCAAGCAACTGATAGGAGCGGAAGACCCTAAAACTCCTCTTTCAGACAGCCGCATCGCCGAACTGCTGGCGGAACAAGGATTCGTGGTCGCGCGGCGTACCGTAGCCAAGTACCGCGAAGCCCTCAGGATCCCGGCAGTGAATCTGCGCAAGTCTCTATGACCCGTCTCTGTAGTCCATCGCGTGTTGTGATGGGCGTTTACCGGCCGCATCGCGAGAGCGCGGACGTGCCGGCCAATGCGGCCCGTATTTCAGTCGCGCCAGAATGACGCGCTGACGGGACGCATTGCCGACCGGTATCGGACGAGCCGACGTGATCTCACGGCCTTTAGCTTGGAGAGCAACTATGAATCTGAAGATCAGTGGACACCACCTCGAATTGACGCCTGCGTTGCGCGAGTATGTGATCACGAAACTGGACAGGGTGCTCCGTCATTTCGATCAAGTGATCGACGGCAACGTTGTCCTCTCGGTCGACAATCATAGGGAAAAGGAAAAGAGGCAGAAGGCGGAAATCAACCTGCATCTGAAGGGCAAGGACATTTTTATCGAGAGTTGTGACGCTGATATGTACGCCGCCATCGATCTGATGGTGGACAAGCTGGACCGGCAGGTCATCAGGCACAAGGACAAGATTCAGGGCCACGCCCATGAATCGGTGAAGTACCGTGGCGAGCCGCACGAAGTGGAAGCGCCGTCGCCCTGAACGCACCGTACGCACGCTCGCCGATTGATCGACGGATGACAGCGAGCCCCGCCACCACAGGATGGCGGGCGAGATTCGAGGAAAACCTCAAGTATCCGAACCAGATCGATGCGCGCATGCATCCGAACCGAAGCCGCCTCCGACTGGCGGCTTTTTTGTTGGATTTTCGCCCTGTAGTGCGACAAGCCATTGATTTTCAGGGCTTTGTGCTGCACATTGGATCGCAAAACGGTGCCATTGCGCGGCGCACCATCGGGCTGTGCCCTGTTCTATAATGATCCGGTAATTTTCGGGGTCGCACGACAGGCACGCTGCAGGGAACGCCGCCAGCGCACTTTCCGTATCACCATCGCCGTGAGCGCTTTCAGACAGCGGCCACGATGAGGAGCTATCAGGCCACGCATCAGCCTGCCAACATGAATCGTTTAGCCAAATTTCTTCCCATCGAGAACGTGGTTCTCGGACTGTCCGTTACCAGCAAGAAACGCGTATTCGAGCAAGCGGGCCTGATTTTCGAGAACCAGAACGGCATCGCCCGCAGCACCGTCACCGACAATCTCTTCGCGCGTGAGCGTCTCGGCTCGACTGGCCTGGGCGAAGGTGTCGCCATTCCGCACGGCCGCATCAAGGGGCTGAAGCAGCCGCTTGCCGCCTTCGTGCGCCTCGCCGAACCTGTCGCGTTCGAATCGCCTGACGGCCAGCCGGTCTCGCTGCTCATCTTCCTGCTCGTGCCCGAGCAGGCAACGCAGCAGCATCTTGAAATTCTCTCGGAGATCGCCCAACTGCTCTCTGACAGCGAGGCGCGCGAGCGCCTGCACAAGGAAGAAAATCGTGAGGCGCTTTATCAAGTGCTCACGCAATGGCAACCGTAACAGCCACACGAACCTAGCGATACGCGCCGAGGCGCGTCCGTGCTGCTTTCGCGCCGGGCGCGCCTCGCTTACGTGAAGCTTCTGCGGCACAATCGGTCAAACGCAGCGCCATGCGACGTACCGAAGCGACCCGCTTCGTCGTGACGCGAAGGCTGCTTCCGGCTTCCAACGGAGTTCCGGTCTCATGGATACGTCCAGCATCAACGCCCAAAGCATTTTCGACGACAACGCCGCCGCTCTGAAGCTCAGTTGGCTCACCGGGCACGAAGGCTGGGAACGCGGCTTTTCGAGCGAGACGGTCGCAAACGCGACGTCGAGCGCCGACCTCGTCGGCCACCTGAACCTGATTCACCCGAACCGTATCCAGGTGCTCGGCGACGCCGAGATCAACTACTACCAGCGTCAGTCGGACGAGGACCGTTCCCGTCACATGGCGGAACTCATCGCGCTCGAGCCGCCGTTTCTGGTCGTTGCAGGCGAAGTGGGCGCGCCGCCGGAACTCGTTCTGCGCTGTACGCGCTCGTCGACGCCGCTTTTCACGACGCGCATGTCCGCGGCGGCCGTGATCGACAGCCTGCGCGCGTACATGTCGCGCATCCTCGCGCCGCGCGCGACGCTCCACGGCGTGTTCATCGACATCCTGGGCATGGGCGTGCTGCTCACCGGCGACTCCGGTCTCGGCAAGAGCGAGCTCGGGCTGGAACTCATCAGCCGCGGCCATGGCCTCGTGGCGGATGACGCCGTCGATTTCGTGCGTCTCGGCCCGGATTTTGTCGAAGGCCGGTGCCCGCCTTTGCTGCAAAATTTGCTCGAAGTGCGCGGGTTGGGCCTTCTCGACATCAAGACGATTTTCGGTGAAACCGCCGTGCGCCGGAAGATGAAACTCAAGTTGATCGTGCAGCTCGTGCGCCGGCCGGATGGCGAATTCCAGCGCCTGCCGCTCGAAAGCCAGACCGTCGATGTGCTCGGCCTGCCAATCAGCAAGGTGACGATTCAGGTCGCGGCGGGCCGCAACCTCGCCGTGCTGGTCGAAGCGGCGGTGCGCAATACGATCCTGCAACTGCGCGGCATCGATACCTTGCGCGACTTCATGGACCGCCAGCGCCTTGCGATGCAGGATCCCGACAGCCAGTTTCCCGGCAAGCTGATCTGAGCGCGTCAGGGAACGTCGCGCGTGCCGAAACGAATCGGGCACAGGTGCTAAGCTAAGAGAAAGCGAACCCCTCGAGACCCATGCGTATCATCCTGATCACCGGCATCTCCGGTTCCGGCAAGTCCGTCGCGCTGAACGCCCTGGAAGATGGCGGCTACTATTGCGTCGACAATCTGCCGCCGCGCTTTCTGCCCGAACTCGCCGACTATCTGGCGAAGGAAGGCCAGACACGTCTCGCCGTCGCGATCGACGCCCGCTCGAGCCACTCGCTCGACGACGTGCCGGCCTTCATCCGTAAGCTCTCGGACGATTACGACCTGCGCGTGCTGTTCCTCAACGCGAGCACACAATCGCTCATTCAGCGCTTCTCCGAAACGCGCCGGCGTCACCCGCTGTCCGGCCCGCCGATGCGCGAGGCCGATGTCGGCGTGCTGAACTCGCTCGCCGAAGCGATCGAGCGTGAGCGCGAACTGGTCGCGGGCCTCGCGGAGTACGGGCATCAGATCGACACCAGCAATCTGCGCGCGAACGTGCTGCGCGCGTGGGTGAAGCGCTTCGTCGAAACGGACGCCGCCGATCTCACGCTGATGTTCGAATCGTTCGGTTTCAAGCGCGGCGTGCCGCTCGACGCCGATCTCGTGTTCGACGTGCGTACGTTGCCCAACCCGTATTACGACCGCGAGTTGCGCCCGTTCACGGGCCTCGATAAACCCATCATCGATTTCCTCTCCGCTCAGCCGCTGGTGGGCGAGATGATCGACGACATCGGCGGGTTCGTCGGCAAATGGCTGCCGCGTTTTCGCGACGACAACCGCAGCTACCTCACCGTCGCGATCGGCTGCACGGGCGGGCAGCATCGCTCGGTGTTCATCGCGGAGGCGCTTGCCGCGCGCTTTTGCGAGACGGCAAACGTGATCGTGCGGCATCGTGACGCGCCCATCCCGGCTGGGTGACAGCGCGCCTCACACGCGAATCCGATCGCCGCGCTGGCGGTCCACCCTGGAGGGGCGCGATGTCTTCGAATCCCGTTCTGGCTGACTTGCCGCTGTTTCCGCTTCATACCGTGCTGTTTCCCGGCGGCCTGCTGCCGCTCAAGATTTTCGAAGCGCGCTATCTGGACATGGCGCGCGAGTGTCTGCGCGAGAAAACGCCGTTCGGCGTCTGCCTGCTGAAGAGCGGGCACGAGGTCGCGTCACCGGGCGATCCGTCGGTGCCGGAAACCATCGGTTGCCTTGCCGAGATCTCGGAATGCGATGTCGATACCTTCGGCCTGCTGCTCGTTCAGGCCCGGGGCACCGAGCGCTTCAGGCTGACGGATCATCGCGTGGAGCCGAGCAATCTGCTCGTCGGCACGGCCGAGTTACTTGGCGACGATCAGCCGCTGCAAGGCGTGGAAGCGCTCGCAAAGTTCGGCGCGTGCGCGGAAGTGCTGGAGCGCATCATCGATACGATCCGGGAGCGCGAGCCGCAGAACCTGCCGTTTGTCGAGCCGTTTCTATTCGACGATCCCACCTGGGTATCGAACCGCCTCGCCGAAATCCTGCCGATCCCGATGCGCGCCCGGCAGAAGCTCATGGAACTGATGGACGCCGGCGCGCGTATCGACGTGGTGCATCACTACATGCAGCACCATCAACTGCTTTAGATGAGCGGACCGCTCAGCGCGTCGATAAGTTTGCGCACCGGTGCTGGAACGCCGTAGGCGTCGATCTTCGCGAGCGGCGCCCAGACCGTTTCCGTGTTCATCAATTCGCGCGGCGCGTTACGCGCTTCGCCGAGCCGCGGCTCGATATCCAGCTTGAAGTGTGTGAAGGCATGAGAGAGCGGCGCGAGTCGCTGAAGTGGCTCGTCGGCGCCGAGATCGCGCGCGACTTGCGCCAACGCGGCTTCGTCCGCGGCCTCCGGCAAGCTCCACAGTCCGCCCCAGATGCCGATCGACGGACGCTTTTGCAACAGAACGGATCCGCCGTCCTGCAGGATCAGCATCCACGTCTTGCGCGTCGGCACGGCTTTCTTCGGGCGTGCCGCAGGCAGTTCCCGCTGGCGTCCTTCGACCTTCGCCACGCAGTCCGATGCGAACGGACAGCGCGCGCAGTCCGGCTTGCCGCGCACGCACAACGTCGCACCGAGGTCCATCAGGCCTTGCGTGTAGGCGGTCACTTCGTCCTTGTTCACGGCGTCCGGGAGCAGCGATTCGGCAAGCGCCCACATCGCATTCTCGACACGTTTTTCGCCTGGAAACCCCTCGACGCCGAACACGCGCGCGAGCACGCGCTTCACGTTGCCGTCGAGAATCGTCGCGCGCGCGCCGAACGCGAACGACGCGATCGCCGCCGCCGTCGAGCGTCCGATGCCCGGCAGCATCGCGAGTGCGTCGACCGTCTGCGGAAACGCGCCGCCGTGCTCGTGCGCGACGACCTGCGCGCAGCGATGCAGATTGCGCGCGCGCGAGTAGTAGCCGAGCCCGGCCCAGAGCGCCATGACATCGTCGATGGGCGCGTCGGCGAGCACCGTCACCGTCGGAAAGCGTTCGAGGAACCGCGCGTAGTACGGGATGACGGTCGAAACCTGCGTCTGCTGCAGCATGATCTCCGAGAGCCAGACGCGATACGCATCGCGCGTGTTTTGCCACGGCAGGTCGTGGCGGCCATGAATGCGTTGCCACGCGATGAGGCGCGAAGAAAAATCGGTGAGAGCGAGCATCGGAAATTAGCGTTGGCAGCGCGGGCAGAAGTAAGTGGAGCGCTGTCCCTGGACGATTTGTCTGATCGCCGTGCCGCAAACGTGGCACGGCAAACCCGCGCGATCATAGACGAAATAGTCGAGCTGAAAGTAGCCGGATTCGCCGTTGCTGCCGACGAAATCGCGCAACGTGCTGCCGCCCTTTTCGATCGCGGCGGCGAGCGTCACGCGCACCGCATCCGCCAGCAGATCGTAACGGACGAGCGAGATGCGGCCGGCCGCGGTCGTCGGCCGAATGCCGGCGCGAAAGAGGCTCTCGGAGGCATAAATGTTCCCCACGCCGACGACGATCCCGCCCGCAAGCAGCGCCTGCTTCACCGACACCTTGCGCCCGCGCGTCTCGCGAAACAGCAGCGTGCCGGAGAATTCCGGCGAGAACGGCTCCACGCCGAGCGTCGCGAGCAGCGGATGATCGAGCACGTCGCCGTCCGCGCGCGGATGCCAGAGGATCGCGCCGAAGCGGCGCGGATCGCGGAAACGGAGAATGAAATCGTCGAACACGATATCGACGTGATCGTGCTTCGCCGCTTCAGGCGGCTTCGGCACGTGACGCAATACGCGCAACGTGCCCGTCATGCCGAGATGGACGATCAGCCATCCTTCGGCCGTTTCGAACAACAGATACTTGCCGCGCCGCTCGACCTTCTCGATCTTCAGATGATCGAGCGTCTTCGGAAGATGCTGCGGGATGGGCCAGCGCAGCGCGGGCGTGCGGACATCGACGTGCTCGACGCGACGACCGGCGACGTAGGGTTCGATTCCCCGGCGGGTGACTTCGACTTCCGGCAGTTCGGGCATTTTTCTGGAGAGAGACTTGCTGGGGCGAGTGTGCCGGTATTTTAGCCACCGCGTTACAATCGACTGAAACATCGTCTGGATTTCCATGAACTCGTTCGTCATGAAGCTGTTTGCGAAGCGTCAGGCCAGCTCGGCGCATTCGTTCGCCATGCCAATGTCGCGAATCGCCGGCGCCATTGCGCTTGCGATGGCCGCGCTCGCATGCGTTCCCGCGCATGCTCAGGAGCCGAACGCCACGCCCGTTCCGAGCGCCGATGATCAATCCGATGCGCAAAACGCCGCGGACCTTCTGACCGCGCCGGTCAGCGGCGCGGAGACACAGGATTTGCCGAACGTGGCAATGTCCAGCCAGATCGTGTTTCAGGTGCTGGCGGCTGAAGTGGCGTTGCAGCGCGGCCAGCCCGCGCCCGCATTCCAGACTTATCTCTCGCTCGCCCGCGACACGCACGATCCGCGTTTCGCGCAGCGTGCGACCGAAATCGCGATCGCGGCGCAAAGCCCGAACGACGCGCTGACGTCGGCGCAACTCTGGCAGCAGTTCGCGCCGCATTCGGATCGCGCGGCGCAGTTGAGCGCATCGCTTCTGATCGTGAGCGGCAAGCCGGAAGACGCGAAGCCGACGCTCGAACGCGAACTCGCGAAGGTTTCGCCGGAGCAGCGCGGCGAAGCCATCCTTTCATTGCAGAGCTTGCTCGCGCGCGGGCCGAATCGCATCGGCGGGCTGAACGTGCTCAAAGATCTGACGCAAAACGATCAGGGCCGGCCTGAAGCGCAACTTGCGCTCGCGCGCCAGCAATTGGTCGCCAACGATCAACCCGGCGCGAAGGCATCGCTCGAAAAAGCCTTGCAACTCAAGCCGGACTATCTGCCCGCCGCGCTGACGCTCGCGCGCATGGGTCCGGAAGAACGCAAGGAAGGCATCGCTTCGTTCGAGAAGTATCTCGACAAGAATCCGAAATCGCATGATGCACGGCTCGCGCTTGCGCAGTTATACCTGTCGTCCGACAGGCTCGACGACGCGCAGAAGCAGTTCGAGATCATGCGCAAGAACGACTCGAAGGACCTGACGCCGCTGATGGCGCTTGCGCTCATCAACATTCAGAAGAAACAGTTCGACAAGGCGCAGGACTTCCTGAACCTCTACGCGAAGACGGCGGAAAGCACGCCGGGCGCGGACCCCGGCCAGGCGTACATCTATCTCGCGCAACTGGCCCTCGAGCAGAAGGACGACGCCGCCGCGAGCCAGTGGCTCGACAAGATCCCGCGCACCAGCCAGCAATATTTGCCCGCGCAGATCACGCGCGCGCAACTGCTCGCGAAGCAAGGCAAGGTAGACGACGCGCGTGCGCTGCTCGGCAGCCTGCAAAGCTCCGATCCGCGCGATCTCGCGCTGCTCGCGCGCACCGACTCGGCCATTCTTTTCGAGGCGCATCGCTACAAGGAAGCAGAGGAAAGTCTCGCGAAGGCAGTGGCCGCGTTCCCCGACGATCCCGACCTCGTTTACGACTACGCGATGGCCGCCGAAAAGAACGGCCATTACGACGTCATGGAAACGCAGTTGCGCACGCTGATGCGCACGCAGCCGAATAATCCGCAGGCGTACAACGCGCTCGGCTATTCGCTCGTCGATCGCAATCAGCGGCTCGACGAAGCGGTGAAGCTGATCGAGAAGGCGGTTTCGCTGGCACCGAACGATGCGTTCATCATGGACAGCCTCGGCTGGGCGCGTTTCCGCCAGGGCAACGCGGCCGAAGCGGAGAAGATTCTCAAGAACGCCTACAACCTGCAGCCGAACGCCGAAATCGGCGCGCATCTCGGCGAAGTACAGTGGAAATCCGGGCAGCAGGATCAGGCGCGTGCGACATGGCGGCAGGCGCAAAAGCTCGAACCTGACAACGATACGCTCGTCAAAACGCTAAAACGACTCCAGGTAAACGACCTTTGATGGCATTCGATTTTCTCGCCGGCGCTTCGCTTCGACGCGGAGGCCTCGGCATCGCGGCAGCCGCCGCACTGGTGCTGTCCGGTTGCGCTCTCCAGCCGCGCGTTCCTACGACAACGAACGCATCCACTTCGCTCGCGACGCAGACGAGCCGTGAATATCACGGACGCTTCGCCGTGCAGTACAACGATCAGAACGGCACCCAGCGCAACGCATACGGCAATTTCGACTGGCAGGAAACGGGCGATACGGTCACGCTGCAGTTGCGCAATCCGCTCGGCCAGACGATGGCGATCGTGACGTCCTCGCCTTCGCTCGCCACGCTCGAATTGCCCAATCGGCAGCCGGTGAGCGCCGACAACGTGTCGCTGCTGATGCAGAACACGCTTGGTTTCGCGCTGCCGGTCGAAGGTCTGCGCTACTGGCTGCAGCCGTCGGCCGCGCCAACCTCGCGCGCGCAGACGACGCTCGATCCGGAAGCGAACAACGGTCGTCCGAAGGAAATCAAGCAGGACGGATGGACGATCGACTATCTGGCCTACGCCGATGCGCCCGCGGCAGGCGTGAAGCGCGTGAATCTCTCACGCAATGAACCGCCGCTCGACATCAAGCTCGTGCTCGATCAATAACTTCGTCGTTGCAACACGCATGTCCTCATCGAACGATTCGCTCCGTGACTGCCTCGCGCCCGCGAAGCTGAACCTTTTCCTGCACATCACGGGCCGCCGACCGGATGGCTATCACTTGCTGCAAACCGTCTTCCAGTTACTCGACTGGGGCGACCGCCTGCATTTCAAGCGACGCGACGACGGCGCGATCACGCGCAAGACCGATGTGCCCGGCGTGCCCGAGGCCGACGATCTCGTCGTGCGGGCGGCGCGCCTGCTTCAGCAGCACACGGGCACGAAGTTCGGCGTGGAGATCGAGATCGACAAGCGTCTGCCGATGGGCGCGGGCCTCGGTGGAGGCAGTTCCGACGCGGCGACCACTCTTTTTGCGTTGAATCGTCTCTGGGGTGTTGATCTTTCGCGTGAGATTCTGCAGAATCTCGGCCTGCAACTCGGCGCGGACGTGCCGTTTTTTGTCTTCGGGCAGAATGCGTTTGCGGAAGGTGTAGGTGAGGCGCTCCAGGCAGTCGATCTGCCGAAACGCTTCTTCCTGGTAGTCACACCCGATGTTCACGTCCCGACCGCGGCGATTTTTTCGGAAAAGGCCTTGACAAGGGATACGAAAGTCGCCAAAATGATGGACTTTCTTGCAGAGCAAAGGTCAGACACAAACTGGCCCGACAGCTTCGGTCGAAATGACATGCAAGCTGTAGTTGCGGGAAAGTACGCGGAAGTTGCGCAGGTGCTCGAGTGGTTTGCCAATCTCGCACCGGCGCGAATGACTGGATCCGGAGCAAGCGTGTTTGCCGCTTTCCGAAGCCGAGCCGAAGCAGAAATGGCGCAAGCCAAACTGCCGGCGAGCTGGAGGAGCGTGGTAACAGCGAGTCTGGATTCTCATCCTCTCTTCGCTTTCGCGTCATAGGTTTTGTTTTGTCGGGTATGTCCTACACTTTCCGGCAAGACTCAAAGTTAGTGTAGGGGAGTCGCCAAGTTGGTCAAGGCACCGGATTTTGATTCCGGCATGCGAGGGTTCGAGTCCTTCCTCCCCTGCCATTCTTTTTCTCGCGTTTTTCCTCTCGCCTCCAGCCGCAGACAGGTGCACGATGAGCAGTGACGGCCTGATGGTTTTTACTGGCAACGCAAATCCCGCGCTTGCTCAGGAAGTCGTCAAAATTCTTGGAATTCCTCTCGGCAAAGCGATGGTCAGCCGCTTCTCGGACGGCGAGATCATGGTCGAGATTCAGGAAAACGTTCGGGGCAAAGACGTATTCGTTCTGCAGTCCACCTGCGCTCCCACGAACGACAATCTGATGGAACTGATGATCATGGTCGATGCGCTCAAACGCGCGTCCGCTGGCCGGATCACCGCAGCCATCCCCTACTTCGGCTATGCGCGCCAGGACCGCCGTCCGCGTTCCGCGCGAGTGGCCATCTCGGCGAAGGTCGTCGCGAACATGCTGGAAATTGCCGGCGTCGATCGCGTGATCACCATGGACCTTCACGCCGACCAGATTCAAGGCTTCTTCGACATCCCCGTCGACAACATTTACGCGACTCCCGTCCTTCTTGGCGATCTGCGCAAGCAGAACCATGATCATCTGCTGGTCGTGTCGCCGGACGTCGGCGGTGTGGTGCGCGCGCGTGCGCTCGCCAAGCAGTTGAACACCGACCTCGCCATCATCGACAAGCGCCGTCCCAAGGCGAATGTCGCCGAGGTGATGAACATCATCGGTGAAGTGGAAGGACGCACCTGCGTGATCATGGACGACATGGTCGATACCGCCGGCACGCTGTGCAAGGCCGCGCAAGTGCTGAAGGACCGCGGCGCGAAGCAGGTCTTCGCGTATGCCACGCACCCGGTGCTGTCGGGTGGCGCGGGCGAACGCATCGCGGCGTCGCAGCTGGACGAACTGGTCGTCACGGACACCATTCCGTTGTCGTCCGAGTCGCTCGCGTGCCAGAAGATCCGTCTGCTGTCGAGCGCGGGTCTGCTCGCGGAGACGTTCTCCCGAATCCGGCGCGGCGACTCGGTGATGTCGCTTTTCGCCGAAGGTTAATCAGAATTGAGCAAGAAACGCGAGGCACACGCTTCGCGTTTTTGCATGATCGGCGCGAACGAACGAAGGTTCGCGTCGCTTGTTTTGGGATCACACCTTTTCGATGATCCCGGTTTCCCTGCCTGGTCGCGGGCAGATATAGGAGTGAAACATGAAAGTCGTCGCTTTCGAGCGTAGCAAGCAAGGTACGGGTGCGAGCCGCCGCCTGCGCAACTCGGGCAAGACCCCGGGTATCGTGTACGGTGGTGAAACGGACGTTCAACTGGTCGAACTCGATCACAACGCCCTGTGGCACGCCCTGAAGAAAGAAGTTTTCCATTCGTCGATTCTCGACCTGGAAGTGGCCGGCAAGTCGCAACAGGTTCTGCTGCGCGACGTGCAATACCACCCGTTCAAGCAGCTCGTGCTGCACGTGGACTTCCAGCGCGTCGACGCGAAGAAGAAGCTGCACACCAAGGTGCCGCTGCACTTCATGAACCAGGAAACCAACCCGGCCGTGAAGCTGGCGGGCGCGGTGATTTCGCACGTCGTGACGGAACTGGAAGTGGAATGCCTGCCGGCAGACCTGCCTGAGTTCCTGGAAATCGATCTGGCAAAGATCGAAGCCGGTCAGACGATGCACGCGAAGGACATTCCGCTGCCGAAGGGCGTGAGCCTGACGGTTTCCGTCGAAGCGGAAAACCCGGTGGTGGCCTCGGCTACCGTTCCGGCCGCTGTCGTGTCGGAAGGGACTAGCGAAGCTGCTGAAGGCGAAAAGCCGGCGGCCGAGTAAGCACGCGGAACACCGCTATCCTCTCGATCCGTTCGCAAGAACGGTCGACGTGACCCGCCGGCGCGCAAGCCCCGGCGGGTTTTTTTTCGTTCTACATGATTCGACATGATCAAGCTGATCGTCGGCCTGGGTAATCCGGGCGCCGAATACACCGCGACGCGGCATAACGCGGGCTTCTGGTTCGTCGACCAGTTCGCACGCGATGCCGGCGCGACGCTGCGCGACGAACGCCGCTTTCACGGTTTCTACGGCAAGGGACGTCTGCACGGCCATGAAGTGCATTTGCTCGAACCGCAGACCTTCATGAACCGCTCGGGGCAATCGGTCGTCGCGGTGGCGCAGTTCTTCAAAATTCTTCCCGATGAGATTCTCGTCGCGCACGACGAACTCGATCTTCCGCCCGGCACCGTCAAGATGAAACTCGGCGGCGGCAGCGGCGGACATAACGGACTCAAGGATATTTCCGCGCATCTGTCGTCGCAGCAATACTGGCGGCTGCGCATCGGTATCGGACATCCGCGCGATCTGATTCCCGAAGGCGCGCGCGCGGGCGCGAAACCCGATGTCGCGAACTTCGTGCTCAAGCCGCCGCGCCGTGAAGAACAGGACGTGATCGATCAGTCGATCGAGCGCGCACTCGCCGTGATGCCCTTCATCGTCGCCGGCGAAACCGAGCGTGCGATGATGAACCTCCACCGCAACTCTTGATTGGAGCCGACCTTGAGCCGTTTCTGGAGCGATATCGTCCATCGTCTGACGCCGTATGTGCCGGGCGAGCAACCTGCGCTGGCCCATCCCGTCAAGCTCAACACGAACGAAAACCCGTACCCGCCTTCGCCGCGTGTCATCGAAGCGATTCGTCGCGAGCTCGGCGAGGATGGCGCGTCGCTGCGCAAGTATCCCGATCCGACCGCGCGTGCGCTGCGTGAAGCCGTCGCGAAGCATCATGGGCTGCGCGTCGAGCAGGTGTTCGCCGGCAACGGTTCCGATGAAGTGCTCGCGCACGCGTTCCAGGCGCTGCTGAAGCACGACAAGCCGATCGCCTTCCCGGACATCACGTACAGCTTCTATCCCGTCTACGCGCAGCTTTACGGCGTCGCGTACGAGACCGTGCCCTTGAACGCGGATTTCGCAATCGATGTCGATGATTACCGCGCGCCGCGCGGCGGCGTGCTGCTACCGAATCCGAATGCGCCGACGGGTCGCGCGCTGCCGCTTTCGGAAATCGAAGTCTTGCTGAAGGCGAACCCGGACGCGCCCGTCATCATCGACGAAGCGTATGTCGATTTCGGCGCGGAATCGGCGGTAAATCTGATCGACGCCTATCCGAACCTGCTCGTCGTGCAGACGACGTCGAAGGCGCGTTCGCTGGCGGGCATGCGCGTCGGTTTCGCGTTCGGCGATCCGGCGCTCATAGAAGCGCTCACGCGCGTGAAGGACAGCTTCAACTCATATCCGCTCGATCGCCTCGCGCAGGTCGCAGCGCTCGCATCGTACGAGGATCAGGCGTGGTTCGAAGAAAGCTGCGCGAAGATCATTGCGAGCCGTGAGACGTTGACCGCGCAACTGCGGACGCTCGGCTTCGACGTGGTGCCGTCCGCCGCCAACTTCCTGTTCGCGAAACATCCCGCGCACGATGCCGCGGCGCTCGCCGCCGCGCTCAAGGCGAAAGAGATTTTCGTGCGCCACTTCAAGCTGCCGCGTATCGATCAGCATCTTCGCATCTCGATCGGCACGCCCGCCGAATGCGATGCGCTCATCGCCGCGCTGAGCGGGCTGATCGGGTAAGACGCGAAGGGCTTATCGGCCCTTCGCCGCCATGAGCGCGTGGTACTTGGCCATCAACTGCTCAGGCGTCTCGACGTGCGCCGGGTCGCGCGGAATGCATTCCACGGGGCACACCTGCTGGCATTGCGGCTCGTCGAAATGGCCGACGCATTCCGTGCATTTGTTCGGGTCGATCACGTAGATGTCGGGACCCATCGAAATGGCGTCGTTCGGGCACTCGGGCTCGCAAACGTCGCAGTTGATGCACTCGTCGGTAATGATCAAAGACATGCTTCACTCTCTTGCGCCGGTTTCGAATCCGGCATGACGCCCGCGCGCAGTGTCCGCCAATAGTGACGAAACGCGCGGGCCCGGCGCTCACGGCGCCGCGGGATCCTTCTGCGACAGAATACCGACTTTGTCGATCAGCCGCTTTTCCACCGACGGGAACACGAACTTGCTCACGTCGCCGCCGAGTTGCGCAATCTCGCGCACGATGGTGCCGGAGATGAACTGATACTGATCCGATGGCGTCATGAACATTGTCTCGACATCGGGCAGCAGATAGCGATTCATACCGGCCATCTGGAACTCGTACTCGAAATCGGACACGGCGCGCAGTCCGCGCACGATCACGCGCGCGTTGTTCTTGCGCACGAAATCTTTCAGCAGCCCGGTGAAACTGCTCACCTGCACGTTCGGGTAATGCCCGAGGACCTCGTGCGCGATATCCAGCCTTTCCTGCAGCGAGAAAAACGGCTTCTTCGCCTGGCTGTGCGCGACGCCTACGACGAGCTGATCAAAAATGCTCGATGCGCGCCGGACGATGTCTTCATGCCCGCGAGTGAGCGGGTCGAACGTACCCGGATACACGGCCACAACCATGAGCTTCTCCTCTTCTATTTACATTGGGCCGCGTGGCTGCGACGACCAACTCTCCCTGATTTCCCGAGACTTTGGATGGCCCAAAATCGGGAACGCGCATTATTCCTCATTTTCGCGGCGCAGCAAATGATAGCGGACCGCGCCCGCCTTGCCTTCACGTACGATGTTCCAGCCGGCGAGCGCATCGATGCCGGTCAGGTCCAGCGGATCGCCGCATTCGACGTAGATCGCCCCATCCGGCGCGACGAGCGGCGCCGCCAGTTCCAGCGCGCGCAAGAGCATCGCCTGATCGCCGAACGGCGGGTCTAGAAAGATCACGTCGAACGAGCCGTGCGCGAGGCTGGCGGCGAGCCGCAAAGCATCCGCTTCCGCAATCTCGATATTGCGCGCGCCGAGCTTCGCCTGATTCGCCCGGATCTGCGCGGCCGCTTTCCCGCTTCTTTCGACCATCAGCACGCGCGCCGCGCCGCGCGACGCCGCCTCGAAACCGAGCGCGCCGCTGCCCGCGAACATATCGAGACAATTCTGCCCGTTCAGATCCTGGCCGAGCCAGTTGAAAAGCGTCTCGCGCACGCGATCCGGCGTGGGCCTGAGGCCGTCGAGATCGAGGACGGGCAGCGGCGTGCGCTTCCAGTCACCGCCGATGATGCGGATCGTGTGCGGTTTGCCTCCGCGCGACGGCGTATGGCTGGGCAAGGCGGATCGGGTAGCGGACAAGCGGGGCATAAAAGAGTTGTCGGAGTCGTGCTCGCCGGGCATTTTTTGCCTGAAGATCAGCCGGCGCGGGCAATGAAAGCCAACGTTACCACACGCGCACGCCATGCCGGGAGCCGCACGGGCGCGCACCGCGGCGCCTGATAAAATACGCGGCTACTATCCCATCGCGCGGGCCTCGCGCGCAGCGACTCGAAAGCGCGCACGAGGCCATCGGTTCACGCGCGCATCATCGCCAAAATCCATGTTCAGCTTCTTCAAGAAATTCAAAAAGTCGGCTGACGCGCCGCTCGACGGTCCTCAGGAAGAATCCGTCGAGGCGGCCGAGGACGAAGAAATATCCGACGCCGAGCTCGAGCGGCAGGCGCTTCCGGCCGAAGCGCCGTCGTCGGAAGTAGCGCAGCCTGAAGCGCCCGCGGAACCGTCGGCTCCCGTCGTTCCCGCATCGCCCGTCGAGCCTGAGACGGACCACTCAAAGGAATACTGGCAAGGCCGCACCGAGTCGCAATGGGCGCGCGTTCCGGAAACGGATCAGGCGAGCGAGGAAATCGTGCCGCCGCCCGAGCCCGATCCGGTCGCTAAAAAATCGTGGATCTCGCGTCTGCGTCACGGTCTTTCCAAGACGAGCTCGAACCTCACCGGCATTTTCGTCAGCGCGAAGATCGACGAAGACCTGTACGAAGAACTCGAAACCGCTCTGCTGATGTCCGACGCCGGCGTCGACGCGACCGAGTTCCTGCTCGAATCGCTGCGTGAGAAAGTGCGCGCGGAGCGTCTGACCGACGCGTCGCAAGTGAAGGCTGCGCTGCGCGAATTGCTGATCGACCTGCTGCGCCCGCTCGAAAAATCGTTGATGCTCGGACGCGCGCAACCGCTCGTGATGATGATCGCGGGCGTGAACGGCGTCGGCAAGACAACCAGCATCGGCAAGCTGGCGAAGCATCTGCAGCGCTTCAATCAGTCGGTGCTGCTCGCCGCGGGCGATACGTTCCGCGCCGCCGCGCGCGAGCAACTGACGGTCTGGGGCGAACGCAACAACGTGACGGTGATCGCGCAGGAAAGCGGCGACGCGGCCGCCGTCATTTATGACGCAGTCGGCGCGGCGCGTGCGCGCAAGATCGACGTGATGATGGCCGACACCGCCGGCCGTCTGCCGACGCAACTGCATCTGATGGAAGAACTGCGCAAGGTGCGACGTGTGATCGCGAAGGCGATGCCGGACGCGCCGCACGAAGTGCTGCTCGTGATCGACGCGAACACGGGCCAGAACGCACTCGCGCAGGTGAAGGCGTTCGACGATGCGCTGGGTCTGACCGGCCTCGTCGTGACGAAGCTCGACGGCACCGCGAAAGGCGGCATTCTCGCCGCGATCGCGCGTCAGCGGCCTGTTCCGGTGTACTTCATCGGCGTGGGCGAGAAAGTCGAGGATTTGCAGCCGTTCAGCGCGGAAGAATTCGCCGACGCCTTGCTCGGTTGAACCTGGAAAGGGCGTCCACGTGGGCGCCCTTTTTTCATCGCGCAAGTATCAGGGAAGCCGCGATCCACCACATCACGCAGCCGACGATCACATCGAGCACGCGCCACGATACGTCCTTCTCGAACCACGGCTCCAGCAGACGCGCGCCGTAGCCGAGCGCCGTGAACCAGATCACCGACGCGCACATTGCGCCCGCCGCGAACCACGCGTTGCCCGGCCAGCCACGCTGCGCCCCGATGCCGCCGAGCAGCACGACGGTATCGAGATAGACGTGCGGATTGAGCAGCGACAGCGCGAGCACCGTGGACGCCGCGCCGATCGCCGTCTGCGAGTCGCCGTCTGACGCGTTCAGATGCCCCGGTCCCCGCCACGCCGCGAGAAACGCGCGCAAGCCATACAGAAACACGAAGATCGCGCCTGCCCAGCGAATCACGTCGAGCAGAAAGGGCGCACGCGCGATGAGCGCGCCCATTCCGCCAACGCCGAGGGCAATCAACAGCACGTCGATGAACGCGCAGATCGACACGACGATACTCACGTGGCGGCGCTTCAACCCTTGCCGCAACACGAACGCATTCTGCGCCCCGATCGCGACGATCAGGCTCGCCCCCAACCCGGCACCCGACAAATAGCTCGACAGCGCTCCTGTGGGAACAGCCGCCGTCATTCGGCGTCCGGCTGCTGCGCCGGAGCGGCCCGTGCAAAGGCGTCGAGCGTGCAGGCGTGATCCGCGATACGCGCGATCGTCGGATACGGCGTCACGTCGATGCCGAAGCGCCGCGCGTTGAACACCTGCGGCACGATGCACAGATCGGCGACCGTCGGTGTGTCGCCGAAGGTCAGCGCACCGACGCGCCTGTCCGTGGCAAGCCGTTTTTCGAGCGATTCGAACCCGGCCTCGACCCAATGCCGATACCACGCGTCTTTTGCTTCGTCCGGCACCTTGACCTGATGCTTCAGGTACTTGAGCACGCGCAGGTTGTCGAGCGGATGGATTTCGCATGCGACCTGCAGCGCGACGGAGCGCACGAACGCGCGATCGGACGGGCTTTTCGGCAGAAGCGGCGGCTCGGGATGCGTTTCGTCGAGATACTCGATGATCGCGAGGGACTGCGTCAGCACGTCGTCGCCATCGACGAGAGCCGGCACGATGCCGTCCGGATTCACCGCCCGATACTCGGGCTTGAGTTGCTGCCCGCCGTCGCGCAGCAGATGCACGCCGACGTAGTCGTAATCGAGCCCCTTCAGATTCAGCGCGATGCGCACGCGGTACGCCGCCGAGCTGCGGAAATAGCTATAGAGCTTCATGTTCATGAGCTCAGACCACGCGCACGGCGAATTCACCGATGCCGTCGACGCCGCCCTTCAGCAGATCGCCCTTCACGACCGCGCCGACGCCTTCGGGCGTGCCGGTGAAAATGAGATCACCGGGAAAGAGCTCGAAGAGCGTCGACAGATACGCGACGGTTTCACCCACCGACCAGATCAGTTGCGAGATGTCGGAACGCTGCTTTTCCTCGCCGTTGACGCTCAGCCAGATCGCGCTCTTTTGCAGATGCCCGACCTTCGACACCGGATGGATCGGGCCGATCGGCGCGGAACGGTCGAATCCTTTCGCCGTGTCCCACGGGCGGCCGAGCTTCTTCGCTTCGGCTTGCAGGTCGCGGCGCGTCATGTCGAGGCCGAGCGCGTACCCGTAGACGTAATCGAGCGCCTTATCGGCGGGAATGTTCTTGCCCTGCTTGCCGATCGCCGCGACGAGCTCCATCTCGAAGTGCAGGTTCTTCGTCTGCGACGGATATGGGAATTCGCCCGTGGAACCCGGCGCGACGTACAGCACGGCATCCGCGGGCTTGCTGAAGAAAAACGGCGGCTCGCGATCCGGATCGTGGCCCATTTCGCGCGCGTGGGCTTCGTAGTTGCGGCCGACGCAGTAGATCCGGCGCACCGGAAACTGCTCATTCGAACCATCGACGGGGACCGCTGCGGCCGGCGCCGGAGGAAACACGTAACTCATCCCGCTCTCCTGTTGCTGTTTTGATGTGCAGATTCATGGGCGAACGCGCCAGCGCGGACGGCCGGCGAGAAAAGGAAGTTTAACGTGCGCGCGCAAAGCGTGGCGGAGCTTGTCGGGCGCGGCTTTGCGAGCTTTCGACGAGCCATCGGCGGGTCGACGAAAGCGCCGTCATTCGTAAGCATCGGACACACCTGGCGGGAGACGCTCGCTCGGTGCAGCTTGCCAGCGCTCGTCAAATACGGTACTCAATAACCTTCTTGCACCTTAAAACGCGCGACGGCATCGCTCGCAGTACGAAATCGAGCACCCGATCCGCCCCAACTTTCCGATGACCGACTCCGCTCCCCCCGCTTTCAACTGCGCGCGTTATATCAAGGAAATCGGCCGCGGGCCGAACGGCGCGCGCGCCCTCTCGCACGACGACACCTACGCGCTCTACGAAGCGATACTCGAGGATCGCGTCTCTGAACTCGAACTCGGCGCGGTACTGCTCGCCTATCGCGTCAAGGGCGAAACCGCCGCCGAGCTCGCCGCCATGCTATCCGCCGCGCATCGCTCGTTCGAGCCGCTGCATGTCCAGGATGGACGAGAGCACGCGCGGCCCGTGTCGATTCCGAGCTACAACGGCGCACGCAAGACGCCGAATCTCGTGCCGCTGTTGTCGCTCTTGCTTGCGCGCGAAGGCGTGCCGGTGCTGGTGCACGGTGTCACCGACGATCCGGGCCGCGTCACGAGCGCCGCGATTTTCGCCGAACTGGGTATCGCGCACGCGGCTTCACACGATGAAATCGAAGACAGCCTCGCGTCGCGCCGTCTCGCATTCGCGCCGATCGCCGTGCTCGCGCCCAAGCTCGCACGGTTGCTGGCGCTGAGACGCCGCATGGGCGTGCGCAATTCGACGCACACGCTCGTGAAGATCCTTCAGCCCTTCGCCGAGCCGGGCCTGAGGCTCGTCAACTACACCCATCCCGAGTATCGCGAGAGCCTTACCGGACTTTTCACCGAGCACCCGGACGCGGCGGCGGGCGGCGCACTGCTCGCGCGCGGCACCGAAGGCGAAGCCGTCGCGGACACGCGCCGCCAGGTGCAGGTCGACTGGTTCCACGACGGCCACGTCGAGACGCTGATCACGCCCGAGCACTCTCAGCCGCACACGCCTCCGGTCGACCTGCCCGACACCCTCGACGCAGCGACCACCGCGCGGTGGATCGAATGCGTGCTGCGCGGCGACGTGCCGGTGCCGCCCGCGGTCACGCGCCAGGTCGAAGTGATTGCCAATGTGGTGCGTAAACCAGCTGTCGGTCAGGCAAATCCCATTTGACACGCTATTCAACGGTGGTTTAAAGTCGATTACATGAGTTTCACCCAGCCCGCCTCCCTCCGAATTATTCCGGGCCGCCTAGCGCGGCCCCTATCGCTACGTCTAGCGTAAGTCGCCAGATGTAGCGCCGCGCGTCGCAAGGCGCCCGGTCCTGCCAGAAGTCCCAGTAGTTCCTTTTCTTACCACCTGTAGTCGTCAGCTTTTCGTTCGCGCATCCCGCGAAACGGAAACGCGAGGGTCAAATGCACGTTGCTCCGCGCACGTTCACGTTGGTCACAGGCGTCACCGTCGCTGGTGATCCCGGGACACGCGCGCGCCGCTCCGTCTCACGTGCATCCCGCCACGCCCGGCCAGCCGCCGGACACGGCCTCTCTCGCAGGCGCTACGCAAACTGTCCGAAGAGAGATCGACGATCATGATGCCGAACCCCGCCGAGAAATACCGCCCGTTTCCGCAAGTCCGTCTGAATGGCCGTCGCTGGCCGACCCGCACGATCGAGAAGGCGCCCATCTGGATGAGCACCGATCTGCGCGATGGCAACCAGTCGCTCATCGAACCGATGAGCATTGCCGCGAAGCTCGAGTTCTTCGAGATGCTGGTGAAAATCGGGTTCAAGGAAATCGAGGTGGGATTCCCGTCGGCGTCGCAGACCGATTTCGATTTCGTGCGCATGTTGATCGACGAAAAGCGCATTCCGGACGACGTGACCATCGAAGTGCTCGTGCAGTCGCGCCGCGAGCTGATCGAGCGCACGTTCGAAGCGGTCGAGGGCGCGAGCAAGGTGATCGTGCATCTCTATAACGCGATCGCGCCGTCGTTCCGCAAGATCGTGTTCAATCAGTCGAAGGACGAAGTGAAGGCGCTCGCCGTCGAAGGCACGCGCCTCATCAAGGAATGCGCGGCCGCGCGGCCTCAAACGCACTGGATCTATCAATACTCGCCCGAGACCTTCAGCATGACGGAGTTGCCGTTCGCGCGGGAAGTGTGCGACGCGGTCGCGCAAATGTGGCGTCCGACGCCCGATCACAAGATGATCGTGAACCTGCCCGCGACGGTCGAAGCGGCGATGCCCAACGTGTTCGCCGATCAGGTCGAGTGGATGGACCGCAACATGGGCTTTCGCGACAGCATCGTGCTGTCAGTGCATCCCCATAACGATCGCGGCACGGCGGTCGCCGCGGCGGAAATGGCGGTGCTCGCGGGCGCGGACCGCATCGAAGGATGCCTTTTCGGCAATGGCGAGCGCACCGGCAATGTCGATCTCGTCACGCTCGCGATGAATCTCTACACGCAGGGCATCGACCCGGGGCTCGATTTCTCCGATATCGACGCCGTGCGCCGCGTCGTCGAGCGCTGCAACCAGATTCCGGTGCATCCGCGTCATCCGTATGCGGGCGACCTCGTGTTCACCGCATTTTCGGGTTCGCATCAGGACGCGATCCGCAAGGGTCTCGCGCAGCGCGTACCGGGCACGATGTGGGAAGTGCCCTATTTGCCGATCGATCCCGCCGATCTCGGCCGCAGCTACGATGCCGTGATTCGCGTGAACAGCCAGTCCGGCAAGGGCGGCTCGACTTTTCTGCTCGAACGCGGGCTCGGCTTCACGCCGCCGCGCCGCGTGCAGATCGAGTTCAGCCACGCCGTGCAGCAGATCACCGATGCATCCGGCGCCGAAATCGGCGGCGACGCGATCTGCGAGCTCTTCAAGCGCGAATATTTCGATGCCGGCGGGCCGGTTTCGCGGGTCGATGTATCGACGTTGTCGGTGTTCGGAAAGCGCGTCACGGTTGCACCGCCGGCGAGCACGACGAGCGGCGATGCCTACGCGCAGACGGTCGCCGCAGCGCTCGGCGTGGACGCGAACGTGAACTGGTTCGAGACGGCCGTGACGGCGAGCGGCGACACGGCGGCGTTCGTCGGCTGCCGCGTCGGCGAGGGCCAGACGCGCTTCGGCGTCGCCGTACATGCGAATCCGGCGCTCGCAGTCGCCGATGCGGTCGTGAGCGCAGTGAACCGCTCCGGGCGCGTCGCAGAGAATGTGCGGCAGGACGAAGCCGTAGAAGCCTGACGAACGGCGCGCGTGGCTATTCGAGTGCCACGCGCGTCGCCTGCAGCGCGAGCAGTTGCCATTGGCCCTCGGTCTGCACGTGGACGGCGGTATAGGCGATCGGAAATAGCAGCGCGCCGTTCTTCGATTCCATCTCGACCAGCGCGCGGCCCGAGACGAGGCACGTATCGCGGCCGGCGGGCAGCACGTCCTGCGACTGAATCTCGATCTGCCGGTAACGGCGGCGACCTGCGGTGATCGCGTCGATGAACTGGCGCTTCGTCTCCCGCTTGCCGTTCGTATGGACGTAGCTGACGTTTTCGGCCAGCAGCGCGTCCAGCGCCGGGCCGTCGCCGTCGACCATCGCACGGAAGCGGTCGCGCTCGAGGCCGCGAATGGCCTCAATGGTTTTTGCCGGCATCTGTCGAGTCCCCTTGTGTCGAGGAACCGATGCACCGGCGCCTCGTCAGAAGTTGTATTGCAGATATAGCTGGCTGAAATTTATACCAGGATTCGGCTCTTTGATACCGCCGTTCGACAGATGCTGGAAGCGAAAGCCCGCCTGATAGTTCTGCTTCGCGCCGAAGATCATGCCGACGCCCACCATGTCGGCGAACTGGAACGCCGTCGCGACGGAGAAATCCTCCGTGATGCGCGTATGCGAAAGCAGCCGCACGCCGACGCCCGCCTCGATGAACGGCCGGAAATAGCCGGAGCTTTTTACGAAGCGCACGACCGGCGTAATGCCGAATTCCCAGATGTTCGGGTGGACGGCATTGTCCTCGGTCGTGTGCCAGTAGGACACGTGACCTTCGCCGATGAGCGTGAAGTGGAACCCGCCGATCTCCCACCACGTGAGGCCAGGATCCCAGGCCACGCCGAGGTCGGCTTTCTTGATGTCGCGATCGGCGACGCCGCCTGCAATCTGAAGGCCGAATCGATCAGCATGCGCTGCCGCCGACGCCAGGCCGAACGCCGTGCAGATCGCCACGCGGGAAAGCGTGCGATGCCACGAACTCTTGTGTTTATGCATGAGCACCCCATGTTCTCGGATGACGGGCGTGTTTCACGAAGAGCATTGTCTCGCCGAATTCTAGTGACCTTTTTCAGTACTTGCAGGAAACGCAGCCGGCCACCCGGTTTGTTGAATTTTCTTTCGCCCGAGCGCGTAAGAGCGGTAAAGAATTCGACGCATGCCCTGTACCGGTAGATTCTTCCGTTTATGATGCAACGGACTGTCCTATTGATCCCGCAAATTCGATAGTATTTGTGGGAACTCTCACATTCCCCTCTCCTCTAACACTTAGCACTCGTTGAACCGGAGTGCTAATATCATGTCTGACTTCCGCTGCTGTTAAGCGGCGAATGAATTGTTGATAAGGAGCTTATGAGCGTGACCAATGCGATGACCCTACCGAATGTTGTGAACTCGGCACCTGCCAAGGCATCTTCGGCAGGCGCGCTGACGTACGCACAGTCGTCGATGCTGACCGGCCAGATCGGCAACATCGATTCATACATACAAGCAGTGAACCGTATTCCGATGCTTTCGCCGGCAGAGGAACGTCAGTACGCCACCGAGTTCCGCGAGCAGGGCAACCTGAACGCCGCGCGTCAGCTTGTGCTTTCGCACCTGCGCCTCGTCGTGTCGATCGCCCGTAACTATCTAGGTTACGGACTGCCGCACGCGGATCTGATCCAGGAAGGCAATATCGGTCTGATGAAAGCCGTGAAGCGCTTCGACCCCGAGCAAAACGTGCGCCTGGTGTCGTATGCAATGCACTGGATCAAGGCCGAGATTCACGAGTACATCCTGCGCAACTGGCGCATGGTGAAGGTCGCAACGACGAAGGCGCAGCGCAAGCTGTTCTTTAACCTGCGCAGTCACAAGACGAGCCATTCGGCGTTCACGCCGGACGAGATCGACGGTCTCGCCAACGAGTTGAAGGTGAAGCGCGAGGAAGTGGCGGAGATGGAAACCCGCTTGTCGGGCGGCGATATCGCCCTCGAAGGGCAGGTCGAGGACGGCGAGGAAGCGTTCGCGCCCATCGCCTATCTGGCGGACTCGCACAACGAGCCGACTAACGTCATTGCAGCGCGCCAGTTCGACAAGCTGCAAAGCGACGGCCTTGCCGAAGCGCTCGAATCGCTGGATGAGCGCAGCCGCCGCATCATCACGGCGCGCTGGCTCGACGTGCAGGACGACGGTTCGGGCGGCAAAACGCTGCATGAACTGGCGGACGAGTTCGGCGTATCGGCGGAGCGTATTCGCCAGATCGAGGCGAGCGCAATGAAGAAGATGCGCTCGGCGCTGCACGACTTCGCGTAACACCTGACTGTGTCGTAACAAAAATTGCAAAGCCCGCCGTCGATGAGACGGCGGGCTTTTTCTTTGACCTTGCGCGAAAAGCAAACGGCACCCAGAGGGTGCCGCCCGCTTTCAAGCATGGTCTATTGCATCACGCCGGCATCGGCGCTGCACCGCCGCCGCTACCCGACAAGCGCGAGGAAAGCTGCGTGGCATAACGCTGCGCCGCCGCGCCCACGACGATGTGGAACGTATCGGCCGACACCCACGCCACATCCAGCGACGACAAACGCTGACGATCCACCGACGACGGATCACGCACGACCACGCGCAGGCGCGTCTGGGCGACCGCATCGAGCGATGCGACATTGGTCGCGCCGCCGAACACGGCGAGCCAGCGGAACGGGTCCGGATCGAGCGGGCCGGGCGTCTGATCGACGCTCACCGCTGCCACGGCCGGTTGCGCCGGCGTCGACGATGCGGGCGTTGCGCCGCGCGTCGACGAGTGCTCGAGCTCGCTGCGGATTTCATCGGCGATCAGGTCCGCTTCCGGTCCGATGATCACCTGCACGTTGGTCGCGCCGCGCTTGAGCACGCCACGCGCGCCGATGGTCTTCAACTGCGGCTCCGACACTTTCTCCGAATCCACCACCGACAAACGAAGACGCGTCGTGCAGGCATCGACGAGCGTCAGGTTGGACGCGCCGCCGAGCGCCGCGACGTACTTTGCAGCGCGCGTGTTCGATGCCGCCACCGCCGCGCCCGGAACCGGCGGAATCAGGCCGCCTGCGACGGTCGTGTCGGCGTCGGTTTGCGCATCGGTCGTGGCCGGCTCGCGGCCCGGCGTCGCCATGTTGAACTTGCGGATGAAGAAGCGGAACAGACCGTAGTAGATGATGAAGTAAACGACGCCGACGACGAGCGCCATCCAGCCGCGCTGCGACAGGCCGTAGTTCAGCACGTAATCGATCGCGCCCGCCGAGAACGTGAAGCCCAGATGGATGCCGAGCGCCGAGCAGATAGCGAGCGACAGGCCCGTCAGCACCGCGTGGATCGCGTAGAGAACCGGCGCGAGGAACATGAAGCTGTACTCGATCGGCTCGGTCACGCCCGTCAGGAACGCGGTCAGTGCCATCGAGAACAGCAGGCCGCCGACGATCGCGCGGCGCTCCTTCGGCGCCTCATGGAACATCGCGAGGCAGGCTGCCGGGAGGCCGAACATCATGATCGGGAAGAAGCCGGTCATGAAGCCGCCCGCGGTCGGATCGCCCGCGAAGAAGCGATGCAGGTCGCCATGCACCACCGCGCCGCCGCCGGGCGGCGTGAACGAGCCGAACACGAACCACGCGAGCGAGTTGATGATGTGGTGAAGACCCGTCACGAGCAGGATCCGGTTCAGCACGCCGAACACGAAGGTGCCGAGCGCGCCGGCCGTCGTCAGCCAGTTGCCCGCGGCGTCGATGGCCGCCTGCACCGGCTGCCAGACGTAGCCGAACACGATGCCGAGTATCAGACACGCGACGCCCGTGACGATCGGCACGAAGCGCTTGCCGCCGAAGAACGCCAGATACTCGGGCAGCTTGATGTCCTTGTACCGGTTGTACAGATAGCCCGCCACCACACCGGCGATGATCCCCGACAGCACGCCCATGTTGAGCTTGTCGTTGATGTCCTTCATCACGGCCACTTCGATGAGGTAGCCGATCGCGCCGGCGAGACCCGCCGTGCCGTTGTTGTCCTTCGCGAAACCCACCGCCACGCCGATCGCGAACAGGAGCGGCAGGTTGGTGAAAATCGCATCGCCGGCGTCGGCGATCATCTTGATGTTGAAGACGTCGGGCTGGCCGAGACGCAGAAGCAGGCCGGCCACCGGTAACACGGCGATCGGCAGCATCAGCGCGCGACCTAGTCGCTGCATCTTTGCAAACGGGTTGGCGTCCATCGGGTTCTCCAAAAATATAAGTCTTGTCGTTACTGCTTCGGGGATTGCTGGGATTGAAGGATCCGCGAATCCGTCTATGGCTTCGAACGGGACCAGGGCGGGCGCCGAGGCGCCAGCTCTGGTCGACGAATCGGACGCTCAGTCCTGCGGCCAGATTTCGCGGCTTGCCGCTCTTACTGCCTGCGCCGATTCGAGCGCGAGGCAGTCCTCGGCGCGCTGGCGGCACAGTTGGTAATCGAGATTGCGCACGCGCGCCTTGATGCCGGGCACGGACCCCGGATCGACCGACAACTCGGTCACGCCGAGGCCGACGAGCAGGGGCGCCGCGACCGGATCGCCGCCGAGCGCGCCGCACACGCCGACCCATTTGCCGTGCTTTTCCGCGCCTTGCACCGTCGCCTTGATGAGGCGCAGCACAGCGGGATGCAGGCCATCGGACTGCGCGGCGAGATCGGGCTGGCAGCGGTCCATCGCGAGCGTGTACTGCGTGAGATCGTTGGTGCCGATCGAGAGGAAATCCGCGTGTTTCGCGAGTTGATCCGCGAGCAGCGCCGCCGACGGCACTTCGATCATCACGCCCACTTCGATCGGCTCGGTTCGGCCCGCTTCGCGCGCCAGTTCGTCGATGCGCGCACGCAAGCGCTGCAACTCGCCCGCATCCGTCACCATCGGCAAAAGGATGCGCACGGTGCCGAGCGGTTTCACGGCAAGCAGGCCGCGCAACTGGTCGTCGAGCAGATCGGGGCGCACCTGCGCGAGGCGGATGCCGCGCAGACCGAGCGCCGGATTTTCTTCGGGCGGCAGCGTCAGATAGTCGACTTCCTTGTCCGCGCCGACATCGAGCGTGCGGATGATCGCGGTGCGGCCCTGCAGCGCATCGACGATGCCCTGATAGCTCTGCGCGTGCTCCGCGACCGTCGGCGCCGACTGGCGATGGATGAACAGCAGTTCGGTGCGCAACAGGCCGACCGCATCCGCGCCGTTTTCGACGGCGGCCTTCGCGTCGTCGAGCGTCGCGATATTCGCGGCGATTTCGATATGCCTGCCATCCTTCGTCGATGCGGTTTGCCGCGAAAGCTTGCGATTCGCCTCGCGCACGCCCGCGAGCCGTTCGCGTTCGTTGCGCGCGCGTTCGACGTCGAGCGCGGTCGGCGCATGCTCGATCCGTCCCGCCGATGCATCCACGACCACTTGCGTGCCTTCGGGAATCGCGTGCAGCGCATCGCCGATGGCGACGAGCGCCGGAATGCCGATCTGCCGCGCGATGATCGCCGCGTGGGAGGTCGCGCCGCCGCGCGCCATGACGAGCGCGGTGACGCGCGTGCGGTCGATCGAAGACAGATCGGACGGCGTGAATTCCGCGGCCGCGAGCACGGTCTCTTCGGGCAGTTCGCGCGCCGCGGTGTTGTTCAGACCGAGCGCGCGCAACACGCGCTTTTCGATATCACGAAGATCGGCGGCACGCTCCGCGAGCAGGTCGTCCTGCACGTTCGAAAGCAGCGCGATTTGCGCGCGGATCGCCTCGCGCCACGCGAAGCCCGCGCTCTTGCCGAGGCTGATCAGATCGCGCGCGGCATCGACGAGCGTCGGATCTTCGAGCAGCACGCGATGCACCGCGAAAATGCCCGCTTCGCCGACTGCGCCGCGCTGCGACGCGGTGCGCACCGTTTCGCCGAGTTCGGCATCGACCTGGGCGATGGCTTTGTCCAGCGCACGGCTTTCCGCCGCCGACGAGCCGCCCGCCTGTTCGGGCGGCACGATTTCCTGATCGTCCCAGCGCACGAGCTTGCCGACCGCGATGCCCGGCGCCGCGCACACGCCGGCAAGCGTGTTCGGCGGCAGCGGCTCTCCTGCACCGGCTGCCCTGGCGACCGGCGCGGGCGACTTCGCGCGCGCGGGCGTCTCTTCGACTTCGCCTTGCGCCGCGCGCAGCAATTCGGCGGCAACCGCTTCGATCGCCTGCTGCGCCTGCCCGCCGATAGCAACCAGTTCGATGGTCGCGCCCTCGCCCGCTCCGAGACCGAGCAGACCGACGACGCTTTCAACCGGCGCCTTCCTGCCTTGGTAGCGCACTTCGACCTTCGCGTCGAAACCGCGCGCCGCTTCGCGCGCCCGGGCAGCCGGACGCGCATGCAGACCGCCCGCGTGCGCCAGCGTCACGCTGCGGCGCGCTTCCTCCAGCACGACCGCGCCCGCGCGTGCCGTTTCGGCTTTCTCGCCTTGCTTCGCGCGCAACACCAGCATGCGTGAGCCCGCCTTCAGCACGCCGCGGCCAGCGCGATCGATGACGTCGAAGGCATCGCCGTTTGCGACTGCAATCACGGAGACCAGGCTCGGCGCGTGCTGCGCGACGAAGTCCGCATCGAATTCGATGAGCGGATCGCCCGCGCGCACCGTCGCGCCTTGCTCGACCTTCGGCGCGAAGCCCTTGCCGCTCAGCTCGACCGTGTCGATGCCGATATGCACGAGAATCTCCGCGCCTTCTTGCGTGCGCACCGTCACCGCGTGATGCGTGCGCGCGAGATGCGTGATCGTGCCGTCGCAGGGCGAAACAAGCACGTTATCGAGCGGATCGATGCCGATGCCGTCGCCGAACATGCCCTCGGCGAATACGGGGTCCGGCACGTCGGCGAGCGGCACGACGGGACCGGTGAACGGCGCGAGCAGCACGACATCGTTCGGATTATTGACGGAATGGTTCAACAGTGACTCCTCGGCACGGCGCATCGGCTATCTCGCTCAATGGGTTTCGGTGACCTTGTTCAGGTGGCGCGGCGCGTCGGGATTGCGGCCGCGTGCGGCGGCCAGACCCGCGGCCATCACATAAAAAGAAAGGATCGCGGCGATCGGATCGAGCGCCGGGTGATCGGTGGCGACGAGCGGCAACTCCGCGTCCGCAACGTCCTCGGGTGCGGCGAGCAGCACGCGCGCGCCGCGAGCGCGCATATCCGCGGCAAGCTGGATGAGGCCCGCCTGCTCCGGCCCGCGCGGCGCGAACACGAGCAGCGGATAGTCGCGGTCGATGATTTCCATCGGACCGTGGCGCACTTCCGCGCTCGAAAACGCTTCGGCCTGGATGCCCGAGGTTTCCTTCAGCTTGAGCGCGGCTTCCTGCGCGATCGCGAGGCCGAGGCCACGGCCGATCACGATCATGCGATCGGCGTCCGTAAGCTCGGTCACGGCGCGCGTCCAGTCGAGCTTGCCCGCGGCACGCAGCGCGTCGGGCAGCGATTTCAGCGAATTGAGCAATTCGACGTCGCGCTGAACGTGCGCGATGACGATGGCCGACAGCGACAGCATCGCGATGTAGCTCTTGGTCGCTGCGACCGACAGCTCGGGACCGGCGAGCAGCGGCAGGAAATATTCGCACGCGCTTTCGAGCGGCGAACCGGTGACATTGACTGCCGCGACGGTGAACGCGCCCGCGTCGCGCAGCGCCTGCATCGTACCGACGAGATCGGGGCTCTTGCCGGATTGCGAGAACGCGACGGCGAGTTGCCCGGAGACACGCAGCGGCGCCTGCTGGAGCGTGGCGACCGACATCGGCAGCGATGCGACCGGCACGCCGACACGGCTCATTGTCAGGCTTGCGAAATAACTGGCGGCGTGATCGGAACTGCCGCGCGCCACCGTCAGCGCGACGTGGCGCGGCTGCTCGGCGAGCTTGACCGCGAGCTCTTCGATGCGCGAGGTATCGGCGAGCTGGGCCGCGACGACGTCGGCGGACTCCAGCGCCTCATTAAGCATATTCGACAATTGATTCTCCTTCGACATACGTGGCGGTCAGCGCGTGTTCCCGGTCGAGCACGACGAGATCGGCCCATGCGCCGCGCGCGATGCGGCCGCGGTCTTCGAGCCCGAGATAGTCGGCGGGGAAACGCGACAGGCGATTCGAGACGTCCGCGAGCGGAATGCCCAGCGAGACGAGATTGCGCAGCGCCTGATCCATGGTCAGGGTGCTGCCGGCGAGCGTGCCGTCCGCGAGACGCACACCGCCCATGCATTTGGTGACGTGCTGACTGCCGAGGCGATATTCGCCGTCGGGCATGCCGGCCGCCGAGGTGCTGTCGGTCACGACATAGAGACGCGGGATCGCGCGCATCGCGGCGCGGATGGCGCCCGGATGCACGTGCAGCAGATCGGGAATGAGCTCGGCGTATTCGGCATGCGCGAGCGCCGCGCCGACCATGCCGGGATCGCGGTGATGCAGCGGCGACATTGCATTGAACAAGTGCGTGAAGCCGCGCGCGCCATGCTTGAGCGCGTTGACGGCGTCGTCATACGTGCCGAGCGAATGGCCGAGTTGCACGCGCACGCCGCGCGCGGCCAGTTCCGAAATGATGTCCAGATGGCCCGAGATTTCCGGGGCGATCGTGACGACGCGGATCGGCGCGAGCTCGAGGTACTTCAGCACTTCGTCGCGCACCGCGACCGCAGCGGCGTCCGGCTGCGCGCCGAGCTTGCCCGGGTTGATGTACGGGCCTTCCAGATGCACGCCCAGCATGCGCGCGCCGCCGGCGGCGCGGTGTTTCGCCTGTTCGCCGAGACCCGCGACGACTTCCATCAACTCGTCGCGCGGCGCGGTCATCGTGGTTGCGAGCAGGCTCGTCGTGCCGTGTTGCGCGTGCTGCAGCGCCACGGTGTCCGCCGCATCGCCGCCTTCCATGATGTCGCGCCCGCCGCCCCCATGCACGTGCAGATCGATGAAGCCTGGCAGGATGTACGGCGCGTCGTTGGCGAGCGGATCGGCGATATGGCCTTCGAGCGCCGTCACGCGGCCGTTCTCGACGCGGATCGAACCGTGGATCCAGCCGTCGGTCGTGAGTATGTTTCCTTTCAGCATGAAGTTCTCTGGAAGTACGCGCTGCATGGATGAGGTTCAGTGCCGTCCGCGCCGTGCTGCGAGCAGGCTTTCGTCACGAAAAAAGCGAACGGCTTCCTTGGGTCCTCTCGTTCTCTTGTTTGCTCTCTCGATGCGTATCGGGTCATGCGCGTCTGTACCGACGCTTATCGATGCAGTTCGGCGACGAAGTCGTAGTAGTCGTCGCGACAGTAGGTGTCCGTCGATTCGATCGCACGTTGATCCGCCGAATAGCCGATCCGCGTGATCACGAGCAATGCGGCGCGCGGCGCCACGCCCATCAGCCGCGCGATTTCCGCGCCCGCGTTCACTGCACGGAAGTGCTGCAATGCACGCACCACCGACAACCCGCGCTCCTCGAGATGCCGATACAGCGACGCGCCGATCGCGAGCGGGTCCGGCACCACGGCGACGGGCAAGGCCGAGTGCTCGACCGCCATCACGATGCCGTCCGCGCGCCGCAGACGTCTTAGGCTCGCAACGGACGCGCCCGGCGACAGACCTAGCCGCACCGTTTCGTCGCGACTCGCTGTGCGCAGTCCGCGATCCAGCCAGATCGAATCCGGCGTAAAGCCGCGCTGTTCCATCTTTCGGGTGAAGCCGGTGAGCCGGGAGAGCGGGTCTTCGACACGCGGCGTGATGAAACTGCCCGCGCCGCGCACGCGCCTGATCAAGCCTTGCTCAACGAGCAGTGCGAGAGCCTTCCTCGCCGTGATACGCGATACGCCGACGCCTTCGGAGAGCGTGCGCTCCGAAGGCAGCGCCTCGCCGGCCGCCCAGTTTCCCGCATGAATCGCTTTGGCGAGACGCGACGCCAACTGTAAATAAAGTGGCGTATCGCTCTGCGCCTCCGGCGTCAAATCCTGCCAGCGATGCTTCATCGAACGCTCTCAGTGCCGAATTGGAGCCCATTATATAACCAACATAATACCAGTCAACGTTAAACCGGCATCGGAGGACGATCGTCAAATTTTCAAACAAATCAGATAGTTAAGTGCTTTTGCGAGGACGAATCGGAACAAACATGCCATCAGGACTTACCCCTACACGCAGCCCAGTGGATGAACTGGTCAATTAAACGGCCGATAGCCCTTTTTTCGGGCATTTTCGTATTCGCACGATCGTTCTTCTTTGGCACAATGCGCGCATTAATTCGGATTCCGATTAATTCCAACAATATCGATGAGAGACTGACGCGATGGGCTGTTCCGATCCGAGCCGGGCTGTCGAAGCGGTGCGCCGCTTTAACCGCTTTTATGCGCGCCACACAGGCGCACTCCACGAGCGGCTACATAAAAGCAGCTTTTCCCTGACGGAAGTACGCATCCTTCACGAGCTGGGACAAGCGCGGGCCACAACGGCCGCAGACTTGTCGCGCAACCTCGGGCTGGACACGGGCCATTTGAGCAGGTTGATCAACAACTTTCACAAGCTCGGCCTCGTCGTGCGGCGAAAGAACGAGCTGGATGGCCGCGCGCACCTGCTGCGCATCACGCCCGAGGCAAAAGCAAAGGTCGACGAGATCGACCTGCATGTTTCCGCGGAAACCGCCATGCTGCTCAAACGGCTGACTACCGCCGAAATCGATCAGCTATGCACTGCAATGGCAGACGTCGAACGGCTTCTTTCACCGGGGTGCGCCGAAGGAGAAGCCCGGCTTCGCGTCCCCCGCGCCGGAGACTTCGGCTGGATGATCGAGCGTCAGGCTCATCTGTATTCGGGCGAGCGGCCGAAGTTTTCCAGCGAGGCGCGCACGGCGAGGGCGGTGGCGCACTTTCTCGCCGAGATGCAGGCGAGCACACCGCGCATCGCCTGCTGGGTGGCCGAACAAGGCGAGGCCATGCGCGTCGGCGCGGCGCTGCTTACTGCGGAGTCCGAAAGTCAGGCGCGAATCGAACTATTGTTCGTCGAACCGGGCGCGCGGCGGCGCGGGCTCGGCGAGCGGCTCGTCGCGGCATGCACGAACTTCGCGCACGGCGCTCGCTATGATCGGGTCATCTGCCGCCTGGATGAACCGCATGAAGAGCTTTGCGCCCTGTTCGTGCGATCCGGCTTCACGCCCGTTATGGAAGGATCCAAGGGAATGGTGTGGCAACGAGAACTGCAGCCGATCTTCGTAGACTGAACGGCCGCGCAAGTAAAAAACGGCGTCCCGTGGGACGCCGCTGCATATTCGTGCGCAATCGCTCTCAGAACGACGGCACGACCGAACCTTTGAACTCGCTCTTGAGGAACTGGCGCACGTCTTCGGACTGATAGGCCGAGACCAGCTTCTTCACCCACGGCTGGTCCTTGTCTTTTGCGCGCACCGCGATCAGGTTCGCGTACGGGCTATGCACGTCCTCGAGCGCGATCGCGTCCTTCGTCGGTTGCAGACCCGCCGCGAGCGCGAAGTTCGTGTTGATCGCGGCCGCATCGACATCGGCGAGCGTGCGCGGCAGTTGCGCCGCATCGAGCTCCACGAGCTTGACCTTCTTCGGATTTTCCGCCACGTCGAGCGCCGTCGCATTATTGCCGTTCGTGCCTGCGCCCGCCTTCAGCTTGATCACGCCTTGCGATTGCAGCAGCAGAAGTGCGCGATTCTCGTTCGACGGATCATTCGGCACCGCGACCTTCGCGCCCTGCGGCAGATCCTTTAGCGACTTCAGCTTCTTCGAATAGACGCCGAGCGGCGAAATATACGTGAGCCCCGCGTTCACGATCTTGTAGCCACGCTGCTTGATCTGGCTGTCGAGATACGGCTGATGCTGAAAGCTGTTGGCATCGAGATCGCCGGCGTCGAGCGCTGCGTTTGGCTGAACGTAATCGTTGAACTCGATCACCTTCACGTTGAGCCCCTCGCGCTTCGCGACCTTCTGCACGACTTGCCAGATCTGCGCGTCCGGGCCGCTGATGGTGCCCACCTTGATCACCTTGTCATCGGCGTGAGCGGCGAGGCTCGTGAACAACGCGGCGGACGCCGCGACGGCGGTTATGGCTTTGAGCAAATTTCTGCGCTGCATGGTGTTCCTGTTTCGATGATGCGTTCTTGCTGGAATTGCCTGAGTCGTGCCCGGCGAACGATTCAAACCGGGTGACGGATGTTCGCACAGCAACGGTGCGGGACGAAATACAGATTGCTCATGTGAATATCACCTGCGCAAGGTGCGGCTAGAATTGCCATGGAACGTCACGAACTCTCATGCCGGAGGCAAGCATCATGTACGTAATCAATCTGCGATATACCGGCGCGCTTGCCGAGATCGACGATGCCCTCGACGCGCATCGCGTCTATCTCGAACGTTATTTTGCGGCGGGCGTCTTCGTGATCGCAGGGCCGAAGGTGCCGCGCGAAGGCGGCATCATTCTGGCGTCGGGCATCGAGCGCGATCGCCTCGATGCGATCATCGCGGAAGATCCGTTCGCGCAACAGGGACTCGCGCATTACGACATCACCGAGTTCAAGGCGACGCGGCTTGCGCGCGGCTTGAATCTGCCCGAGCCATCGTTGGATAGCTGAAAAACAAAGTGGCCCGCGCGGGCCACTTTCACCATCAGTCGACCAGCAGCTTCAAGTCGTGAACCCACGGCTCGACGCCCTGCCCGTCGCGCGCGAAGAGACGCAGCTTCCCGTCCTTGTCGAACACGTAGCTCGCGGCGGTGTGATCCATCGTGTAATCGTCGGGCGTCTTTCCCTGCGACTTGGCGTAATACACCCGGAAGTCCTTCGCGACCTGTGCGAGCTGCGCATCGTTCGCCGGACGCAGACCGATATACGACGAGTTGAACGCTGCCACGTATTGGCCAAGCAGATCGGGCGTGTCGCGCGCCGGATCGACGGTGACCATCAGTACCTGCACGTCCTTCGATTTGTCGCCGAGTTGCTGCATGGCTTGCGAGAGTTCGGCGAGCGTCGTCGGGCACACGTCCGGACAATGCGTGTAGCCGAAGAACAGCACGACAGCCTTGCCTTTGAAGTCAGCAAGCGTGCGCGTCTTGCCGTGTGTGTCGGGCAGGGAGAAATCGCTGCCGAACTGCTTGTTGCCGGTGATATCGAGATTCTTGAAATCGGGCGCTTTCTCACAAGCCGAAAGCAGCGCCGCGCAGGAGAACACGAGCGCCAGCAGCGCAAATACGCGACGAAGAGCCATCATGCGCCGATCACCGTACGCACGTAATGATCGACGAGCAACGCGCCGAACAGCAACGACAGATACACGATTGAATATCGGAAGGTCTTGCGCGCGAGTGCATCCGAATAGTCGCGATACATCTTCCACGCGTAGCCGATGAAGCCCGCGCCGAGCGCAATCGCGCTCGCCAGGTACACGACGCCGCTCATGCCGGAAATATAGGGCATCAGCGTGACCGCGAACAGCACGAGCGTGTACAGGAAGATGTTGAGCAGCGTGTATTTCTCGCCGTGCGTGATCGGGAGCATCGGCAGGCCGGCGTTTTCGTAGTCCTTGCGGCGATACAGCGCGAGCGCCCAGAAATGCGGCGGCGTCCACACGAAGATGATCAGCACGAGAATCCACGCGTCGCCGGGCACCGTGCCGGTTACCGCGGCCCATCCGAGCGCGGGCGGCATCGCGCCGGACGCGCCGCCGATCACGATGTTCTGCGGCGTATAAGGCTTGAGCAGCAGCGTATAGATGACCGCATAGCCGACGAACGTGGCGATGGTGAGCCACATCGTGAGCGGATTGGTGAACGTGTAGAGCGTCCACATGCCGATGCCGCCGAGCACCGCCGAGAACGTCAGAATCTGCGTCGGCGTGATTTGCCCGCGTGCCGACGGACGCCACGCGGTGCGGCGCATCTTCGCATCGACTTTTTGCTCGACGAGACAATTGATTGCAAATGCCGCACCGGCCAGCAACCAGATGCCGACGACGCCGCCGATCAGCTTGTCCCACGGCACCATGCCGGGCGTGGACAGGAACATGCCGATGACGGCACAAAACACGGCGAGCTGCGTGACGCGCGGCTTTGTCAGCGCGAGGTATTGCGACGCGCGATTGCCGAGTGGGGAATTGAGTGTCGTGCTATCCATGATGTGGAGTCACGCTGAAACGACGTCGCGCGCGGGAACTGCGGCGCGGCCGGGACGGCTGGAAGAGATTCGAAAGTTTAGCATAACGAGTAGCAGCAACAGGATCGCGGCCCCGCCGTTGTGCGCGACCGCGACCGCCAACGGCCATTGCAGCACGACGTTCGACATGCCCGTCAGGAACTGGACGACGATCATCAACAATACGCCGTTTGCGGGCTTTCGCAGAGATTCGAAACGTCGCAGTCTCAGTGCAAGCCAGAGCAGATACAGCACGACGACCACCGCGAACGTGCGATGCGTCCAGTGAATTGCGACGAGCGCGTCCTGCGAGATCACGTCGCCGTCGCCGGTCATGCCGAGGGCGCGCCACAGATGGAAGCCATGCTCGAAGTTCATCGGGGGAACCCATTGGCCATTGCACAGCGGGAAGTCCGTGCACGCCAGCACCGCGTAGTTCGTGCTGACCCAGCCGCCGAGCGCGATCTGCGCGACGAGCAGCAGCAGCCCGAATGCCGCGGCGGGCATCCAGCGCGCGGCGCCCGAATCGAGCGATGGAATCGGCGTCATGCGCGCCGCGAGCCAGCCGAGCACGCCGAGCAGCGCGAGGCCGAGCAGCAGGTGCGTCGTGACGATCACCGGTTGCAGCTTGAGCGTGACGGTCCACGCGCCGAACGCACCTTGCAGCAGGATGAGCGCCAGGATGCCGGTCGGCCACCACGGCGACACATGCAGCGGACGCTTCTTGATGCGCGCGGTCCACGCGATGATCACCTGCGCGATGATCAGCACGCCGATCGCCATCGCGAAGTAACGATGCAGCATCTCGATCCACGCCTTCACCATGCTGACGGGGCCGGTCGGCATTGCCTGATACGCGGCGGAAATTTGCGCGTGCGCGATGAAGGGCGACGACGTGCCGTAGCAGCCCGGCCAGTCGGGGCAGCCGAGGCCGGAATCGGTGAGGCGGGTGAAGCCGCCGAACATGATGAGATCGAGCGTCAGGAACGTCGTCAGCCAGACGAGCTTCCTGAACTTGTTGTCATCGGCCTTGACCCAGACATACGAAAGCGGCAGCAGCGCGATGCAGATGCCGATCAGACCCAGTTGCAGTAAAAACATGCTCTCTTACCTTCAGCCCGCGTTTTAACCGATGCGCGACCACTTCAGAAGCTTCGCCAGATCCGCGTTGATCTTCTTCGGATCGGGGTTCTTCGGAAAGCGCATCATCAGATTGCCATTCGGATCGACGAGAAAAATGTGATCCGTGAGTTTCGTGCCGTCGTCGACGGGCAGCCACGCCGCGATCGACTTGTCGTCCGCGACGAGCATGCGCGTATCCGGCTGCGGGTATGCGGTCTTGATGACGTCGGACACTGGTTTGTCATCGGTTCGTAGCCAGACGTTCACGACGCGATCGCGCTCGCCCGATTGCAGCGCGCGCACCTGGCGCATGAAATAGAGGCGCGTCGCGCATTGTTCGTCGCAGTCGCTGCCGTTGACCGTGATCATCAGCCATTTGCCTTCGAGCGACTTGAACGGCAGGCTCTGCCCTTTCTCGTCGATGACGACGAGTTGCGCCGGGATCGGGCGCTGCGGGTCGATCAGCGCACCGTAGCTCGACGTGCCGCCTGCCGGCTTGAACACGTAGTACATCAGGTACGACGCGATCACCGGCGCGGCGCACACCAGCGCGAGCAGCAGGAGCATCCAGCGGCCGCTGATCCAGGAGCCTTTTCTGGCGGTTCGTTGTGGCGTGCGCGCCTTGTCGTCGGCGGCGGTGGGGCGTTGTGATTGCATCGGTGGAGACTTGTCTCTGTTCGGTCGATTGTCAGGCGTGGTGCTCGGCTTCGTCGTCGCGCTCGTCGGGCTCGTCGCCCTTCTTCGCGGCGCGGCGCGCGGCATACAGGCCAAACCCGATAGCCGCGGCCGCCATGCCCCACCACTGGAGCATGTATCCGTAATTGCGCTCGACGCCGAGCGTCGGCGCGGGCCAGTTGCGCACGAGCTTGTCGCCGGTGTCGTTCGTCTGCTGAATCACGAACGGCTGGAAGGCGAGCCCGGTTTCGGCCGCATACGACCTGATATCGAGGTTCTGCCGAATTTCCTTGTGCGCGGCCGATCCGCCGCTGCCCAGCTCGAACGCCTGCGACGCATTCGCGCGCGCGATGCCTTGCACCTCGACGACGCCCTTCGGCGTTTCATACGACTCGATGCCCGTGCGGTCCGCCATGTTGCGCGGCAGCCATCCGCGATTCACGAGCACATAGCCGCCGCCCTCGAGTTTAAGCGGCATCACGACATAAAAGCCCGGCTGGTCGTTATACGGACGATTGTCCAGATACACGACGCGTTCCGGCAGGAACTCGCCGCGCGCCTCCACGCGGTGGAATTCGATCGACTTGAGCGGTATCGGCTCGACGCCGACTTCTCGCACCGGTGCGTTCTCGAACGCGACGATCTGTGCGTTGAGCGCTTCTTTCTGATGCGCGCGATCGCGTTGCCAGAAGCCGAGCCGCACGGTCACCGCAACGACGATCAGAATCAGCAGCGCGGGCCAGAACCGGATCTTCATGCTGCCAGCCTTACTGCCGGGATCCGGTCGGGCGCCGCACGGCGCGATCTGTCGAGTGAGATAATGAGATGATCCAAATTCATACTGCTCGCTGTGGTTCCTGAGCAAAAACGCTGGCTGGTTTCATGCACATCATCGTTGCTATTGCATTCATCCTTATCATCGGCAGCCTGGGTTCGGCGCTCTACTTCATGATGACCGACCGGGGCAGGACGAAGCGGATGGTCTGGTCGCTCGCGGCACGCGTGGGGCTGTCCATCTCGCTCTTCCTCTTCATCCTGTTCGCGCACTGGATGGGCTGGATTCAGTCGTCGGGCATTCCCATCGGACGATAACCCACCGCCCGGCTACGGCCCTACGAGACGTATTGTCGCGCCGCGGCACCTTTCGACGTCCTCGAAACGACAACGCCGCCCCTTGAGACGTCGAGGGCGGCGTGTTGGTCACTGCTTCTTTGCTCTCGGACCGGCGTCGCCGCCAGCCTTGCATCGCGGACGGCGCACCGCGCGCGCCCGCTTCGATATTCATTACAGCCAGTAGACGACGACGTACAGACCCAGCCACACGACGTCGACGAAGTGCCAGTACCACGCCGCGCCTTCGAACGCGAAGTGGTGCTCCGCCGAGAAGTGGCCGCGGATCAAACGGAACATCACCACGGCCAACATCGTACCGCCCAGGAACACGTGGAAGCCGTGGAAGCCGGTCAGCAGGAAGAACGTCGAGCCGTACACGCCCGAATTGAGCGTCAGGTTGAGTTCGTTATACGCGTGAAAATACTCGTAGCCCTGGCAGAACAGGAAGATCAGACCGAGCAGCACGGTCGCACCCAGCCAGATGATCGCCTTCTTGCGATGATCTTCACGCAGCGCGTGGTGCGCCACCGTCAGCGTTGCGCCGGAGGACAGCAGCAGCGCCGTGTTGATGGTCGGCAGGGGCCACGGCACCATCGCGCGGAAATGCGGCACGAGCGCGGCAGGGCCGTTGTTCGGCCACACGGCGGTGAAGTCAGGCCAAATGAGCTTGTAGTCGAGGCTGCCGAGCTCATGCATCGCGATTGCGCGGGCATAGAAGAGCGCGCCGAAGAACGCCGCGAAGAACATGACTTCGGAGAAGATGAACCAGCTCATGCTCCAGCGGTACGACACATCGACGCGCTTGCCGTACATGCCGCCTTCGGATTCGGAGATCGCGTCGCCGAACCAGTGCCACAGCACGAACAACACGAACAGCAGGCCGATGAACGTGCCGGCCGGCCCGAAGCTATGGCCGTTCACCCACGACGCCAGCGAGGCCAGCATGATCAGCAAGCCAGTTGCAGCCATCACCGGATGCCGCGACGGATGCGGCACGAAATAGTACGGGCTCTCGTTTTGACCGCTCATTGTTGATTCTCCACTTCGATCCAGTTGCTTGAATTTTCTTTTGCCGCCGGTTGCCCGACTGCACGTGCGTCGGCCATGCCCTGCGTTTTCCGTCTATCCCACTACCGCGCGCACGACGAGCAGCAACACGACGATGAACAGCACCGCTCCGATGACGCCCGCCGCAATCAGATGCAGCGGGTTCAACTGCGCGGCATCGCGTTCCAGGTCGGCCCGGCGGCGCACCCCGAAGAACGACCAGAACACCGCCTTCACGAGCTTGAGAAAACCGCCCTTGTTCGGCGTGTCCGCGCGCATGGCGTCATGAACCTTTCGCGACCGACTTCGGCGCGTTCAACTCGAAGAACGTGTACGACAGCGTGATCGTCTTCACATCCTTCGGCAGCTTCGGATCGACGACGAACACGACCGGCATGCGCTTGGTCTCGTTCGGCGCGAGCGTCTGCTGCGTAAAACAGAAGCATTCGATCTTCTTGAAGTACTCGGTGGCCTGCTTCGGCGCATAGCTCGGGATCGCCTGCGCGTTCACCGTGCGATTCTGCTCGTTGGTCACGTCGTACATCACCGTCATCACTTCGCCCGGGTGAATATCCAGCGTGTTCTGCTCGGGCTTGAACCTCAGCGGCCCGCGCGCGTTCGCGTCGAACTCGATCGAGATCGTGCGGGTCATGTCGACCTGCGTATTCTTCGCCTCACGCGCACCGACATCGCGCTGCACGAGATTGTTGATGCCCGTGATCTGGCAGATCGCCCTGTACATCGGCACGAGCGCGAAGCCAAAGCCGAACATCAGCGCCGCCACGACGAAGAGCTTAACCAGCATCGACCGGTTGAAGGACCGGTCGACATGCGAATTTTCCTGCTGAGTGGACACGTTGCTTTCCTACCCTCGCGACAACAGATATTGCCTGACGACGATACCCAGAAAGAAGACGGCGGCAACCAACACCATGATGATTCCGAGCCGCTTGTTGCCCGCGCGAATTTCCTCGGGCGTGCGTCTTTTTTGTGGATTCGGGGCCATGCTTTCCTGACTTTTTCGTTCGCGGGGCACGTTCAACGAAGCCCCGCGAACCAGACTGACTACTTATTCGACCGTCGGCGGATGCTCGAACGTATGGAACGGCGCCGGGCTCGGCACGGTCCATTCGAGGCCTTCCGCGCCATCCCACGGCTTGTCGCCCGCCTTCTCGAGTTCACCGCCGCCACGATAAGTAGGCAGCGCGACCGCGAACAGGAAGTACACCTGCGCGAGGCCGAAGCCGAATGCGCCGATCGTCGCGACCTGGTTGAAGTCCGTGAACTGCGCCGGATAGTCCGCATAGCGGCGCGGCATGCCGGCGAGACCCAGGAAGTGCATCGGGAAGAACGTGATGTTGAAGAAGATCATCGACGCCCAGAAGTGGATCTTTCCGCGCATTTCGTTGTACATCCAGCCGGTCCACTTCGGCGCCCAGTAGTACCAGCCCGCGAACAGCGCGAAGAGCGAACCCGCCACGAGCACGTAGTGGAAGTGCGCCACCACGTAATACGTGCCGTGCATCTGGATGTCGAGCGGCGCCATCGACAGGATCAGGCCCGTGAAGCCGCCCATCGTGAACACGAACAGGAAGCCGATCGCGAAGAGCATCGGGGTCTCGAAGGAGAGCGCGCCGCGCCACATCGTCGCCACCCAGTTGAACACCTTCACGCCCGTCGGGACCGCGATCAGCATCGTCGCGTACATGAAGAACAACTGGCCCGTCACCGGCATGCCGGTCGCGAACATGTGGTGCGCCCACACCATGAACGACAGAATCGCGATCGACGCGGTCGCGTACACCATCGAGCTATAGCCGAACAGCGGCTTGCGCGAGAACGCCGGGATCACCTGCGACACGATCCCGAACGCCGGCAAGATCATGATGTACACCTCGGGGTGACCGAAGAACCAGAAGATGTGCTGGTACATGACCGGATCGCCGCCGCCCGCCGCGTTGAAGAACGACGTGCCGAAGTGACGGTCGAAGAGCACCATCGTGATCGCCCCGGCGAGAACCGGCATCACGGCGATCAGCAGGTACGCGGTGATGAGCCACGTCCACGCGAACATCGGCATCTTCATGAGCGTCATGCCGGGCGCGCGCATGTTCAGGATCGTCACGACGATGTTGATCCCGCCCATGATCGACGACGCACCCATGATGTGGACCGCGAAAATCGCGAAGTCCATGCCCGGGCCCATCTGCGTGGAGAGCGGCGCGTAGAGCGTCCAGCCCGCGGCGGTTGCGCCGCCCGGCACGAAGAACGAGCCGACGAGCAGCACCGCAGCGGCCGGCAGCAGCCAGAAGCTGAAGTTGTTCATCCGCGCGAACGCCATATCCGATGCGCCGATCTGCAGCGGCACCATCCAGTTCGCGAAACCGACGAACGCCGGCATGATCGCGCCGAACACCATGATGAGGCCGTGCATGGTGGTCAGCTGATTGAAGAACTCGGGACGCATGATCTGCAGGCCCGGCTCGAACAGCTCGGCACGGATGCCGAGCGCCATCACGCCCCCCGAGAGGAACATGATGAAAGAGAACAACAGGTACAGCGTACCGATGTCCTTGTGGTTGGTGGCGAAGAGCCACCGGCGCCAGCCATGCGGCGTCTCGTGCGCATGGTCGTGCGCGTGGTCGTGACCTGCGCCTACATCGTGTCCGATGCTAGACATGACAATCATCTCCTAAAGCGAATACTCGGGGCACTTGGCAATGACGCGTGGCTTTCCGTTGCTGTCGGGCGAAGGAAAGCGACACGCTCGGCACGTCAAGCAGCCGGACTGATTTCCACGCGGCGGGCTTCCTTGTTATCGGCGCCGCCCGTGATGGTTTCCGGTTTCTTCAGCACGATACGGTCTTCCGACACGCCCGCGGCCTTCAACGCGTCGCGCACGGCTTGCGCGCGGCGCTTCGCGAGATCGGCGTTCAGATCGGCGCCGCCGGTCGCATCGGTGAAGCCGGACAGCGCAATCTTCGCGTCCGGATGCGCCTTTGCGTAGGCGGCGGCGGCCTCCACCGCGCTTTTCGCGTCGGCGGGCAGCGTGTCCTTGCCCGTCTCGAAGTAGATGCTCGCGGGCAGCCCGGCGGCTTGCGACGCTTCGGCGCCCGATGCCGCAGGCGCGCCTGCTTCGGCTGCCGCGGGCGCGGCGCTCGCAGCCTCAGGCGCCGATGCCGCCGCCGCAGTGCCGCCGCCTGCCGGCATCTTGCCCGCTTTGGCGTCGATCACCTGCTTCGGCTGGAGGAGGTCGCCCGTGTGGTTGCCCCAGTTGTTGCGCTCGAACGTGACGACCGATGCAATCTCGACGTCGTTCAGCACGCCTTGCCACGGCGGCATCGCACCCTTGCCGTGCAGCACGATATTCAGATGGTCGGCGATCGAGCCGTTCGCGATCTTGGAGCCGTCGAGCGCCGGGAACTGGCCCGCACCCTTGCCGGTCGGCTGGTGGCAGACCGCGCAGTTCGACGTGTAGACCTGCTGGCCGCGCGCCTTCAGCTCTTCCATCGTGTAGGTCTTGAGGGGATCGTCGGCGCCGGCGGCCATCTTCTTCTTTTGCGCGTCGACCCACTTCGCGTAGTCGTCAGCCGACAGCACTTCGACCACCACCGGCATGTACGCGTGCTCCTTGCCGCACAGTTCCGTACAGAAGCCGCGATAGGTGCCCACCTTCTCGGCCTTGAACCAGGTATCGCGCACGAAGCCCGGAATCGCATCCTGCTTCACACCGAACGCCGGGATGTACCACGAGTGCACGACATCGTTCGCCGTGGTGATGATGCGGATCTTCTTGTCGACCGGCACCACGAGCGGGTTGTCGACTTCCTGCAGATACAGCGTCGAAATCGGCTTCTGGCCGTTCACTTCGCTGCGCGGCGTGGAGAGCGTCGAGAGGAAACTGATGCCCTCGCCCGGACCCTTCACGTAGTCGTAGCCCCACTTCCACTGGTAGCCGGTGACCTTCACCGTGAGGTCGGCGTTGGAGGTGTCCTTCATCGCGACGACGGCCTTCGTTGCCGGCAGCGCCATCAGAATGACGATGATGAACGGCACGATCGTCCAGATGATTTCGACCGTAGTGCTTTCGTGGAAGTTGGCCGGCTTGAAGCCTTTCGACTTGCGATGCTTGAAGAGCGAATAGAACATCACCCCGAACACGCCAATGAAAATGACGGTACAGATGATGAGCATGAAGATATGGAGGCCGTAGAGCTCCTCGGCGATCTTCGTCACAGGCTGCTGGAAGTTGATCTCGTTGACAGCGGGACCGCCTGGACTGTTTTCGACCGCCAGGGCCGCGCCGGCGGTGAGCAGTGCGCCTGCCGCCAGCACGCCCGAGAGGGCTCGCTTGATTGTTTTCATAGCATCCTTACCCAAATTTTCCATTCAAACCCTCGACCCCCGTTGCATCATGCGCCTGCCGGCTCCTCTCAAAGGCGTCTCAGCGACGCCTGCAACTCGGCAGCAAATTGTTTGCGACGATGCTGTGCAAGGTGTTGTCCGATTTTCACCGATTGACCGCGCGATACGATCGTGAGCGGTTCTCTCGGCGTCGCGCCCGCTTCCACCCGCACCCAGCGCGGGTTGAACTCGAACTGCGTCAGCACTTCGGCGTTCATCTGTTCGATCAACAACCGGTTTTGATACAGCCGGATTCGTTCGTAGTCGACGGCATGGCGCGCGTAAATCACGAACGCGATGCCCACGACCGCCAACTCGACCCCGGTGAACGGCAGCACCAGCCAGGCGCCATTCAGGAACAGCGGCGTTGCGATTGCCAGCGAAAACAACGCAAGCGACAGATAGAAGCCCACGAACTGACGCGGCGACACCGAGCAGTTTCGCTTCATCAGCCAGTCTTTGATGACCGGCTCGGACTCCGTCAGCGTCTGGCTGGCTTGCATCGCTGCCTCCATCAATCCGCACGTAATCACATACTTTCGCTCGGATTTCGCCCAAATTTGTGTCAACCCAGGCGACAAACTGACGCATTATAGGCGTGTTAAGTGGCATCCACAAGCAAGGGTCGTAACGTCGCAGAGCCAAGCGCCACAAGCCTCTGCGCCCTTTTGACGCACCTTTTTGCGCGCATTTTTCGCGCAAATTTCAGACATAACGAACGCCCTATTTACCGATTCAGCGTTTCGGTTTCGAGCCTCGGCCGATATCTTGCAGACGCACGATGCCGTGTCCTTCGGCCGTCGTGCGCGGCACCGCTTTCCAGGCGTGGCCGTAGATCACTTCGAAGGTCAGCGGGATCGTGCCGTCGTCGCGACGAAGGGCGTCGAGCGCCTGATGCACCGCGCTGCGCACGTTTTTCGGATCCGCGCGCCCTGCGCCGAACGCGCGCTCGAACGGATACGCGCCCCAGCGCGTCACGTCGGCGAAAAGCGATTCGGGCGACTTGTATGTGATGGTCAGGACTTCCTGATCCATCACCGGGATTTCGAAGCCGCTTTCCACGAGCATGTCGCCGAGATCGTGCATGTCGACGAAATCGATCGTGTGCGGTTGGGGATCGAGCCCGAGCGTGCGCTCTGCTTCCCGATACGCGGCTCTGAGCTCGCGCAACGTATCCGGGCCGAACGTGCTGAACATCAGCAGGCCGTTCACCTTGAGCACGCGCTGCCATTCGGGAAAAACGACGTCCGGACGCGGATGCCAATGCAATGCGAGGTTCGACCACAGCAACTCGAACGCACTTGGTGCGAACGGCAGCTCGGAGAAATCGGCCTGTGCGAGTTGCGGGCCGCGTGCGCCGAACGCCTTCGCGAGGGTCGACGGAAGAAAGCGACGCCAGCCCGCGCCATTGTCGGCGTCCGCCGCTTCGGCGGCACGGGCGCGCGCGAGCATCGCGGACGACATATCGATGCCGGTCACCGACGCCTCTGCAAACCTTTCCCGCAGACCGCCCAAGTCCGCCCCGACGCCGCACGCCGCATCGAGGACGCGCACCGGCGCGACCTTGATGTATTCGAGACGCTCGCGCATGCGCTGCGCGATTTCGCGCGGCAAAAACGCGACCTCGTCGAAGGCGGCGGCGCGATCGTCGAAGATCGCGCGCAAGCGGCGCGGATCATAGGCCGAACGGCCGGTTTCAGGGGATGTCGGGGACATGTCGATCTTTTTGCGGAGAGTGCGAAGTATACTCGGTCGTCTCGAAAACAACCCGTGCGAAGTGCTGATACGAGGCATAAACGCTTCCTGAGGCGCAACGAATGGGCGTGTTAGCGCTTCGAGCCGTGATTTTCCCGATCTCGCCGTCATGAAAGCCGACAGCAACCGTCCTCCAATTCAAACGCCCATGGCAGCGCGCCTTCGCGAATTCGCGTCGGCCGCGAAACGGTTCGCCGCCTACGCGCTGCCGAGCCAGTGCGCGTTGTGCGGCAATTTGTCGCAAAGACTGCTGTGCGACGGTTGCGACGCGCAGTACTGGAACGAGCCGCGTCTGCGCTGCGCGACATGCGCGCTGCCGCTGTCCGCGTCTTTACTCCGACGGGAACGCGACGACACGCGTGCGCACTGCGCCGCGTGCCTCGAATCGCCGCCCGCGTTCAACGACACGCTCGCGCTCGCAGACTATCGCGCGCCGCTCGATACGCTCGTCGTCGAATTGAAGTTTCGTGCGCGGCTTGCAGCGGGCGAAACAATTGCGCGGCATTTGCTTGCTGTCTTCGAGGACAGCGATCTGCCCGCGCCGGACCTGATCGTGCCCGTGCCGCTGTCCCATGCCCGGCTCGTCGCACGCGGCTATAACCAGGCGTGGGCGATGGCGCGTCCGCTTGCGCGCATGATGAACGTGCGAAGCGACGCGTCTGTCGTGACGCGTGTGCGGCACACATCGGCACAATCGCGGCTGGATCAGGAAACGCGCCGCCGCAATGTCGCGAGCGCGTTCGCCGTTTCGGGCGATGTGCGCGGGAGACACGTGGGCGTGGTCGATGATGTGATGACATCCGGCGCGACGCTCGACGCCCTCGCCCGCACGCTCAAGCATGCCGGTGCGCGCCGCGTGACCAATTTCGTGGCGCTCCGTACGCCGAAAGATTAACCACCTTCATTCACAGCAATCCATGTTCAACGTCGTACTCGTCGAACCCGAAATTCCGCCGAACACCGGCAACGTGATCCGCCTCTGCGCGAACACGGGCGCGCGCCTGCATCTGATCGAGCCGCTCGGCTTCCCGCTCGACGATGCGAAGATGCGCCGCGCTGGCCTCGACTATCACGAGTACGCCGAAATGAACGTGCATGCGAATTGGGATGCCTTCATTGCCAAAGAAGCACCCGATGCCACGCGCATGTTCGCGTTTACCACGCGCGGCTCGACGCCGTTCTTCGATCACGCGTTCAAGACAGGCGACTGGTTCGTGTTCGGGGCCGAGACGCGCGGCCTCGCGCCCGCATTGCTGGAGCGCTTTCCGACGGAACAGCGCGTGCGCCTGCCGATGCGGCCCGGCAATCGCAGCCTGAATCTGTCGAATACGGTGGCGATCGTGACGTTCGAGGCGTGGCGTCAGGCGGGCTTCGAAGGCGGCGCCTGAGCATCGAACTCGGCCTGATAGAGCGCGAGCATGTCGTCCTGAAAACACGCAAAGACGACGTGTCGCACAGCAGGCGTGGAGGGCAAGGTGTCGATGACGGTCCGCACCGCGATCCGCACGGCCTGGTCCGATGGAAAGCGGTAGATGCCGCAACTGATCGCGGGAAACGCGAGCGACTCGCAGCCGGCTTCCTGAGCGAGTTCGAGCGAGCGGCGGTAGCAGTTTGCGAGCAGCTCAGGCTCTTTTCTGTGGCCGCCGCTCCAGCGCGGACCGACCGCGTGAATGACGTGCTTCGCGGGAAGATCGTGGCCGCCGGTGATTTTCGCATCGCCGGTTTCACAGCCGCCGAGCGTCTCACATTCGCGCAGCAAACCCTTGCCCGCCTTTCGATGAATCGCGCCGTCGACGCCACCACCGCCGAGCAGCGATTTGTTCGCCGCATTGACGATAGCGTCGACGTCGAGCGTGGTGATGTCAACGACCTGCGCTTCCAGTTTGACCATCGCACACCTCCTTGCGGATGAACGCGATGCTATTCGGCCTTCGCGTCCCGGCTCAGCAACGCCTGCACCGCATCGCGCGGAGCCACGTTTTCGAAGAGCACGCGGCATACCGCCTGTGTGATCGGCATCTCGATGCCACGCGATTGCGCGAGTCCAAGCACCGCGCGCGCGCATCGCACGCCTTCCGCGACGTGGCCGAGCGCCGCGAGGATTTCGTCGAGCGTACGTCCGCTCGCGAGTTGCTTGCCGACCGTCCGATTGCGCGACAGATCGCCCGTCGCGGTGAGAATGAGATCGCCCAGGCCGGTCAAACCGTTGAATGTCTCCGCGCGGCCGCCGAGCGCGACGCCCAGCCGCGACATCTCCGCGAGCCCGCGCGTAATCAGCGCCGCGCGCGCGTTCAGACCGAGGCCGAGGCCGTCCGAAATGCCCGTGGCGATCGCCAGCACGTTCTTGACGGCACCGCCCACTTCGACGCCGATGACGTCATCGCCGGTATATATGCGCATCGCGCCGTGGTGGAACGCCGCGACCGTGCGCGCGCCCAGTTGCGCGGACGTGCTCGCGACCGTCAGCGCGACCGGCAAGCCCTGCCCCACTTCGCGCGCGAAGCTCGGGCCGGAGAGCGTGCCGTTGCTGCGATGCGCCGGCAGTTCGGCGGCGACGACTTCGTTGGGGAGACATTGCGTATCCGCCTCGAAGCCTTTGCAAAGCCAGACGATATGCGCCGGCACGACGCCGGCCTGCCGCATCGCGCGGCACAGTGCACGCAAGCCGGCGACAGGCGTCGCGACGACACACAACGCTTCGTCGGCCGATGCGTGTGTGAGCGCCGCCGTGAAATCCGCCTCGAATGCGAGCGTGTGCGGCAACGCGACGCCTTCGAGATAGCGCGTGTTTTCGTGCGTGCGGGAGAGGGATTCGATGAGCGCGGCGTCGCGCGCCCAGAGCTTCGTGTCGTGCCGGGTCGCAAGGTGGCCCGCAAGTGCGGTGCCCCACGCGCCGGCGCCGAGAACGGCTACTTTCATGCTCGGCTCCGGTTCGGCAGAGTCAAGGTTAATGCGTCGCGCCGTTGGCCGCGCCTTCCTGCGCGTTCGCGAGCTGGGCGATGCGTTGCTCGTACAGCGCCTGGAAGTTGATTTCCGCGAGGTGAATCGGCGGGAAACCGGCGCGCGTGATCGCATCGGCGATGTTCGAGCGCAAGTACGGGAACAGGATGGTCGGGCACGCGATGCCGACGAGCGGATCGATCTGCTCGGCCGGAATGTTGCGGATATCGAAGATGCCTGCCTGCTTCGCTTCGATCAGAAACGCGACCTTGCCCGCGACCTTCGCCGTCACGGTGCCCGTGACCAGCACTTCGAAGACACTTTCGGCGAGCCGGTCGGCCTTCACGTCGACTTCGACTTCGACCGACGGCATTTCCTGCTCGAGAAAGATGGCCGGCGAATTCGGCTGCTCGAGCGACATGTCCTTCAGATAGATGCGCTGGATATTGAAAAACGGCTGATTGTTCTCGTCGGACATAGTAATTCCCTAGGTAATTCGGTATGCGGCGCGTCTATTCATTGAACGCGCCGCTAGTGTGCCTTCAGGCGGATTCGAGCAGCGGCACGAGACCGCCTTTGCGATCGAGCGCGGACAGATCGTCGTATCCGCCGACATGCGTTTCGCCGATATAAACCTGCGGCACGGTGCGCCGGCCGGTGCGCGTCATCATTTCCTCACGCCGGCCCGGTTCACGGTCGATCAGGATCTTCTCGATTGTCTCGACCCCGCGGGACTTTAAAAGACGTTCGGCCATCTGGCAATACGGGCACACGACCGTGCTGTACATCATCACTTTCTTCACTTGACTGCTCCTTGTTTCACCACCGGCATGCCGGCTTTTTGCCAGGCGTCGACTCCACCTTGCAAAACGTGGACCTCGGCGTAACCCGCTTCGGACACGGCGCGGCTCGCACGCTGCGATTCTTGACCGGTTTGGCAAACGAGCACGACCGGATTGCTCTTATTCTTTGCGATCTGGCCGATTTTTGCTTGAAGCTCCGTCAATTCGACGTTTCGTGCCTGCGGCAGATGCCCTTTCGCGAATTCGGCAGCCGGCCGCAGATCGACGATCACGGCATTGCGCCGGTTGATGAGCGTGGTGGCTTCGGCAGCGGAAATGCCGCCTCGCCCGCGCCGCGAGATGGCGGGCCAGAGGAGCAGCGCGCCGGAAACGAGCGCGATGACAATGAGTGCGATATTCGTGTAATTGGTGAAAAACGTCACGTCAGGGCCGCCAGAATTTAGTAGGAAAGGAAGAAAGGGGAATTGGGGCAATCGGAGCATTATAAAATAACCGTTTCCCGCGATGGCCTCCGCCGTCCGGCCGATGGCGACGCCCCGCCTGCACGCGCAGGATGACGGGGTGCGATCGGCGCACCCGCTTTTTCAACTGACCGACCGAAATCATGTACAAGCTAGTGCTCATCCGCCACGGCGAATCGACGTGGAACAAGGAAAACCGCTTCACCGGCTGGGTCGACGTCGACCTGACCGAGCAGGGCAACCGGGAGGCGCGTCAGGCCGGCGTGCTGTTGAGGGAAGCTGGCTACACGTTCGATATCGCCTATACCTCGGTGCTCAAGCGCGCGATCCGCACGCTGTGGCACGTGCAGGACGAGATGGACCAGATGTACATCCCGGTCGTGCATTCGTGGCGTCTGAACGAGCGGCACTACGGCGCGCTCGCGGGTCTGAACAAAGCCGAGACGGCCAAGAAGTACGGCGACGATCAGGTGCTCGTATGGCGCCGCAGCTACGACACGCCGCCGCCCGCGCTTGAACCGGGCGACGAGCGCGCGTCGTACAACGATCCGCGCTACGCCAAGGTGCCGCGCGAGCAGTTGCCGCTCACCGAGTGTCTGAAGGACACGGTCGCACGCGTGCTGCCGATCTGGAACGAGTCGATCGCGCCGGCCATCAAGTCGGGCAAGCAGGTCGTCATTTCGGCGCACGGCAACTCGATCCGCGCGCTCGTCAAGTATCTGGACAATATCTCCGATGACGACATCGTCGGGCTGAACATCCCGAACGGCGTGCCGCTCGTCTACGAGCTCGACGAAAACCTGAAGCCCATCAAGCACTACTATCTGGGCGATCCGGAAGCCATCGCGGCTGCGCAGGCCGCTGTCGCCAAGCAGGGCAAGGCGGGCTGAGGCCGTATCGCAGGCCGCGCGATGACTTGGTCGCGCGGTGCGATTCGCATGCGAGGGCGTCGTAAAAAGCGCCCTCGCCGCATATGACGCGCGGCTGACGGCGTGCCGGCGGCATCGACATATTGGCGTTGAAACGTGCGCAACCCTACGCTGCGAGGCGTCAAAGCCTCTGGCATTTAAGTTGCGTTTAAGTCGTCGATCAAGACGAGCGGGTATACTGGCCCGTCACCTACGTTGCTGCTCATTCGATTCCGACCGCACCCCCTATGCGAAAGAACCTGAAAAATTTCGGCCTGATCGCCGCAGGCGTTGCTGCCGGCGCACTCGCAACATTGCAGATTTCCGCATCCGCACAGCAATCCGCCTCCTCGCCGCTGCCGCTCGAACAATTGCGGCTGTTCGCCGAAGTTTTCGGGCAAATCAAGCACGAGTACGTCGAACCTGTCGACGATAAGAAGCTCCTCACCGCCGCCATCAAGGGCATGGTGTCGAGCCTCGACCCGCACTCGTCGTATCTCGACAAGACCGATTACGAAGAACTGCAGGAGCAGACCAAGGGCCGCTTCGCGGGCCTCGGCATCGAGATTTCTTCGGAAGACGGGCTCATCAAGGTGATCTCGCCGATCGAGGACACGCCCGCGTTCCGCGCCGGCATTCGTCCGGGCGACCTCATCACCCGCATTAACGACAAGCCGGTGCGCGGCATGACGCTGGATAAAGCCGTGAAGCAGATGCGCGGCGAACCGGGCACGAAGGTCACGCTCACGATCTTCCGCAAGAGCGACGACCGCACCTTCCCGCTCACCGTGACGCGCGCCGTGATCCGCGTGCAGTCGGTGAAGATGAAAGTGCCGGAACCGGGCTATGGCTATATCCGCATCACGAGCTTCCAGGAGCGCACGGTGCCGGATCTCGCCGCGAAGCTGCAGGATCTGGCGCGTCAGCAGCCGAATCTGAAGGGGCTCGTGCTCGACCTGCGCAACAACGGCGGCGGCCTGTTGCAAAGCGCGGTCGGCGTCGCGGGCGCATTCCTGCCGGACAACGCCGTGGTCGTGTCGACCAATGGACAAATCGCGGACGCGAAGCAGACCTTCCGCGACACCTACGACAACTACCGCCTGCCCTCCTTCGATTCCGATCCGCTCAAGAGCGTGCCGGAGATCTTCAAGAAGGTGCCGATGGTCGTGCTGACCAACGCCTACTCGGCGTCGGCTTCGGAAATCGTCGCGGGCGCGCTGCAGGATCATCACCGCGCGCTCATCGTGGGCAAGACGACGTTCGGCAAGGGCTCCGTCCAGACGGTTCGCCCGATGACCGCCGACTCCGCGCTGCGCCTGACGACTGCCTACTACTACACGCCGAGCGGCAAGTCGATTCAGAACCAGGGCGTGCGCCCGGACGTTCCGGTCGATCAGTACGCGGACGGCGATCCGGATGACGCGCTCGTCACGCGCGAAGTGGACTACTCGAACCACCTCGCCAACACGCAGGATCCGAACGAGAAGAAGGAGCAGGAACAGCGCGAGGCCGATCGCCTGGAGCAACTGCGCATTCTCGAAGAGCAAAACGACAAGAAGACGCCCGAGCAGCGCCGCAAGGATCGCGAGCGCAAGCCGGTCGAGTTCGGCAGTTCGGACGACTTCATGCTCCAGCAAGGGCTGAACAAGCTCGAAGGCAAGCAGGTCGTGGAGTCGAAGTCGTACAGCGAACGCAAGCTCGCGCAGAACAAGCCGCCGCGTTCGGCATCGGCGCCGGTCGTGGCGCCTCCGGCGCTGCCGGCCACGCCGGGCTCCGCGCCGGCGTCGGGCGCGCAGCCGGCCTCGTCGCCGACCGCGCAGCAATCGAAGTAAGTTTCCCGTAGTCCGGCAAAAGGCTTCGCAGCATGACGTTGCGAAGCCTTTTCTCTTTTGCGCGCTTAGAATGCTTCGTTCGAGCAAGCCGATTCTTTCCGCGATGAACGACGATCAACTCCTTCGCTACTCCCGCCATATCCTCGTCGATGAAATCGGCATCGAGGCGCAGGAGCGCTTTCTCGACGCGCACGCGATCATCATAGGCGCAGGCGGCCTCGGCGCGCCCGCGGCGATGTATCTCGCGGCGGCGGGTGTCGGAAAGATCACGCTGGTCGATGCCGATACCGTCGATCTCACGAATCTGCAGCGGCAGATCGTGCACATGACGCGATCGGTCGGCACGCTGAAAGTGGAATCGGCTCGCGAGACATTGAACGCATTGAATCCCGGTGTCGAAGTCATCGCGGTGAGCACGCGCGCGGACGCCGCATGGCTCGATGCCAACGTGCCCGGCAGCTCGGTCGTGCTCGATTGCAGCGACAACTTCGCAACGCGCCACGCGATCAACGCGGCTTGCGTTGCGCATCGCGTGCCGCTCGTGTCGGGCGCGGCGTTGCGTTTCGACGGGCAGATCAGCACCTTCGATTTCCGCTCGCCGGACTCGCCCTGCTACGCGTGCGTGTTTCCGCCGGATCAGCCGTTCGAGGAAGTCGCGTGCTCGACGATGGGCGTGTTCGCGCCGACGGTCGGCATCATCGGTGCGATGCAGGCGGCCGAGGCGCTGCGCGCGATCGGCGGCTTCGGCGAGACGCTTGCGGGCCGGCTGATGATGCTCGACTCGCTGCGCATGGAATGGAACACGATGAAGATCGCGCGACAGCCGGATTGCCCGGTCTGCGCAAACGCGGCGATTCGTGAAGCGGCGCGCTAATTGGGTCACGTCCTAGGCGGCGTTCGGGTCAATCCACTTAAGCTGTCCGATCCTTCAATCGACCGCCCGGCAGCGGGTGCGCCGTCAAAGACCGGATCGTCACTTGAGCATCGTCACTTCATCGGCAAGCACGCAGCGCGGCCTTACACAAAGCGCGTTCGTCCGGCCATCGCTTCCGAAATTCGTCGGACCGGAAGGCATTCTCTATGATTTCAATTACGGGTGCCGCGTGCGGGTGCCGGTCGACGGCTGGCGAGTCCGCATGGTCGACCTGGACACGTTCAGCCTGGTTTTCGACGAGGCCGTCGAAGCCGATTCGATCGTCACGAGCAGGCGTAAATATTTCGTGCGCTTCGAACTGCAGGTGTTCGACGGCGAGCGCCTCGTTTTTCGTCACGCGTACGACGCGCGCGGCCGTCACGTCCTGATTCGTCCGTCCGGCACGGCGCTCGGCGACACGCTCGCGTGGATGCCTGCCGTGGAAGCCTTCCGGCTGCAGGAGCAGTGCGAAGTTCACGTCGCGCTGCCCGCGCATCTGCAAGCGCTATTCGTGAAGGGCTACCCGGAGATGCGCTTCGTGTCGCCCGAATCCGCCGATTCGCTCGATGAACCGTTCTACGCCACGTACCTTCTCGGCTTCTTCTCGCCGTACACCGATCGCGATCACCAGCCAACCGATCCGCGGATGAGCAGCCTGCAGGATGCGGCCGCGTATCTGCTTGGCGTGCCATGCAAAGAGCGACGGCCGAACATCGTGGTTGCGGATTCGGCGCGGCCTCTCGCTCAGCGCTACGTGTGCATCGCGACGCAATCGACGGCGCAGTGCAAGTACTGGAACAACCCGCGTGGCTGGCCGGCACTGATCGCCATCTGAAATCGCGGGGATACCGTGTCCTTTGCATCGATCGGCATCGCGAATACGGCGCCGATGGCGCCCTCAACACGATGCCGGAAGGCTGCGAGGACTTCACCGGCGATCGTCCGCTCGAAGAGCGGGCGGCCCTGCTCAGGCACGCGGATTTTTTTGTGGGACTCAGCAGCGGACTGTCCTGGCTCGCGTGGGCGGCGGGCACGCCCGTGGTGATGATCAGCGGCTTCACCCATCCGCATACCGAGTTCCGCACGCCGTATCGCGTGATCAATTTCCACGCATGCAACAGTTGCTTCAACGACACGACTTGCGACTTCGATGACAGAGACTTTCAGTGGTGTCCGCGCCGCCGCGACAAACCCGGGCGCTTTCAATGCAGTTCGGCGATCTCACCCGAGCAGGTCATCGCTCAGGTGGAACGACTGATCGCCGATCACGGTCTGGCCTAGACCTTCTGGAGCTGCGCGAGCGCGGCCTGCAGCTCCGCAGGCTCGTAAGCCGCGAGCACGTCCGCGACCGGTTTGTCGAACGCCTTCAGATTCGAGCGCAAGATTTCCTGCTTCACGACGAGCAACTGGCTCGGGTGCATCGAGAATTCGGTGAGTCCAAGCCCGAGCAGCAGACGCGTGACGGAGGGGTCTCCCGCCATTTCCCCGCACACCGACACCGGCACGCCCGCGCGCTTCGCCTCGCGCAGCGTGAATGCGATCAGGTTCAGCACCGCCGGATGCAGCGGGTCGTAGAGATGCGCGACGGAGTTGTCCGCGCGATCGATCGCGAGCGTGTACTGGATCAGATCGTTCGTGCCGATCGACAGAAAATCGAGCCGGCTCAAGAACAGCCTCACCGCGATGGCCGCAGCGGGAATCTCGATCATCGCGCCGACCTGAATCTGCCGGTCATACGCGATGCCTTCCTCGTCCAGCTGACGCTTCGCCTCGCGGATCAGATCGAGCGTCTGGTCGATCTCCTGTGCGTGCGCGAGCATCGGAATCAGGATCTTCGTCGGGCCGAACGCCGACGCGCGCAGGATCGCCCGTAACTGCGTAATGAACATCTGCGGCTCGGACAGGCTCCAGCGGATCGCGCGCAGGCCGAGCGCGGGATTGGGCGCGGTCTCGTAGCCGTCGCCGCCGCTCATCGAATCGAGCGGCTTGTCGGCGCCGACGTCGATCGTGCGGATCGTCACCGGCTTGCCGTTCATCAGTTCGACCGCGCGCTTGTACGCCTCGAACTGCTCCTCTTCCTCCGGCAACTGATCCTTGTGATTCATGAAGAGGAATTCCGTGCGGAACAGGCCCACGCCCATCGCGCCCGCCTCGACCGCGACTTGGGCGTCGTCCGGCAGTTCGATGTTCGCGCACAGCTCGATCTTGGTGCCACAGAGCGTTTGCGTCGGCGAGAACTTGAGGCGTTGCAGCTTGCGCTGCTCCAGCACCTTCTCGCTTTGCCGGTACGAATACTCTTCGAGGACGATCGGCGCCGGATCGACGATGACGATGCCGTGATCTCCATCGACGATGATGAGATCGTTCTGGCGAATCAGCACGCTCGCCTGCTGCACGCCGACGGACGCCGGAATGCCGAGACTGCGCGCGACGATCGCCGTGTGCGACGTGCGGCCGCCGAGATCGGTCACGAAGCCCTTGAACGCCTGCGTCTTGAACTGAAGCATGTCCGCCGGCGCGATATCGTGCGCGACGACGATCATCTCGTTGTGACCGTTGCTCGCGGCCGTATGCACGACGAGCGACGCGGCCGTCGGCGCGCCGGCGAGCGCCTTCAAGAGACGCTCGACCACCTGCTCGACGTCGGCCTTGCGTTCGCGCAGGTATTCATCCTCGATTTCGTCGAAATAGCCGCCGAGAATTTCCAGTTGCTCGGTAAGCGCCCACTCGACGTTGTAGCGGCGGGTGCGGATGAGATCGATGGTTTCCTGCACGAGCATGGCGTCGTTCAGGATCATCGTATGAACGTTGATGAACGCGCTCATTTCGCTGGGCGCGTCGGCGGAAAGATCGTCGCGCAGTGCTTCGAGCTCGGCGAGCACGCCCGCCTGCGCCGCGTGAAAACGAGCGATTTCGGCGTCGATCTGATCGGGTTCGATCAGATAATGATCTACGTCGAGCGCTGCCGGCGCGATCAGGTACGCGCGCCCAATGGCGATGCCGCGCGAGACGGGAATTCCATGCAGCGTGAAGGACACGCGCACCTCCTCTAATTTTGATTGTCGCGGTCTGCCGGGAGCCCCCTCGGCGGGCGCAAACCGCGCGTCCATTATAAGTTCGATTGACGCGGTAAGTCCCTGAACACACTGCGGCGTCAGGGCCGGAACGGTTGCGCGAAGTTACGCGAGCGCGTGACGCAGATACGAAAAAGCCGCGTCGATGCGCGGCTCTTCATTGAATCTCCAGGGCGGCGAAGCGCTTACTGCCCTTCCCCGAATTTGTCGGCGATCAGCGCGAGCATTGCCTGCATCGCTTCGGCTTCGTCGGCGCCTTCGGTTTCGATAGTCACCGTGCTGCCGATGCCCGCCGCCAGCATCATCACGCCCATGATGCTCTTCGCGTTGATCCGGCGGCCGTTGCGGCTCATCCAGATTTCGCATTGAAAGTTGCCCGCCAGTTGCGTGAGCTTCGCCGAAGCGCGTGCGTGGAGCCCCAGCTTGTTCACGATTGTTGTTTCTTGTTGCAGCATGATGCTCCGAACGCTAGATAGATGAATTGAGCGGCGTCAGTGGCTGGCGGCCTTCGTGCTGACGAGATCCGCGCTCGCCGAGCACGCCGGATCGGGCGAGCCGGCAGCTTTCGTCGCGAGGGCGCAGGGGTTGAGCGGCGTGGACGAATCCAGTTCCTGAATGCCCTTCGAGCCGCCCTGCAGGATTTTTTCGGTCAGCGTGTCGAGCGGCGTCGCGCGGTAGCACACGGCGCGCACCAGCATCGGCAGGTTGCAGCCGGCGAGCACGCGCACGTCGGTATCGTGGAGGCTCGCCGCGATATTCGCAGGCGTCGCGCCGAACACGTCGGTGAGCACGATTGCGCCGTTTTCTTCCTTCAGACGATCGATCTCGGCGCGTGCGAACGCGCGAACTTCGACCGGATCGCAGTCCGGCATCACATCGATGACGCCGATGCGCGCCGGCAGACCGCCGTAGATATGAGCCACGCACTCGCGTAGCGCGGTGGCGAAAGGTGCATGCGCGATGATCAGGATGCCAGCCATGTCAGGATATTGCCCCAGCGACGATTTATCGGCAAAAGTCAGACGATAACGTACAAAGTTCGCTCGAAAGCGCGCGAGCGGCGCGGAACACAACTCCTACGTGGGCGCGGATCAGGCGGAAATCAACCGCTTCCACTCGATGATCTCCAGCCTGCGCCTCGATGCTTAACCGAGCTTTAAGACGCGATTGCGCCCCAAAACCGCAGCCAGCGGGAAGTCAATTGTAACAGTGCCGCCGAGTTGAGTTTGACGCGCTGTCCGCGCGCGCTCCGTGCGCCGGCGGACTCAGTCGGCCGCGCGCTCGAGCGCGTCGATGAACATGCCGGCGACGTCGAAGCCGGTCTGATCCATGATCTCGCGGAAGCACGTCGGGCTCGTCACGTTGACTTCGGTCAGGTAGTCGCCGATCGCGTCCAGCCCGGCGAGCAGCAAGCCGCGCGCTTGCAGCACCGGCCCGAGCGTTTCGGCGATTTCACGATCGCGCGCCGACAGCGGCTGCGCGCGGCCAAGACCGCCCGCCGCGAGATTGCCGCGCACTTCGCTGCCCTGCGGAATGCGCGCGAGCGAGTACGGCACGGGCTGCCCGCCGATCACGAGGATGCGCTTGTCGCCGTCCTTGATTTCGGGGATGAACCGTTGCGCCATGACCGTGCGCGCGCCGTCCTCCGACAGCATCTCGACGATGGAACCGAGATTCATGCCGTCCGCCTTCACGCGGAACACGCCCATGCCGCCCATGCCGTCGAGCGGCTTGAGGATCACGTCGCCATGTTCGGCGTGGAAGGCACGCAAACGCGCTGCGTCGCGCGTGACGAGCGTGGGTGTGACGAACTGCGGCCATTCCGCGATGGCGAGCTTCTCCGAATGATCGCGAATCGCCTGCGGTTTGTTGAAGACGCGCGCGCCGTTGCGCTCGGCGATCTCCAGCAGCCATGTGGCGTTGACGTACTCGAGATCGAAGGGCGGGTCCTTGCGCATCAGCACGGCATCGAAATGCGTGAGCGGCAGATGCTCCGCCTGCTCGGCCGCATACCAGGGCCAGCGGTCGCTGTTCGCCTCGTCGCCGACGATCGCAATGCGTCGCACACTCGCCTCGACCCGGCTTCCCGTCCACGCGAGATGCTGCGGCTCGCACGCAAAGAGCACGTGGCCGCGGCGCGCGGCTTCGGCCATCATCGCGTAGGTCGTGTCCTTGTAGATCTTGAAGCGATCGAGCGGGTCGGCGATAAAGAGGATGTTCATGACAATTCGCTAGTTCGGTGCGCGGCCTGCGAGCTTACCGCAAGCCGCCGTATCACACCTGAATGGCTTCCGGATCGGTCTTCTCGAGCTCGAGCGATGCCGCCAGTAACGCGAGCCGCGCGACGACGCCATACATGTAGAAGCGGTTCGGCGGCGCGGCGCCGGGTTTGGCGTGCGTGTCGGGAAGCGCGGTGTGCTCGAAACCGAGCGGCACGAAATGCATGCCCGGCGCGTTGAGGTTCTGGTCGCGCTCACGCGACTCGTGCACGCGATAGAAACCGCCGACGACATACCGGTCGATCATGTACACCACCGGCTCGGCAACCGCATTCTCCACGCGCTCGAAGGTATGCACGCCTTCCTGCACGATCACGTCGTGGACTTGCAGTCCTTCCTTCGCGTCGTTCATCTTCGTGCGCTCGCGCTTGGTCAATGCGGCGACCTCGCTCGCGTCGTGAACGGTCATCACGCCTTTTCCGTAGGTGCCGGCATCCGCCTTGATCACGACATACGGCCGCTCGCTGATCCCGTATTCGCGATACTTCTTCGCAATCTTCTTGAGCACGCCGTCGATGGCCTCGGCGAGCGCTTGCTCGCCGGTGCGCGCTTCGTAATCGACGCCTTCCACGTGCGCGAAATACGGATTCACCATCCACGGATCGATCTCGACGAGCTTCGAAAACTTCTTCGCGACGTCGTCATAGCAGGAGAAATGCGTCGACTTGCGGCGCACGGCCCAGCCGGCGTGCAAGGGCGGCAGCAGATACTGCTCATGCAGATTCTCCAGCACGGGCGGGATGCCCGCGGAGAGATCGTTGTTGAGCAGGATCGAACAGGGATCGAAGTTCTTCAGGCCCAGACGCCGCGGCGTGCGTTCGAGCGGCTCCAGCACGATCTTCTGGCCATCCGCGAGCGCGATGGTCACCGGACCGTGAATGTTCTCGTCAAGCGTCCCGAAGCGGATATTGAGTCCGGCCTGCCGCATGATCAGCGCGAGGCGCGCGACGTTCTCGAGATAGAACGCGTTGCGCGTGTGGCGCTCGGGAATCACGAGCAGATTCTTCGCGTCCGGGCAGATTTTCTCGATGGACGCCATCGCCGCCTGCACCGCAAGCGGCAGCACTTCCTGCGGCAGATTGTTGAAACGGCCGGGAAATAAATTGGTGTCGACGGGCGCGAGCTTGAACCCCGCGTTGCGCAGATCGACCGAACAGTAAAACGGCGGCGTGTGCTCTTGCCATTCGAGCCGGAACCAGCGCTCGATAGCGGGCATGGCCTCGAGGATCTTCCGCTCGAGGTCGAGCAGCGGGCCACTTAACGCCGTAACTAGGTGCGGAACCATTGATCACTCGCGAACTGGGGACGAAAGATTGTAGAGCAATTGCTTTGCCTAACTGGGTATGAACCACCAGTCGACAAGGTCTCCCGGCCATTGACACCCGAGTACGAACGCCCGGTTCGCCCTTTCACACGATCCGTTGCGCGCGAGTGGTTCGACGAAAGCCCGACGAAAACCGTTCAGCGAAAAAAAGCCCGCCGTGAAGGCGGGCGAAGTCGCTGCGCTCGTTCCTTACGTGGCAACCGACGCCCTCCCCGGACGTCCGGTTGCGACGAATCCTTATTCGACGTGCTCGCCGTGCAGCGTGACGTCGAGACCTTCGCGTTCCTGTTCTTCCGTGACACGCAGGCCCATCGTCATGTCGATGACCTTGAGCAGGATGAAGCTGACGACCCCGCTGTAGACCAGCGTGACGAGCACGCCCTTTGCCTGCACGAGCACGCTGCCGTCGAAGCCGCCGATGTCCTTCACGGCGAACACGCCCGTCAGCAACGCCCCGATGATCCCGCCCACGCCGTGCACGCCGAACGCGTCGAGCGAGTCGTCGTAGTTGAACTTGTGCTTGAGCCACGTCGCCGACCAGAAGCAGACCACGCCCGCGACGATGCCGATCACGATCGCGCCCGTCACGCCGACGAAGCCCGACGCCGGCGTCACCGCGACCAGACCCGCGACGGCGCCCGAAATGATGCCGAGCACCGACGGCTTGCCCTTCGTGATCCACTCCGCGAACATCCAGCCGAATGCGGCGAACGCCGTGGCGATCTGCGTCGTGAGCATCGCGAAGCCGGCACGGCCGTCAGCCGCCACCGCCGAACCCGCGTTGAAGCCGAACCAGCCCACCCACAGCATCGACGCGCCGATCAGCGAGAGCACGAGATTGTGCGGAGCCATCACTTCGCGGCCGTAGCCGACGCGCTTGCCGAGCACCAGACAGCACATCAGGCCCGCGATACCGGCGTTGATGTGAACCACCGTGCCGCCCGCGAAGTCGAGCACGCCAGCCGACGCGAGCCAGCCGGTCGGTTCCCAGACCATGTGCGCGACCGGCGAGTAGACGATCAGCGACCACAGCGTCATGAACACGAGCATCGCGGAGAACTTCATGCGGTCGGCGAATGCGCCGGTGATGAGCGCCGGAGTGATGATCGCGAACGTCAGCTGGAACGCGAAGTAGACCGACTCCGGTATGGTCGTGGCGAGGTGGCTCACGGTGAGCGTGGTCGCCTTGTCGCCCTTGATGTAGGCCATGCCGTGCAGGAACACGCGCGAGAAGCCGCCGATGAACGAGCCGCCCGGTGTGAACGCGATGCTGTAGCCGACGACGGTCCAGAGAATCGTCACGAGACAGCAGATCGCGAAGCTCTGCATCGCCGTGGCGAGCACGTTCTTCTTGCGCACCATGCCCGCATAGAAGAGCGCGAGACCCGGAATCGTCATGAAGAGCACGAGGGCGACCGAGGTCAGCATCCAGGCGGTGTCGCCCGAGCTGATCTTGGACGAATCGATCATGACCGGTTCCGTCGGCGCGGCGGGCGCTGCATCCGACGCGCCCGACGCTGCTGCCGCCGCCGATGCGGCTTCCGCCGACGACGCCATCGCCGTGTTGGCGGAGGCCGGTGCACTTGCGGCGGTATCGGACGACGCGGGTGCCGAGGCAGCGGCCGGAGCGGACGCATCCTGGGCGAGAGCGGTGCCGACATTCGCGCCGACCAGCGCGCCCGCCACCAGCAGTGACATCAAAAAGTTACGCATTCTTCTGGTTCCTCTTATCGCCAATTTCTTGTTAGAGCGCGTCGGCGCCGGTCTCGCCGGTGCGGATGCGAATGACCTGTTCAATCGCGGTGACGAAAATCTTTCCGTCGCCGATCTTTCCCGTGCGCGCGGCGCGCTCGACGGCCTCGATCGCCTGATCGACGATGTCGTCCGATACGGCCGCCTCGATCTTCACTTTCGGCAGAAAGTCGACGACGTACTCCGCGCCCCGATAAAGCTCGGTGTGCCCTTTCTGTCGGCCGAAGCCTTTCACCTCGGTCACCGTGATGCCCGAGACGCCGATGGCCGACAACGCTTCGCGCGCTTCGTCCAGCTTGAACGGCTTGATGATTGCGGTAATGAGCTTCATGAGTCCCTCGCTGTGGTGTGCTGATCCTTCGATGCCTTCTAAAGCGGGATGCGCTGGGTGTTACCGCGACGTCTGCCCTGCCGGGGCCGCTCAAAGAAGCGTGCAGAAAAGGTCCGCGCCAGTTATGCAACTCGTATGCCATGCGAGCACTCATGCGGGTTTCGGCGGTTTACGGAAACCTTCGTTCGAAGGGTCGGCCGAACGGCCAACGCGCGCCGCGCATGCTGGCGCCGGGGTAGGTTCGTTGCTAGAGTGGTCTGGAGGTCCCGCAAAAAGGGGCATGGGCGGACAACGCGAGCGCGCGGCAGCGCTAAAATCGCGGCGCCTCGACGGTGCCCCGGGCATGCCGGCGCAGTGAGTCGCGCGCACCAATTTCGAACATTCGAAAAAACGGGGCACTGACCTAACAATGAATGCACTTTTTTTGTGCAAGAAGGGAGAAACGATGAAGCAGCCCAACGACGTTTTCAACGATTTGCAGCAGAAGATGAGCGATCTCTTCAAGAATTCGCCCGCGAAAGACGTCGAAAAAAATATGAAGGCGATGCTCTCGCAGGGGTTCTCGAAGCTGGATCTCGTGACGCGCGAGGAATTCGACACGCAGACGCAGGTGCTGGTGCGCACACGCGCACGTCTGGAGGAACTCGAGAAGCGCGTCGCGCAACTGGAGCAGCGTCTCGCGGGCGCAGGCTCCAGCACCACGCAGGACTGAGCGCCGGTCCTGCATACCTCGGCTAGCGAGCCGTGAGTTTCTAGTTTTTTTGCCGGCGCGGTCGAAGCGCCGTTTCAGGTGAAATCATGTCGCTTGCCGTGGTACGCAGCCGCGCGCCCGCTCCTGGGCGCGCGCCCGAAGTCGTCGTCGAAGTCCATCTCGCCAACGGGTTGCCGTCGTTTTCCATAGAGGGGTGTTAATTGCACCGCTCGGTCCAAACCCCGTCGCCATCCACAAGGTTGCGCACGCGCGAATTTTAGGTCAGCATCGCAGCTTCACCTTCGTGTATGAAGATAAGTGGCAACTTCCCAAACGCCAGCGCTTTCCGATGCGCAAATTGCGGCAATCATCGACCAGCCCAAGCTCGTCGCTGAAAACGTCCGCTGGGACCATCAACCGAACAACTCCAACTTCCGATGGTGGCGGGCCCCAGTGTTTTCCGAGGAAGGCGTAGCACTCGCGGGGATGTCGTGTGAAATGGGGTTCCGCCTGGGCGTTGCCCCAGAAGACTGCCGGTACTCTTTTACGCTTTACGTGCGCCGCCTGACCAATAAAAGCCGCATTTACCAAATTGAAGTCTGCCGTCCAGACCGCATAAGCCATCGCGAACCGGGTAAGCTGCTAATGGGGCCCCATCAACACTTGGGCGACCGAGCCGAGGAAATCGAACCGGCGCCTAACCTATGTTGCGCTGACCACGAGCAATGGTTTCACCTCTTCCTGCGAAACGCTAACATTGGCTTCGGAGCGGAATATCGCTCACCAACAGAGGGTTCTTTGTTTTAGCTATGAATTGCGCCAACCTTCTCGGAGCACTGGGGTTCTCCTGCCACCGGTTCCCTACTGGGACGCTGGCGGTCAGCACGCCTTTTTGTTTTGCAGACGGCGACGTCATCCACTTCTATCTCGACGACTTCGACTCCACCGTCAAGATTAGCGATAACTCGGACACCCTTTTCCATTTGTCGACTGTCGGGCTCGATATTTCGGACCGAAAGAAATGGCGTTTCCTCCGACAACTGGCCGAAGCGCATGGCTTGCAGCTTGAAGATACGGGTGAACTCACTGGGCGGTCGCAGTCGACCGAATTGCCAGACTTAGTCAGGCGCTACGTAGGAACGCTGCTCAAAGTGGTCGACTACGAGCGCGAGCAACGAGGTATATCCGACGAAACGGAGCAGTACCTCGCCGAGGTCGAGTTTTATTTGCGAGCGTGGCACGTTGACCGCAACGTTGTGCCACACCCTCAAATCGTCGGGATGTCGGGCCGTCTGCATATATTCGATTTCGAATATGGGGACCAGCTTGTTGATGCCGTCCGGCCAAACTCCAATAGCACCGGCTCCATACTTCGTAAAGCAATGGACCTCGCGGACGATGAAAACGCGAGTCGCATCCTAGTCGTCATGGACGACCGAGATGACACCGAGCGTGCGCAAGCGGAGACCGCGATTCTGTCGCGCATGGTATCCGTTCTGGGCATGCAGCAGTTGCGGCGTGTAGCCGGCATCCCTTCGAGCGAGCACTAACGGCGCGCTCATCCACGGCACCAGTCAGTCCGGTCATACTGAGGACCTCACGGTGAGTCGTACTGGCTCCTTGGGTGGCTGCCTAAGTCAAAGGTGGGCAACTCAACTAATTGCACCAACCGAAGTCATCTCATGTTTTGACCAGACTGACCAGCTCGACCGGGTAATTGCTCAAGTTAGACGGCCACGCGTTCTTGCGCCGCCCGCTGCAACGGCAGCTCATTCTCCAAGATTCTTCGCAAAAGCCGGTCCGTCTGGCCACGCGCCGTCACGCGCGCCTCTCCCGGTAGTGGCGCGCAAAATACCCCACCACCCCACTCTTGCGCCCCCACTGGCACCCCACCTGATTCTGTCGGTGCTGTGAGCGACGCCACACAACGCGAACAGCTCAAGCGCACGTTGAAGCAGTTTTTGCAGGTCAACAACGTCCGTTCGAGCCCGCCGGGTGTGGCGGCACCTGGTTGCCATTCAGACGGCCCGTGCCATGTCGCACACGAGCTTAACCAACACGACCGATGGAGAAATTATTATGCTGCCGCAAGAAAAACTGAACGACCCGAGCGCATCCTTCATGCAAACCATGATGAGCCTCTTTTTCACTGACGAGGTCACGCCGTACTCCGGTCGAAAAGAAGTCGAAGCGCTCCCGCCGATGGAGACTATGGTGCTCGGGTTGATGTGCCTGGAACGGACGTACAACAGCCAACATTTTAATAGTCATCTTCGCTTTACGTACCGCTCGTTCAACAAACGGGAATGCGACATCCTCACGGAAGTCGGCATCCTCGGACTGGTGAAACGGGGATACCTGCGCCCTGCTTCGAAACGAGCTGAACGGGCCATCAATGAACGGGACGACAGAGTCTGGAGCCTCGGGAACGTGCCGTTCGTCGTGACGGCAAAGGGTGCTCGCCGTATCGGCTACCTAGTGGCCAACCTCCGTGGCGGGCTCTACAAGGATGTCGTGAAGGAATTGCAGGCGGAGTCGCGAGCAGCCGCGAAAGGCTGGCGAGCTGATGTCCGCGCCTAAGCGGTCAATTTCAAACGACTCCACGGACCTTATCATGATGGCTTGGCACTACACGACCAGACAGAAATACGAGCTCGCCCGAGAAACCGGCATCCTCCTGCCCGCCGACATCGGCGTTCAGCCTCCGGAACAGCCGACTCTCTGGTTCTCGCCCCATCCTCGGTATGAACCCTCGGTCATGAAACCTCTGGCTGGCGCGAATGGCAGAATCATTCGCAGGCTCTCGCTCGATGAAATGCATGAGATGGCCGACGGTCTATATTGGTTCGGTCACACGAGTAGCCGGCTTAAACGCGGCGAGAGTTTGCGCAAAGCAGGAAAGATGTGGTCTATTTGGTGGCGGCGCCATGCGAAGAAGAGGGCTTCCAATCTCAAGGCGGACCCGGCCGACTGGTGGGAACATGTTGGCTCATTTTCTCTAAGCGAAGTCACCGTCGAAAAAATGGACACCGATAAGCGTTGGATTCCCGTCGGCGACCGGGGCTAGGAGCACCATGATGTTGGAATTCGAAACTCTGGAAGAATTCTCAGTCGCGGCGGAGGTCAGCGACGCCACGGTCACCGTGACGCTGCGTCGTATCCTTAACCACAAGCCGACCCGATTCAGTCCCGCGCCTTACTGCCTCGACTTGGCGGTCGGCAGCATCGTTCAGGGGCATTACGGCATTGACGAGTTTCGCGCCCGCGAAACTGCGACTCGGTTCTTGCTCAAGCACGCCAAGGGGATTGCGCCCCCGCTGCATTGAACCCGACTTGCATTTTAGCTTGAGCTACCGCAGTTGGTGACCATCGGCAGCGGATGCGATTGGAAGGCCCAGCGCGTCGCCAGGCGAATCGCGCAATCACCTAGCATCGATTCGCTGTGACGGGATAGCGTTGAGAATCCAGCACTCCTGATGGACGTAGAGCAACTCTAAATGCTTTTTGTAGAGAGTATGCGCAGCGTCCAAGTTCGCCTTCGTCGTCGGCGATGAGTTCTTCTCGTCTATATCCTTCGCATCCGACCACTTCTTTTGAAGGTCAAGCGTCTGCGGAAAGGCTTGAGCTTTTATTTGTTTATTCGTTGCGTTGGAGTACACGCCAGCGAATTTATATGAGTCTATTATTGTGACCCTGCCGTCGCCATCTACGTCAATGGGATTGGAAAACCACTTAAATGCAAACAGCAAGAAGAGGTTCGCAGGCCATTGCTGCGGCCCTGTCACAAGGTGCTCAGACGTGTAAGAACTTAGGCTTTCGTGAAGATTGGTCGCGCCGATGAAGACAACTTCCGGGTCGTTTTCGCCATTCTGGTTGGGCTTACTTCCCGCACCAATGTAGTTGAAAATGCCGGCGTAGCATTGCCCAAGATACACGACTGCCCGTTTCAAATTGGGCGACGACTTGATGCTATCTAACAATCTGTGCGGTGTAATCGGTGGCGCCGCGTCAAGCCCATCAGGACCGCCGTGCCCCGTCACAAACATGACCAAACTTTCGTGGGTATTTTTTTCTTGGTCGACGAAAAAATCCTTCGACTCTTTCACTACAAAAGCCGACGTTGTTCCGCTTTTAATAAAGTTTTCGATAGAGACTCTATCTGTCCCGTCTACGTAAAGCGCAATGTCATCAATCTTTACACCTGCGCGTTCCAAGCACATAAGTCCAAACGCGAGGTCCATCACGTGACGCGGTTCGGCATCCGCGCTCGCTGACAGAAAAAGCGCCCACTTGGTATTACCCCCGATTAGACTCATTATCTATCTAGTGTTTCGATGCGTCCGCTGATACGTTCAAAGGCGCATGTTGCTTAAAGAAGTCGGCTTGCGGACGTCCGAAAAATAGAAGAGCTCATCAATCTCAAGTTTTTCGGCACCATCGTCCACTTCGTGGAGCACCTTTCCGCTATCGCTCAGCTCGAACACGCTAGTAGCTGTTTTAAGGTAGAAAGCAACCCCTCGCCCATCTACCGATGCATCGGTTTTGAACAGGAGCCACTCTCCTAAATTGACGCATTCCTTTACGGAATCGTCTATTTCTGGAAGGCGGTCAGACTGAATATCATGCAGCTTCATTTTGCTCTCCGAGGCTGGGCGGACTGCGATTGTGCAAAACCTATTAATATATTCATTGAATAGATTTAAACTAATGCAACGCACGCAATCGGGCGCCATTGTGGCACAAAAGAAATGTAGTGCATTTTTTCACCGCCGTCAGTGGTAGTTACCACATAAAGAGCTTTGCAAATTTCGTTCCACTCTGCCGTCGCCGAGTGGCCGGCCGATAGCATGCAGCTCTCACCATACGAGTTAACGGCGGGTTTGCGCCAGTCTTGAGTATAGTGAAAACCGTGTCGGTCAAATCAAGAGGCCACGGAACTCCGTTTCCGTGGCCTCTTGCCATGCGGCCAAGCTACCGAATCTGCGCCTGCGTCAGTAGGGCGAAAAACTCACCGGCTCGGCCGCGAGCATAGCTCAATTTCGGTGGTCGAGCAGTTGCATCAAGTCTGCCGGGTGCTTCATCAGGTGATAGCTCCAGCAACCGTATCTGCTGTCGCGGTTGACAGCCTCGCACCACCGCTTGGCAGCCGCTTCTTTCACGAGAGCGTCGTCAATCACCTGCCCCTTGATTTCGACCACCAGCTTTTCACCGGACACCAGTTCGACGATAAAATCGGGCAAGTAGCTCCGTTTATTGCCGTCCTTCCGATACGGCACGACAAAGCCGAGATGGTCGTTTTTGACCCAAGCTCGGACCTTCTGGTGCGTATCTAGGCAATAGGCCGCGCTTTGCTCCCATTTCTTAGTATCCGCCACCATCGCGTTCAGGTGGCTGCGGGTCACTGGCCACAAGTCGCGGCCAGTCGCGAACTCAACGAAGCGTGTCGAACGCATACCCGCTGCGCCTGCCGGGATATTAGGCTGCTCTTGAGCCTGTCCGCTCTCATCGACGGCCTGCACGTTGTCAATGATGCAGCCGACCGCTTTGCTGAAATACGGGTTCAACGCTACGTCCTGAGGCGCGCGGTTTCCCTTACAAACGAGCTTGGTTGCCAGAAACTGCCGAGCGTAAGCGAGTAGCTGGGGGAAAAGGCGGTGCGTGGGAATACTATCGCCTTTCTCTTTCTGCCACTGTTGAACGAGTGTGCTTGCAAGGGTGAAGGCGACTTGCTGTACGCGAACGCGCGCGCGCCAAGCTTCCAACGTCACCAGTTCGGCTGCACCCGGACCATACGCGGCAAGGCGACCATCAGCCCCTGCTAGCCCCATCATGAGCGTTGTGTCCGGCACCTCAAGCGGGTCCAGCGTAAGCGTGGGAACCTTGGTCCAATCCAACGAAATTCGGGTGATGCCGGGGTCTATGTAGCCTTCAACCACGGGGAACGTGATTTCAAATTCCGCCTTGGCTGGGTCAGCGTATATCTGATTCGAAGGCGGCGTCGGCGGTGGTGCCCCGTCGCCTTCCACCTTGAATGGAATCAGCTCGAATGGGACGCCGAAGACCTTGGCAGTCTCCTCCCGGAAGAAACCCGTGGCCTCATCAATGGCGTATGACGTGCGGCGCAGCGCACGGCCCACGACTTGTTCGCAAAGCAACTGGGAGCCAAACGGTCGCAGGCCAACCACGTGGGTCACTGTGTTGCAGTCCCAGCCTTCCGACAACATCGCAACACTGATGATGCAACGCACGTCGCGTCCAGGCGGAATGCTGGCATCAATCGTCACCAACCCGCTGTCCTCGTCGTCCAAAGCCTTGCGGTTATGTTTCTCGACCAGTGCTTCGTATTCCTCGGGGATATGGCCACCAGGCCAGGCAGTCTTGCCGACGGTGTCCAGCACAAATCTCAAGCGCCGAGCTTCGTCACTACCGCTCGCACCAGAGGCAATGTCCTCCGCAATCTTGCTGTCCACGCGGATGGTATTTTCCTGGCCGGGTTTGTTGCGAAACTCAATCGGCGACTGGCCGTAGTCCGGCTTGCCATCGGCCAGCCATTCATACAGCTCCTTAGCCAGCGCGGTATCGCGACATACAACAATAAAGACAGGCGGCACATCGGTTTTGCGGAATCCATCTTTGAATTGCGCTTTCCATGTATGCAGTGTCTTGCGCCACTCGTCGGCAAGCTGCGTAATCGGCGTCGTGGCGTAGCGCATAACCATGTCCGGACTGAGCTTCGTCTTGCCACCGCCATCCTGCTCGATACGCTCTTGGACCCACCGCCACACATTGAAGTACGCGGGCGTTTCGCTACCAGTAATGTCTTGGGTTGGCAGTTGGGGAATTTTCACCAGCCCCGCTTCAATCCCTTCAAGCAGGCTGAAGTCGGACACTACCCACGGGAAGGGCTTGCCCACTTCATTGCCTGAACCTTGGATGTAGAAGGGAGTGGCAGACAGGTCTATGCAGAGACGTACGCCGTTCTTCGCCCCATTCAATGCCTTATTGATGCGGTCCAGACCTTCAATCCAGACCGTGGCCTCGCGTGCATCTGCATCGGCTGTTTCCTCGTCAAGCGAGTATTCATCATCAACCTCAGCCTTTCCGCGTCGGTAGGCATGGTGGGCCTCGTCATTCATCACCATGATGGCGGAACTGCGACCCTTGCGGTTGCCAAGCACCCGGCGCAGGAACGCTGTGTCGCTCTCATAGTATTTGGTCTCCTTAACCTCAAACGCACTCAGAACACCGTGGCGGTCCTTGACTTCGCCCACGATTTCGAAAGCGCCCGTCAGCGCCTGTTGGCGGATGTCAGCCTCAGTTAGTTGGTCTTTGCCACCCAGCTTGACCGAGCGCCGCTTCTCCATCGGCATGCCGCGTTTTACCACCTTTGCCGACGTTCCGTTTACATCGGAAAGCTCACGACGCTCCAGGTTGTGCCAGTTGGTGACAAATACCTCGCCCCGACGCAGGTCGGGCATGCGATGCAGCGGCACAAGCTCACGGGTGCGATACAGGCTGATTTCGTCCAGATTTGGGTCAAGTTCGTGTAACCGGTCGCGGACGGTGACGTTTGGACAGACGACGAGCACAGTATCCGAGTAATTCGGGTTGGTCGAATCTGCCACTTTGTTCAGAATCGACCACGCCGCTAACATGCCCATAACTGTGCTTTTACCTGACCCTGTGCACATCTTTACCGCGTATCGGACAAATGCCTTATATCCGGCGGCCTTTGCATCGTCGCCGGGCTCGTCAACGGGGATGCGAATGCCTTGCTTGAGGTCTTCCGGCCCCTCTACAAGAAGCAGTATCGTTTCGACCGCCTCAATCTGTGCGAAAAAAAGTCGCTGCTTGCGGTCATTAGAGCGCCACAGCGCTATCAACTCCCTGGTGACCTTCGTTGCCCCGCTGTATTCGCGAGCACGCCATTCCTTCAGTCGGTGACGTATAAGATTCGCGGCGTCCAGCAGGTACTCATTGCCTTTTGCGTCTTGGTCGAACAGTACGTTCTGTTTCTTGGCTTTCTTTCCGCGACCAGCGTGTTCCGGCACACGGAAGAAGTAGCTGGCGAGACGACGTCCTTCGCGCTTTTGTGGTTGCTTACCTTCCTCGATATGCCAATGGAACCTTGGTTCTTCGAACGGGGAATTGATGATGGGCGCTTCGACTGCGTTAATTTGTGACATTGCTCGCTCCCTTATGCAATGTTCTCAATAACGCGCATTAGCTCGTTACCTCGCTCATCAATGACCTTCACCGCGACGCGACGACGGTCGCCTAACACGAACGGTTCGCTCGTGGTACCTGCTAGATGCCCCCACACCGATTCATCGAAGCTGGCTTTCAGAGACTTTTGCAAATTGTCCCATGCGCCGGTCTTCGGGAAGAACACTTGGGTAGCATAGAAGGAACCCGAGGGGTCATAGTCGGTGTCGAGCATCCAGCAGGGCAGGTTTTCTCCCTCGACCGACTCCTGCTCCATGTTGGCCGGATTGAAGATTTCCAAGCCTCTCACTTCGACTTGGTAAAGGGTTTCGCCAGCGTTGTTCTTCTGTTGATGCTTGCTCAAAGTCACGTCCGGTAGCCCGGTAACGGAGAATATTTCTGATGCGCGGGTCGTCTTGAGCAGGTCGCTCATTGCAACATCAGGGGTCACGGCCACGTAGGCACACTGAATACGCAGTTTTGGGGCGCCATCCTTGTTGCGGTCTTCAATAAGTTCGCGCGCCTTGGCTTGAATGGCGAAGGCGAAAAAGTACAACTGGTCGTATCGGAGGAAGTGGGCCTCACGTGCTGCGTTGAAAACCATGTCAGCCGAGATGGCACCGGATTCAGGACCGAAGACGATGGCGATGCGCTTGCCTTCTGCGTCGGATGCTTCAGCATGCAAAATGTCGCCGTCACTGGTGCGCCGAATTTGCTCCAGCACCAGCTCCCGGTTTCCAGGTAGATGTAGCGTCTTGGACTGCCTCAGAACTTGGGTCATGCGCTCGATGTGGGTCGCTGCATCACCTCCGTGAGTTGGTGTTTTTTCGTTCCCAGATGGCGCTGCCTGAACATCACCGGCAGCAGAATCACCGGCGAATGCGCCCAAAGACTGTGCTGCTGCAATGGTGGCTTCAACAACAAACGGTCCGGCGACTCGGACCACATCCTTGTGCTCTTCTGGTCTATCGACGAGGACCTCAGTCGCTGGCTGCTCGTCGTTTGCTAAGCAACGCAACGTGATGTGCGGCACGAGACCGCCCACCTCTTCTCCCTTGCGGTTCTGCTTCCGCTTGTAGACGAATCCACCAGCAGGCCCTAGCTTCTGGTCCTTTAGTTCGTAGTACGGAAAGGTTGCCGTCAGCAGTCGCTGGCGCGCTAACGCCAATGGAACGCGAGACGTATCAACGGTAATCCAGCGACGGCCCCATTGCTCTGAAACGTACGCGGTAGTGCCCGAGCCGCATGTCGGGTCGAATACAAGGTCGCCGGGGTCCGTGGTCATTAGCATGCAGCGTTGGACGATTTTTGTATTCGTCTGAACCACGTAGCTTTTTTGCATCCCCACGCCGGACGCTCCGTCCGGCCAGAAATTGTTCAAAGGCTGAAATCCGAAGTCGTCTGCAAATCGGACATAGTTCACCGTATTTCCATTTTTCGTTAGTCGATTTTGCTCGATAAGACGTTGTGCGCCTGCTGCATTAGTGGACCAACTACGCCCCGCAGTCGGCTTGTAGGTCGCACCGTTTAGCGGTAGGTCATAGACGCAACTTTCGGTGCGGCCTGCTGCGAGAAAAATTTGGTGGCGAAACAAGCGCCACCCTGAACCGATAACTCCGGAGCCCGCTTCCTCAGCCGTGAGCCGCCGCTTCTCACCTTTGTCGTTCATAACCCAAACATAGTTTGGGTCTTCGCTGAAATCTTGTCGTTGATAAAGAGGCCGCTCCTTTAGGCGGCTAATATCCCGTGCATACCAGAGGAGATAATCGGCTACAGAAGCCAAACCCTCGGTACCAAGTCCAGCAGTCTTTTTGAACGTTATAACCGCTCGAAAGTTTGAAGCACCGAAGACTTCGTCTAACACCTCTCTGACGTGATGAAGATTTTCGTCGGATATTTGAACGAAGATGGAGCCAGACTCGTGCAGCAGCTCTCGAAATACGAATAGCCGGTCGCGAATGTAAGTTAAGTACGAGTGCAACCCCAGCTCCCACGTATCGCGATAAGCCTTAACCATCTCCGGCTCGCGAGTCATTTCATTATCTTTACCGTGCCCGACCTTATTGTTTCGAACAAACGGTTGAAAGTTGGACCCGAACCGAACCCCGTAGGGGGGGTCAAAATAAACCATCTGAACTTGACCGCCAATGCCTTCAAACTCCAACAAAGAGTTGGCGACCTGGAGGCTGTCCCCTAAAATCATTCTGTTCTGCCAGGGCCCCTTGTGCTCATAGGCGTCCAACCGGTCGGTTACGTCCAGTTGCGGGTCGCCGAATAGGTCAAGGTTGGTACCTTTGGCCTTGCGGCTTTCGATGCCGTCCAGAATTGCTTTGGTCGAATGCCGTTCATGCACGAAAAGCGGCGTGGTCGGCACGCTAAGCTGGTGCCTTTCTGCTTTACCAGCCCAGTTTAGGAAGGGACGTGAGAGGGTTTGTAGTAGGTCCGCAGCCGCCTTGAGTGACTGCACTTGGACGCCACCTCCCTTCCAGATTTGCGGCGACTGAAAGACCGCCGCTTCACTTTCCTGTGCGCAGCGGGAAACTAGACCAATCAGCCACTCGCCGAGTTCGCGTCCCCTGTTCTCATCCCACGACAGGGTCGGGTCAAGGCTTGAATCGAATCTGTAGACGCGGTTTGGCTTTTTGCTGCTGAATTGGTCCTGAACACCCACGTCCGGGCGCTGCACCGCTTCTTGTTTATGTTCGTATTGGGCTGACGTGTCGCTCACCGTGGCTCCTTTATCCCGTTGCTGGTCATCTGACTAACCTCGGATGATAACGCCTCGGCTTGGAGCGGTCATTGATTCGCCGAGGCGATGTGCAGCGGTGTGGCTAGACAGGACTAAAAGCCGTTGCCTGTCCAGTCAAAATCTGCGGATAACCACGGGTTATGGCGCGCGTGAATGTCGGTGCCATAAGGGCTGCCGCCGACATCGACGCCGCCGTAACCGCCACCGGTCATCGGCAGGCCGGTGGTGGGGTTAATCGGGGTATGTGACATGGTCGCTCTCCTATATTGAGCAGTGGTTGAATGCCCCGCGAAACCAACGGGGCGGAAAAAATCAGTCGTCGCTCGGAAGCATGAAAGTCACGACCGGCTCGGCGTTATCTCCCGGTCCAATGACCATCACGAGCGTTATCGGTGTGCGACGGACCTCATCCCGACCGCGCGGCACGCGATGATGCTGAAAGGGCATGCGGTTGCCCGTGTGATGGCGAGCCAAGGTGGCGGCGGCCCACAGCAGCTCATTCAGGCGCTCATGTTCGTCCTGGCGGATTTGTCGAGCGCTGTCCTCGGCTGACCATGCAACCACCTCCGCCCAGGCCGCTGCGGTGATTCCGACCGGGACTTTGAAGCCCGCTTCGTTTGCGTCTGCCGTGACATCAATCAACACGCCATCCGCGATTGCCTGCGCGCGTGTGTACACCGAAATGACTTCGCCGAAGATGTCTTGTAGGCCGTCTCGTTTTTCCAAAATGCTTTCTCCAAAGCTGACCGGGTTCCAAGATTCCGAGCCCCCTCACTTTCCCGGATGCGGCGTGGGGGTGGTGCTGCCGTTTTGCTACCGTTCTTCCTGAGTTCGTCGCCCTGGCGTGCCGCGACACCGGGCGAGAAGGCTGCATGGCAAGGGCACGCCCGCAAGCCGCAGCTCCGCAGGGGACCGGGTGAGGACGTGCGCGGAGCGCCGCAGGCTCTTGCCATGCGGACCGCCCGGTGTACGGTCGCCAGTGGGTGGCGGCGAAATCAGGAAGGACCGTGCAAGCACCAACTTCACGACGCAGACGCTGTCGCGGCCACAGGCCGCGACCTATGCGCGCTTGCCGCGCGTGGCCTGCAAGCCAGAGGCGCGCAGTCGGAGCGCGAAAGCGCGCAGACGGAGAGGAGCCGCGACAGCCCGAAGGGTTGGCGGGGGACAAGGGCGTCCAGCCCGCTGTCCGCGCAGCCGCGGTCGCGCCCACGCGAGCCGGATGTGCGCTTGGGGGGAGCCGTCGCTCGCTCGTGTCCCCAGACACGAGAGGTCGGCCTACCGACCGGCAGAGCGATGGGGGGCAGCAATGCCCCGCGCCCCGAGCAGCGCGCGGGCAAGTTGGTCAGTCAAGCGCCGCGCCGACCAAGGCGGAGCCGATGCCTGGAACGCGTCCAGCGGGCCAGAGTGAGCAGCTTGCCCGCGCGCAGAGCGGGGCGCCTGCTTTTAAGACATGAGCCACGTCCAGTGGCGAAAATGCCCGGCAAAACGTCCAGTTTTGCGCAGAGGGCATGGTGGCTCGCCGCGTTAGCGGCTACGCCTTCCGTGTTCGTCCTCCGCCGTCCAGGAGGGCGAACACGTGATGCTGCGTCTTTCGCGCTATACGAAATATCGACACGTTTTTGGAGATACTTCGTGAAGGCGCGTGACGGACGCATCATCGCCAGAGAGCGAGAGGACCGACTACTAAAGTCGCTCGCCAGATTTGGGTTTTTGAGGACCAGGGATTGCGCCGCTTTGCGCCCGGTCTGGTCCAGCGGCGCGACCGGCGAGCCAAGGCTGGAAGCGCCGGTCGCCACGGCGTCCGACCTACGCATGGCACAACGCACGCTGCGGCGGCTCGCCGATGCGCGGCAGGTACTGCGCGGGCAGGGACCGGACGGCAGCGTTGTTTACGCGCTTTCAGAAGCGGGCGCGCGTCGGTTGCAACACGCGGGGATTACGGCATCAACGGGAAAGGACCTGGTGCGAGCGTTTAGCTCAGCGTACTTTCGGCATCGCACGATTGCAAATATGGTGGCCATTCGAGCGCTTTTGGCTGGCTACAAGGTAACTACCGAGAGGGAACTCTCGCAAGGCAAAGGCCTTGGAGTCGAGGGCATTGCGGGCAAAAAGCCTGACGTTCTGCTGCGCGGCGATGATGGCAAGGTATGGCTCGTTGAAATCGAGAGAAGCCGGAAGAACGCGAAAGAATATGCCAGGCTGCTGAAATGGCTCGACGCTGTTGCAGCCGACGCCGCGAGTACCTCGGGCTCAAAGCTGCTGGGCAATGGCATGAAATGGGGCAAAGTCATCTTCGTCTGCACGCGTGCATTTCGTGCGAAGCTCACGCGTGACCTGGTCGCGGCGGGTTGGAAAAAGAGTGCGCTTGATGCGTTCATCACGTTCTCGACCGAGCTATACCGATTTGAGGACATCGTGTTTTCGTGACGAGGGGCCAGCGAACCTGGTCCACGCGTCAATCAGGCCATGAACGGTGATGTACCTGCGGAGCAGACCGTACCGCTTGTACTCGTGAACTCCTTGACCACGGCTTCTTAACTGGAAGCGGTAGTCGTGCGGAATGCAGGATGCTGAAAGCATCGCGGTCGCCGCATGAAAAAGAGGATTGGGCAATGCCCCTGCCGAAGGCATTCGGTGGGGGCATTGTTTTTTTGCGCGCCAGCTTCGGCTGAAACCCGGTCAGGCTGGTCATCTCGGTCAGGATAGCTTTCGCCTGGTCGTCGCTCTGAAACCTTGGCTTACCCGGGCCTAGTCTGCGTCATCACGCGCGTCCGCAACCAGAGGCCACACGCCACCGGTGGGGCGTGTGACCAGCCCGCTGATTGGCTGGCGCGGTAAGAAGAATCGGTGAGCCTCACGGGCTGCGCCCGTGGTTGCGCGCTCAGGATGCGGCAACGCTATAGCTTGCCGTCGCTCACTGCTCTTCCTGGCTGCCACCGCCCGCGCGAAGCGGGCGAAAGAAATCGCTGTCGTGAACGTGGCTATGCGTTGCGCTAGGATGGAAAGGCGGGCAGCCAGGAAGCAGCGCTGATGGCGTGGAGCCGTCCACCGCCTTCCTGGTCAGCCGGCCTTTTACAACGCTTCACGTGGCCTCTCGTTGCGCACACCGCGTTTAGGTACGTACATACACATCTATATATAGATGTGTATGTACGTACCTAGATGTACGCCGGGTACGTGCTCGGCTTTGGTACCTGCACGTACCTTCGCGTACATGTTTCACGTCGCACTATCCGTGACAGACAAAACATCATCAACCTCGCGAAGATGCCCTGCTGCCACCAGACCCTTTAGGTCGCGATACACTGACGACTCAGCACCGCCACATTTGATGACGTGAGCGACGACATCGGCTTTCTGCACTCCGACTTTCTGCTCACGCAGGAACGCCATGACCCTGTCCTTAATTGTGCCGGGCTTAGGGCCGCTGCCGCGTTTCGAGCTGCTGGGACGCTCGGACACATCGGCAGGAACAACAACGCAGCTTGTTGCCGCTGCGCCCCACTTCGTCGTCCCGGCCTCGACCACCTCCAGCGTAAAGCCGATAAGCTCCCCTTTTGAGCCGAGGTCGCGATTCTTCGTCACTTTGGCGCATCGCCACGAAGCCTGCTCAGTCACCTCGATTTCTGTATCGACAGCAGCGCGCATGCCAGTCCATCCGCGCGCACCAGCGGCAGCATTTCTGCCGCTGTGGTGAATGAGCATGAAATGCGCTTTGCTGCACGCGCTGCGGATTTCGTCGATGCGCGCGATGACTCGCCCCATATCCTGGCCCATATTCTCGTTCGCGCCTGCGCTCAGACGTGCGAGCGTATCTCCCACAATCAGCCGCACCGGCTGCCCGTGTTCAGCCTCCAGCGCCTGGACTTCTGCGATGATGGCCTCCGTATCGACATTGTCTGCAAACAGGTTTATCGCTTTCTGTGCGATGAAGAAGTTGGGCACGCGAACGCCGTGATGCTTCTGATATGCCTGAAGGCGACAACGCACGGATTCCGGGGACTCGGCAGCCAGATAAAGCACCAGCCCCTGTTCGACACGTCGCCCCATCCAGTCGCATCCCCTGGCGATAGAGGCAGCAAGGTCGATGGCAAAGAACGTTTTGCCGCAGTGCGAGTCCCCATACAGCATGCTGCTTCCGCCGGTAGTGAGTAATCCCTGCACCAGTTCATCTGGGGCGGCATAGGTGGTGGGCAAGTCTGCCGCAGACACGACGTTAAGCGAGCGTCTTACAGCTTTCGTCACGGGTGCAAGTTCCGGCTTGGTAGTGCGTGCGGCCTGCTCCTTCACGTTGGTTTTCGCGCTCATGCTGCCACCCCACCCAGCAGAGCCTGAAAATCGGCAACGCGCCACGCAAGACGACCGTTGATGCGGACCGGACGAATGGGGCCGTTTTCCAGACAGGTCCAATTGCGCAGAGTCTGCGGGCGGCGATTCAGTGCAGCGGCGGCGACGTCGGTCGGGATGACAGCCTGGATGGCGTCGCGGTTGAAGCTAAACGAATTACGGTTGGTAGTATTCATGTCAACGACTGCATCTTGCCGTGCGCAGCGGGGCTCGAACGAACGTTGATAACGCGCCGAAATCGCTTCAACGTGCATCCGAGCATTCCGCCGTGTGCGGCTTTGTTCTTCGGCGTTGACGAACTATCGGGTGGGGTGATGGAGGGGTAGCAAGACTGGGGTGGTGGGGTATTTGCACGCCACCACCAGGGGGACCATGCTCGTTGTCGCGCCGCGTGACCGTCATGACCAGACTGACCGGGGTTTCGGGAGAACTTCTACGGGAGCGCTGCCGTCGCGACGGGAAGCGCATAGGCGAGCGGGTCAAATACCTCCCCCGCCCCCATCAGAAGTTGGCGCCGCGCCGACGTAGTCTCCGAACTGGACAGCGAGATTCTCGTGTATCACGCCTCCCCACCGCTTCCAGCTGAAAAACTCGCTGGGATGCCGGATAAAGAGCAGCTTGATTTGTGAGTCGCCCGTGTCAATCAGACCTCGCCGCGCACTACAGCGTCCGACCTTCTCCCCTTTCTCAATCCGGCACGAGACATTTTTGCTCAGGGCAACCTCTCGTAGCGCGGACGCCGAGCCAACTCCGTAGACCAAGAGTTGCTGGACAGAAAGCAAGCCGCAGAGGTCGAGGACCTCCGCCCACCCTTTGAGGAACTGGCCTTGCGAAGGACGGTGTTCGATGTCGCGAAGTGGTTCGAGCACGAGATTGTGGTAAGCAACCGAAGTCCAAAGGCTGCGCTTCTGCTCGTCCTTTGGATTGGATGCCAAAAAAATAGCACGCTCGATGTTGCGCACGTAAGGCGAATTACGCTTGAATCTTAGGGCATGACGCTCGTGCGTTTCCCGAAGGCCGGTTGTGCGCGCATAGCGCTCCTGGAAATTTTTATCGCTCCATTCATAGATGCTTTCACCTAAAACCATCGTCTTTGTGGTCGATGCCGCATATTGACTGCCCACCCACGGCCACCAAGGCAGCGACTTTCTGGCTTCAAAAATGTGGTCGTACGAGAGGTCGAGGAAGCTCACGTTGGGCAGCTTTAGCAGTTGTTGCACTTGGCGAGGCGTTCGATAGCAAGCACGCCAGCACGCATTTTAGAGACGGCAGAGGAATTGGCCGAGTGCACAGTGATTTTCGGCGGGCAGAACCCGCGTAGTGCAACGGCCTCCTCTATCCACAGAATGACGTCGTATCCGGTTCCGCGCGTGTCGTCGCCGAGGTCATGGTCCAGGCTGATTTCCTCGACTGTCCCGCTCGCCAGCAATTGAATGGCCTCGTCGGGCCAGTAGACCCGCTCCCAGCCGTCGGGAGTTGCCCGCTCATCATCAAGGAACACCTTCATTCCAGCCTCTTCATCTTTAGCTGAGCAGCTACCTATTTTCGTGGCGCGCTCAGAGAGTTTTAGGCACATGAATTCACGCGTTGTCCGTCGCGCCGGATGTCTCCGAATCGTAGCAGAGCGTCAGCCGGTACCGCCGCTCAAAGGTAAGCGACTCGGCTGGGCCAGTTCCTGATTCGCGCGCGCGTGGGGCATGATGGTGCTGTCGCAGTGGAATTCTTAT